>JASHTB010000047.1 GCA_030040775.1 Thermoplasmata archaeon | reverse complement strand
CCGAGGTCGCTCGAGAGAACGGATTCCTCAAGGTGACGCGGGTCGAGCTTTGGGTCGGGGCCCTCTCCCACTTTTCCGAGGGCTCCCTGCGAACTCGATGGGACCTCGCGGTCGTCGGCACGCCTGCCGAGGGGTGCCGCCTCGAGCTCGAGCTCTCGGAAGACACGAACGACCCCCGCGCCCAGGGCGTGGTGCTGATCGCCCTGGACGGCGAAGGAGGGGCGGCCGAGGGAACGAAACCGGGTCGCGACCGCTCGGAATCCACTGCCCGACCGCGCCCTTGAAAAGGGTCGATGGTCTGGACCGTTCGCTCTCTTGCGTAAAGGAGGAGTCGCTCGTGTGCCTGACGGTGCCCGGGAAGATTGTGAGCGTGGAGTCCTCGGACCCCACGGCCGCGACGGTCGACTTCGGAGGAGTGGTCCGGCGAGCGAACCTGATCTACACGCCGGAGGCGAGGGTCGGGGATTTCGTGATCGTCCAGGCGGGGTTCGCGGTCCGGGTCCTGGGCGCCGCGGAAGCCGAGGAGGCTCTCGAGTACCATCGCGAGATGGCCGCGACCGCGCAGGCTTCCCCGACGCCGGTCGAGTGAGGGGCCCATGGCCGACCGGTCTTCCTGGGTCGGGCCCGGACTCCTCCTCGTCTTCCTCACCGCGTTCGTGAGCGGAGTCTCGACGTTCGTCAACGCCTACGCGGTCGGCGGGACGAACTCGGACGCGTTCGTGACCGTGCGGAACCTCGTCG
The DNA here is from genome assembly GCA_030040775.1 of Thermoplasmata archaeon. Lineage (GTDB taxonomy): Archaea > Thermoplasmatota > Thermoplasmata > Lutacidiplasmatales > UBA184 > Lutacidiplasma. The sequence goes on along the minus strand of JASHTB010000047.1, from coordinate 3,485 downwards.
TCGGGGCTGCCTTCGTACCGGTCGCCCTGGTCTCGGCCAGGAGCCTTCGGGCGGCCGCGCTCCGCCGCGTCGACTGGCTCCGGCTGGGGCTGATCGGTCTGGTGGGAGGCGCGATTCCGTTCCTGCTCTTCTTTCACGGGCTCGAGCTCGCGACCAAAGCCGGCGGTGCGGTCACCGCCTCGTTTGCCTACCGGACCCTCTTCCTCTGGGCGACCGTCTTCGCCGTCCTCTACCTACGCGAGCGGTTCCACTGGCGGATCGCGCTCGGAGCGGGCCTCCTGCTCGGAGGCAGCGCGCTCTTGCTCAGCTGGAACGCACCCGTCTGGACCGACGGGACCGCCTACGTCCTCGCAGCGACGGTCCTGTGGGCGGTCGAGTACACGATCTCGAAGCGGGCGCTCCGCGACCTCCCCTCCGCCACGGTGATGGCGGGCCGGATGGGTTTCGGCGGCGCCTTCCTCGCCGCCTACCTTGCCCTGACGGCCCAATGGGGGGTCGTGGCAGGGTTCTCGGGAGCGCAGTGGGCCTGGGTCGGGATCAGCGCCGCGTTCCTCTCGGCCTTCGTCGCGACCTGGTATACCGGCTTGAAGCGGGTCGACCTCGGGGTCGCTACCTCGGTCCTCGTGCTCGGCTTCCCCGTCACCTGGCTCCTCGGGGTCATGGTCCAGGGCCGGCCGCTCACGCTCGAGGCGGCCCTCGGCGCGCTCGTCGTCGTGGCGGGCGCGGGGGTCGTGGTCGGGCTCTCGCAGTTCCGCGACGTCGGTCGGTTCCTCGGGCGCGTCCTTCGACCGAGCGCGACCGCCGCGTGAGATGGACGGGGTCTCCCTCTGCGCCCGGTTCAGCATCGCGACCAACCGGCTCCAGTACTGCGGACCCCGCGACGCCGAACCGAATCTCTACGGAGCGATCACCGCGGGTTCGCACCTCCCCGAGGCCCGGGCCGCGCTCTCGCGGTTCGAGGCCCTCTACCCGTACCTCGCCGCCATCGCAGCCAAGACGAGCCTCGACCCGTTCGACGAGCGCGTGGTGGAGGCGTACTGGATCGGGAACGAGCTCCTCGACCGGTTCGACCGGGAGGATTTCCGCCGGCTGCTCCGAGCGCTCGGACGCCGCGGCCTTCCGCGCTCGACCCTCGAGCGCCTGGAGGCTCACCTCCCGCCGCGACCGATCCCACACCACGTCTTCCACGTAGCGTACGTCGGCGTCGGCGAAGTGACGGGGCACGTCGAGACGACGGTCTCGAACATCGAACAGTGCCGGCCGTCCGCGGGGACCGTCCTTGAGAAGGGAACGGAGTTCCTCGAGGTCGAACGGACTCGCCTCCGGCTCTCGAACGGCCGCCTCGAGTTCGGACCCGCCGAACGTTCCCGGCTCCGCTACGATGCGACGATGCTTCCTCGCCTCGGGCTCGGAGACCGGGTCGCGCTGCATTGGGACCTCCCGGCCCTCGTATTGAGTCCGGAGCAGGACCGGGCCCTCGCCCGGTACACGAAGGAGTCGCTCGACGAGGCGAACACCGCCTGGCCCGGCCTTCGCGTGCTGCGCTAGTGTCCCCGCTCGAACGGAGATACGACCGGCACGCGCGGGCGGGGCGTAACGTCTATACAGCCCCCTCGGGTGAAGCGAATCGTGGTCGACATCCACGAGACTCCCGCCGTCCCTCCGATGGACCCAGGCGGCGACGAGCGTATCGGCTACCTCATCGCCGGCGGGATCCTGGTCGGGCTCGGCTGGGCCGTCGGTGTCGGGGTCAACCTCATCCTCCACGGACTCGCGGGAAGCGGCGGGATGACGGTCGGATGGGTCCGGATCACCTCAACGATGGGTCCGTACGCTTGGGCGATCTTCGGCTTCGGGCTCTTCACCGGAGCCCTCGGTATGGGACTGCTCGCGCTCGGACGTGCGTCGCCGAAGCGACCGCTGGTGCTACCGGGGTACCCTTACTGAGCGCGGCCAGGCACCGGGGGAGCCCGGTGGAGCCGACGGGACGGAGGGGGTCGATTCTCGACCGCGCTCTTTCCCGGCCGGCGGACGTGCGCACAGTCGGTGCAGACCCGCTCGTCCTCGTCGAGGCAGTGACGGCAGAACGTCCGCCCGCAGATCGTACAGGAGAGGGCCGCAGGCGCCCCGCATCGAGCGCATTGTCCGACCAGCACGGTGGGTTCCTCCCGGGCGGAACCGTCGTACTACGCGAGAATTCCACTTGCCTTAAGTCCTTCGACGAACCCGCGGGCGAACGGCTCCCGTGTAACGTACCGGGCCGCCCGACGGGCGCGCGGGCTCGCCGAGACGAAGCTGACGCCGAAGCCTGCGGCCCGAAGCATGCGGACGTCGTTGTCGCCATCGCCGAGGATCACGCAGTCGGCCGGGGTGAAACCGAGGTAAGCGAGCGCTCGCTCGAGCGCCGGTAGTTTGCCCGCCCCGCGCTCCATCAGATGGACGGCGTACCCGGTCGACTCGACGGCGACGGGGCCGCCGGCGAGGCAGCGCCTCAGCTTCGCGAGCGGGACGGTCGGCTCAAGGGCGACCTCGCTCTCGCGCCAGCGGTCGGTGAACAGGCGGCGGACGGGGAGGCCCGCCCGTACGAGCGCGTGGAACGCGTCCCGGGCGACCCGAGGGTCGGCGAGGCGCTCGACCACGTCCTGGCCCCCCTCGTCCTTGCGGTAGAGGAGCCCCCCGTTCTCCGCGACGATCGGACCGGAAAGCCCGAGCGATCGGTAGAGGGCGAGCGCGATCGGGAGAACGTTTCCGGTCGCCAGGACCACGGGGATCCCCCGGTCCTCGACCCGACGCACCGCGTCGACGGCGATCGGGTCTAGCCGGCGTCCTTCGTCGGTCAGCGTACCGTCGACGTCCGTGACGACCGCTCGATACGTTCCCGCCGCCAGCTTTGGGCCACGACGACCCCGGCTCTTTGGGAAACGTGCGGAGCCCATCTTCGTCCGTTCGCAGTCTGAGTTAGGCCGAGGCCTCGGTCCGCAACCGGACGATCGCCCGCCGGAGAGCGTCCGCGACCTCCTTTCCGTCCCGACGCCCCCGTACCTCTTTCATCACGTCTCCCATCAGGGGAGAGAACGCCTCCTCCCCCCGGCGGCGCACGAGCTCCTCGTTCGAGCGGACCACCCGCTCGACGAGCGACTCGAGGTCGGCGCCGGTGAAGCCCGAGAGGCCCGCCCGGTCGATCGCGACGTCGATTGACGGCGCGCCCTGGGCCAGGGATGAGAGGACGGTCGCGATTCCCTCCTTCGCGAAACGGCCGGCTTCCACCGCGGAAAGAAGCTGGTCCAATAGGTCATCGGACGGTTCGAACGACGGACGACCGGGTTCGGGCGCGGGAAGGGACGGGAGCTCCTGCAAGAGCAACCGGAGGACCAGCGAGGCGTCATGCGCCCGGCGTGTCAGCGTTTCGAACGTCGACTCGTTCTCGCTGTAGACGATCTGGCGCACGACCTCGTCCGAGAGACCGTACTCACGAGCGAACCGGG
>JASHTB010000046.1 GCA_030040775.1 Thermoplasmata archaeon | reverse complement strand
GCTTCCCCCCGCCGAGACCGACTCGACCCGGCCGTCCAGAGGGAACCGGTTCACGTGGACGTTCGAGACGTTCATGAACACCGAGATGCGCCAGCGGTCGCCTTCCCGCTCGACCGCGCGGACCCGGCCGTCCGCGGCGGAGACGACCCCCGGGCCGGGGGTCCGTTCGGGGTCACGAAAGAAGACCGCGAAGAAGGCGGTGAAGGCGAGCGCCACCGCGAGGCAGACTGCCAGGATAGGCTCGGCCGCCGGGAACGGCCGCACGAGGAGAAGGATCGCGAGCGCGGCGGAGACCGTCCCGGATGGCCCGACGAATCGGGCGGCGCCCGGGGCGAACACGCCGCTACCCGGTGAGCACGATCTCGATGTTGACGCCGTCCGGGACCTGGATTCGCATCACCTGGCGCAGGGCCCGTTCGTCGGCGTCGATGTCGATCAGGCGCTTATGGATCCGCATCTCCCAGTGGTCGATCGTGCTCGTGCCTCCGCCGTCCGGTCCCTTGCGGATCGGGACCTTGAGCTTCTTCGTGGGGAGGGGGATCGGTCCCGCGATCGCGACGCCGGTCTTCTGGGAGATCTCCCGAATCTGGCGGCAGATCGAGTCGACCTTGCGGGAGTCTGTGCCGCTCAGCGAGATCCGGGCCTTCTGCGGCAACGATAGTCCCTCCCCTCGGTCGGCCCTGCCGTCCCGGCGTCCCGCCTACTCGCGCTTCTTGAGGTCGACGACGACGCCGGCCGCGACCGTCTGACCCATGTCGCGCACCGCGAAACGGCCGAGCTGGGGGAACTCTTTGTACTTCTCGATGACAAGCGGGCGCTTCGGCGTGATCTTCACGACGGCCGCGTCCCCGGTCTTGAGCGTCTGCGGGTTCTCCTCGGCCGTCTGACCGGTCTTCGGGTCCAGACGCTTCTGGAGCTCGGTGAACTCGCAGGCGACCTGCGCCGTGTGGCAGTGGAAGACCGGAGTGTACCCGACCGTGATGACGCTCGGATGGTTGAGGACCTGGATGTTCGCGGTGAAGCTCTCCACGACCGTCGGAGGGTTCGAGACGGGCCCCGCGACGTCGCCGCGGCGGATGTCGTTCTTGTCGATGCCCCGGACGTTGAACCCGATGTTGTCGCCGGGCACCGCTTCCTGGATCGCCTCGTGGTGCATCTCGATCGACTTCACTTCCCCCGACTTCCCGCTCGGGAGGAAGATGATCTTGTCGCCGGGCTTGAGCTTGCCGGTCTCGACGCGACCGACCGGGACGGTTCCGATGCCGGTGATCGTGTAGACGTCCTGGACCGGGAGGCGGAGCGGCTTCTCGGTCGGCTTCTCCGGGACCTTGAGCGCGTCAAGCGCCTGAAGGAACGTCGGGCCCTTGAACCAGGGCATGTTGGGGCTCGGCTTGTTGATGTTGTCGTCCTTGAACGCCGAGATCGGGAGGAACGTCACCTGGTCTGGGATCTTGAAGCCGACGTTCTTGAGGAGCTTCGTGAGCTCCTCCTTGACCTCGTTGTACTTCTTCTCGGAGTAGCCGACCTCCTGCCGGTCCATCTTGTTGATGGCCGCAATGAGCTGGGTGACCCCGAGCGTCCGGGCGAGGAAGATGTGCTCGCGCGTCTGCTCCTGGACCCCTTCGGCCGCGGAGCAGACGAGCACCGCCGCGTCGGCCTGGCTCGTCCCCGTGATCATGTTCTTCACGAAGTCACGGTGGCCCGGGGCGTCGATGATGGTGAAGTAGTACTTCTGCGTGTCAAACCGTCGGTGCGCGATGTCGATGGTGACGCCGCGTTCCCGCTCTTCCTTCAGGTCGTCCATCACCCAGGCGAACTCGAACGTCGCCTTCCCCTTCGCTTCGGCCTCCGCCCGGTACTTGTCGATCTCTTCCTGGCGGATGTAGCCGGTATCGAGAAGAAGCCGGCCGACGGTGGTCGACTTACCGTGGTCGACGTGACCGATGAACACGATGTTGAGGTGGGGCTTCTGTGCCATGTACGCTGGACTCCGGGCGCGGCCAAAAGGTACCCCTATATAGGGGTTCGCCGGGGAAATCGCTGACGGATTCCTCGTCGTCCGGTCCGGAAATCTCGCGATGGCAAAGACTGCGAAGAATCGCCCGCCCGTGCGGTCGGTCGCCTGGCCGTCCCCTCTCCCCGGACGGGTCGGGTGGGCGTGGTTGCTCCGCCTTCCGTGGCGCCGCCGAAGAGTGCGGCGCATTCTCGGGCTCCTTCGAGGGCGGGTCTCCTCGGCGAGCGTCCTCGCGGACGTCGGCGGGGGCACCGGGGTGGGAGCCGAGGAGGTCACTCGGGTCCTCTCGCCAACCGAGTTTCAACGTCGCCTCGTCCTCGACCCGCAGCGAGGGATGCTCCTGCGCGCGCCCCGACGGCCGGAGCGTCCGGGGGCCCCGGAACTCGTGGTCGCCGACGCGGCACGTCTTCCGCTCGCGGACGAATCGGTCGACGTGCTTCTCAGCCTGGGCGTTCTCTGCTGCATGAACGACGAAGCCGTTCCGTCGGCCGTATCGGAAACCTGGCGGGTGCTCCGGCCCGGAGGCTTTGCGGTCGTCTCGGTGCCCTTGCGCCGAGGTGACGCGGACGAGCCGTTGTTCCAAGCGGCCGGTTTTCGGACCGTTCAGAAGCTGCGGCCGGGTCGCTCTCTGTACCAGCGACCGGCAGAATCCTGACAGCTCAACCCTTCGGGCGCGGCTCGGGGTCTCTCGGCGTGTCCGGCTGTCCCTCGATAGGTCGCTCAGCGCGCGCCGCGCACCGTTGCTGTCGCGTAACCCACAGCTAGTCGGTCCGAACCTCCTCCCGACAAGGGAAGAACCGACGAAGGTCGATGACGTTATATCGGTTTAGCGATATCGGTGAATCGATATGTGGGCGCACGGCTGGGGTTCGAGACACCGGCGAGGGTTGCGGGTCTGGGTCCTCCAGTTGCTCGAGAGGGAACCGCTGAACGGTGCCGAGTTGATGGACCGGGTCGACCGAATGACGATGGGCTGGTGGCGCCCGTCTCCCGGGTCGATCTACCCTCTCCTTGAGGAACTGGAGAAGGAGAAGCTGATTG
>JASHTB010000045.1 GCA_030040775.1 Thermoplasmata archaeon | reverse complement strand
GCTCTAGGGCCCTTTCGAGCGCGACGTCCAGCTGACCGGAGTGCACGCGTCCGTCCTCGTCCGTGTACGCCTCGGGTAACCCGTCGGTGATGAGGTAGAGCTCGCGCCGGGACGACCGGGAGGCGGCGAGAAGGAGGTGGGCGGCGCGCAGGGCCTCGGCCGTGTTCGTGAACGCGCCGGGGCGGCAACCCCACAGCTCCAGGAGGTCGAGGGCCGCGACCTCATTGTCGAACGCGAGGACGTCGACCGTCGCGTCCGGGTACCGACGCCGGACCGCGACGTAGAGGGCGAGGAGGGCCTTCTTCGCGGCCTCGAGCTTGCCCCCTTCGGCCATGCTCCCGGACCGGTCGAAGGCGACCACCACGTGGACCCGCTCGGCCGTCACCTCGCGGTAGATGTAGCTCACCGATTCGTCGATGTGCTTGAGCCCCACGAGACGCGCGGCGAGGAGCGAACTCGAGACGTCCAGGTGGGCGACCTCCTCGGGCTGACGCAGCCTAGCCTTCTCGTAGACCCCGGTCGACACGCCGCCCTTGAGCGAAAGGCGGATGTCCCCGGGGAGCCGCCGACTCTCTTCCTCGAGCAGGAGGCGGGCGAACCGTTCCACCAGGCCGTAGGTGACGAGGAGCTCGCCGGCATGTTCCGCGACGAATCCCCGTTCCTTGAGCTCGCGCTCGAGACGGGACTGTTCGGCCGCGCGGACGCGGCTCTCGGTCTCCGACTCGGCCCGTCGGCGGGCCTCCTCCCGCTCCTCCTCGAGCTGACGGCGCTGGGCCTCCGCGGCGCGCCGCTTCTCCTCCGCGTCCCGCTGGAGATCCCGTTCGCGCGCCTGGAGCGACCGCGTGACCGAGTCGGAGAGCTCCTGACGCTGGGGAACGGAGAGCCGGGCGAGCGCATCGCCGATCTCGGATGGGCCGATCGTCCGGCCGTCCGCGCTCGCGAGGGCGATCGGCATCGAACGACCCGAGGGCGTCCGGGGTGCGGGGGCCCGTCGGCGGGAGAACAGTCCCTTCAGCCACGCGAAGAATCGAGCGAACGCGGCCCGAAGGCGGGCGAAGAACCCGAGGGCCGGTGGACGGTTCCACGACGCGGACGGGAGGAGCAGGGCGCTCTGGACCTCGTCCAGGAGTTCGGACGACGGTAGGCGGCTCCAGTCGACCGAACGGGCGGCGCGAACGCGTTCCTCGAGCGCGGCGATCTCGCGGGCGATCGCCTCGTCGCTCCGGCGCGTGACGAGGTCGAGCTCCTCCACCCGGTGGTCGTACTCCGCTGCGATCCGTTCGATGCGACGGCGGGCCTGACGGCGCAGCCGGTCCCGAAGGCGCTCGAGACGCTCCCGGAGGACAGGGTTGCGGCCCGCCTCGTCACGAACGAGCGCGCGCGCCCCCTCGACGCCGCGTTCCGCGAGCGCCCTCACGAGCGCGCTCGGGGAGAGCGCGTCCAAAAGGTCGTTCGACCCGACATCGTCCGCGTACGTCGAGCAGTCGGGGAGGTAGACCGAGGGACTAGAGGGGAGCGTCGTCGGCGTCCTCCTCGGGGCAGGAGAAGAGCGAGAACTCCTCCAGCAGGCGGAAGACGTTCACGGCCGTCGAGACCGGGCTTACGGTCCCGCCGGGACGCTCCCGGTCCGCGACGTACCGGGCGAACGAGCGGAACTTCGGGAAGAGCGGCCCGTCCGAAGAAAGGCCCGCCTGGAGCTCGGCATCGTCCTTGAGACGCCGGCCCTCTCCGACGAGCGCCTCGGCCTCGCCCGAGTTCTCCTTGAGGACGTCCCGGAAGTACCGGCACCAGTAGACGCCGGCCGACCGCTTGAGCGCGGGCGGAAGGTACTGGTCGACGAAGTCGGAGACCCGGCGCTCGTTCTGACGGAAGGAGTCTCCGCTGCGCGCCCGGATCCGGCCCCGCATCGCGTGGAGGACTCCCGCCTTCAGGTCGGCGCTCGAGGGGACGGCTCGATTCTCGAGCGCGGCGATCGCCGCGGTGCGGCTCGCCACATCGAGGAGCGTCCGATTCGAACCGACCTCCCCGATATCCGGATTCTCCTCGCTCATCTTGAGCCGCCACGTTTCGACGACCCTGACTCCCGCGTCGACCAGGACCTCGGGCACATAGATCTCGGAGTCGTCGGCCCGGCCGATCGCGACGATCCGGCGGTTGTCGGCGTGGTGCTCGTTGTAGCCGATGTGCACGCTGGTCAATCGGTCGGAGAGCGGGTCGTTGATGTTGTCGAGGTCGGAGAGGTTCGATGTTCCGATCGCTACGAACGAACCGGGGAAGCTCTCGCGGGACTTCGACGGGGTGACGGTTCCCTCTTGGAGAGCCTGAAGCAGGACGTTCTGGGTGCCGAGCGGGAGCTTTCCGATCTCGTCGACGAGCAGGAACCCCCGGTTCGCCTGGAGGAGCTTTCCGGGCTCGAGGACGAGCGGGTTCATCGGGTCGCCGACCTCCTCGAGCTTGCGCAGGTTGATGTTGCCGGTCAGGTGGTCGGGGAACACCTCGGAGCTTCCCTGCAGGCGGGCGAAGCCGAACCCCTCGCGCAACAGGACGAACTCGGCCGGGACCCGGGAAGGGTCGACCCGGGCCGGGTCGAACTGGGCCGGGTCCGCGTCAGGAGCGAACCGCCGCTGACAGATCGGACACGGGGGAAAGCGCGCGGCGGCGGCCGCATCGACCAGGGAGAGCGGATGGTCCTGGACCGGACAGCCGTCCACGGCCCACACGCTCTTCGGGAAGAGGCCCCAAAGGTCCTTCGCGAGGCTCGTCTTCCCCGCCCCCGACGG
>JASHTB010000044.1 GCA_030040775.1 Thermoplasmata archaeon | reverse complement strand
AGGGCCGTGATACCTGACGGGCTCCCAGTAGAGTCGTAGTTGACTGACCCCCCGAATTGGCTTTCCCACGTCTCCATCAGCGGGTAGACAAGCGATGAACCTTCTCCCGTCAAGCTGGTCCCGGATGACGGGGTGCAGGTGCGGGAGGCCGAGTTTGACGGAGATGCTACCATGACGGGCGCTGCCCCCTCGACCATGCTCCCCGGGCCGCCCTCGGGGACACGGGACGAATCGATGGTGGAGAGGAACGGCTGAGCCAGGAGGATTCCCACGACGGTGAGCCCGAGCGCTGAGATCCACAGCGAGGGGCGCCGCGAGCTCGTTATCGAACACCGCGCGGTGGGTATCATTCGGCCGGCTTCCGGGCGTGCTGGTTCTCGCGAGCGCCTCTCGATATATAGCCGCTCTGAAGCGAGATTCCGGCGCTCACCGTTGATTCCCTATGAGGATCGAACGGTGAGCAATCACGGTTGCAGCAGAGACGGAGCAGACCGGCGAACGGCGGACACTGCCAAATCTAAGTGCGGCAAACCAATCGGGTTCTGCAAATCGTACCTGAGCGACAGGGCTCTAGGCAGGTTCGGAAGCCATCTGACTTACCCCGGAGCGGGGTCATCGCATCCCTTTCGTACGGCTCGTGCGCCCTGGCCGAATTGGAGAGTCCCACCGGTTTGAATCTCCCGAGAGCCTCACGATCCTCGAGGTCCTCGAGGATCGTGCGGTTCACGCGGGCGCGGAGCTCCTCGGTGTTCTCCCCGTGCCGCGCGTAGCCGCGAAGCCACTCCGTGCCGACTCGAACGGGCCGTCGTTCCAGACGAGCTGGCCGCTCCAGGGCGACCGGGGACTGGCAAACTACGATAGGCCAATATCCCCAGAACGGGGCCCCCGCGCTAGGCCGTTTCTTTCTCCGGCGCCGTCTCGAGATACCGGAAGACCGCGCTCGCGAGAACCACGAATGCGACCGCGACTAGCACGAGCGTGGTAGCAGCCGTCCCGGTGGCCACAGCACCAGGATACCCCGAGAGAGGTCCGCTCCCGGTCGCTCCCGAGAGGAAACTGCGGAGGTAGAAAATGACGGTCAGCCGGGGCACGTCGCCGGGGAGGAGCGGGAGGAGCTCCTCCCACAGGAACCCGAAGAGAAGGCCGACCAGAAGCGCCGAGCGTGTGGCGAGGCCGAGGAACAGAAAGACCCCGGCGTAGGCGAACGTGGCGAACACCGCCGCCGCCGTCACGGCCGCCGGCACGGCGCCGCTGTACGATGTCCCTCCTCCCAGGAGCGCGACCGCCATGGGAAGGACCGAGGCCGGCAGGACGAACACGAGCGCCGACGCAACCGCGCCGAGGTACTTGCCGACGACGAGCATCGGGCGCCCGGCCGACCGGTCGGACAGATAGACGAGCGTATCCGCATCGATCTCGGCACGGAACTGCGCGACGGCGAGGACGAGAAGGATCACCATCGCTACGATCGGTAGGGTGAGGAGCGCGAACAACGCGAGGGCGGAGTTCGAGAGCGTGGCCGGCGCCGGCCGGGCGAACGCGATTACGCTGACGATTACCGCCGGCAGGATGGCGAAGGCGGCGAGACCGAGGGCCCGGGTTCCTTGGATTCCGGACCGGAACGATAACCAGACGACTGTGCCGAGCCGCTCGAGCTGGCTCGTCACCGTCGGCCCTCCGAGAGGTAGCGGAACACCGCGTCGAGATTGTCGTCGGCGCTGCGCACCGAGCGCACGACGAAACCCTCGGTCAAGACCAGTTCCGGCAGCGCGGCATAGAACGTATCCGGCGCCCGCGTGAGGACGCGGAGGCGACCGGGTTCCGGATACTCGAGGGAGACGACATGGTCCCAGGCCCCGAGCGCCCGCCCTAGGGCCCTCGGGTCCGGGCTCTCTAGGTCGATCACGTGGGGGTGGGAGTCGATCAGGTCCCGGATCCGGTGCAGGTCGCCCTGGGCGATCGCTTGGCCGTTCGCGATCATCACGATCCGGTCGGTGAGACGCTCGACCTCGTAGAGGACGTGGGAACTCACGATCAGGTGGCGCCCGGCCGCGCTCAACTGCCGCATGAGAGCGCTCAGCGCCGCGCGTCCCACCGGGTCGACCCCGTTCAACGGTTCGTCGAGCAGGATCAGCTCGGGGTCGTGCGCGATGCACTGCGCGATCTTCACTCGCTGGCGCATCCCCTTGCTGTAGACCCTCAGCCGGCGGTCGCTGTCCGCCGTCAGGTCCACTTCGGCGATCGCACGGGCCGATCGCTCCGCCGCCTCGGCGCGGGAGAACCCGTCGAGCCGGAGCAGAGTCGTCACGAAATCGTTCCCTGTCATCCAGTCGAACAGCGCCAGAGATTCGGGGCAGTAGCCCACCCTCCGCCGAAACTCGCCCTGGCCCCAGGCAGGTTGCCCGAGCAAGGTGAGTCGTCCGGCGTCGGCCCTCAGCTGCCCGGCGAGGAGGCGAAACAGGGTCGACTTGCCCGCCCCGTTGGGTCCGACGAGCCCGGTGATCCCCTCCGCGAAGGTGGCCGTGAAGCCGTTGAGGCCGAGCACCTCCCCGTAGCGCTTCGTCACCGCCTCGGCGTCGACGACCCCGGTCATTCGCCGACCACCTCGATGCGGGAGAGACGCAGCCACGCCAGGAAGGCGAGGACCACGCCGGTTGCGACCATGAGCCCGGCCGACCACACGGGGTCGGTGGCGTAGGGCGCGGGCAGGCCGAACGCGGCCTCGGCGATGCCCTGGGTGTTCGAGGCCAGGCTGGCGTAGAGGAGGTCGGCGTTGCCCGTGATCCCTGAGACCACGCTGACGGCGGCAGTGACCGAGAGGACGGTCCCGAAGATCGCGACCCCCGCGTAAAGGCTGCGGCGGGTGACCGACGAGAGGGCGAGCGCGATGCCCGTGAAGAAGACCGCCATCACGAGGCCGACAGCGAAAGCGGCGCCGACCACGACGAGGGCAGTCGACGTCGACGTGAACCCGAGCGCGGCCGACACACCGGCAGCCACGCACTCCGGTCCGACCGACGCGATGAGGAGCCAGACCCCGACGGCGGACGCCTTGCCTACCAGGTAGTCGGCGAGCCGGATCGGGCGAGAGAGGTAGAGGGTGATCGCGCGGCTGCCGAGGTCATCGGCGAGGCTCCCGGCCCCAACGGCCGCGGTGACGATCAAAAGAAGAAGACCCCAGATTGCCGACTCGTACGGCGCTTCGAAGGACGACCGTATCGACCCGCCGGTGAGGGTCGCGAAGTAAACGGTCGTCACTACCCAAATGATCACGATGAACCACGTGAGCGCGATGATGAAGAGGGGCCCCAGGGTCGCTCGACGCCGGAACTCGCGCTCGAAGATCGCAAAGGTCCGGGACGACCGGCTGACGCGGACGACCGGCCCCTGGACGTAGCGGGGGGCGCTGATGCTCAACGTCCCGGCCCCCCGCCGCCCTCCCCCATCATCGACAGGAACAGGTCCTCGACCGTTCGGACCGACGGCCCGAGGTAGCGGACTTGGGTGCGGGAGGCCTGCGCGGCCTCGAAGACGGGGCGCGTGTTCCCGTCCGGGAGCTGCACCCTGAGCTCTGACCTATCGACCCGGATCGCAAAGCCCTTCGTCGCGAGCGCCGAGGCGAAGGCCGCTGAATCGCCCTTCACCCGGACCACGGTCTCGGACCGGCCCTGAGATAACAGCTGGGCTACGGGTCCGGCCGCGAGGAGACGGCCGGCGTTCAACAGGAGCACTTGGTCGACCAACCCTTCCGTGTCGGGCAGGAGGTGCGTGGAGAGCACGAAGCTGTGGCCGCCGAGCTTCGCGAGCACGTCGAGGAGATGCAGCATCTCCGCACGGCCTTGGGGGTCGAGGCCCGACGTCGGCTCGTCGAGGAAGCAGAGCGGCGGGTCGTGGACGATCGCCTGGGCGAGCTTCACCCGCTGGCGCATCCCCACCGAGTACTCCCGGATTTTCCGGTACCGCTCCTCCCGGAGACCGACGAACTCGAGCACGTCGTGGGCGCGGCTCATCGCGACCTCCCGGGGGAGTCCGCTCACCTGGCCCATGAACGATACGAAGCCGACGGCGCTTAAGTCCGGCATCAGGCAGTCGTGCTCGGGCATGTATCCGACGCGCTCACGCACGCGGAGCGGGTCACGCTGGGGGTCGAACCCGAGGACCGAAAGCCGTCCCGAGCTCGGTGGGATCAGTCCCATCAGCAGACGGAGCAGGGTGGTCTTGCCGGAACCGTTGGGGCCCACCAGGCCGATGGTCCCGGGGGCGAGCTCCACGGAGAGGTTGGAAAGGGCCTCGACCTGGTCGAAGCGCTTGGTCACCCCCTCGGCCTGGAAAAGCTGCCCCGGCACGGCCCGGCCAGGTTTGTCCCGTATTTGGCCCGGGCGGATACGGTCGGCCGTTGGCTCTCGCATCTCACTACGGTACACGGTCGCTCGCGACCGTCCGATACGTTCGGACCGACTCACCTGCGTCCGGCCCGCAGAACTTCGCGGGGAGCCCCGCAGCGAGAACGCCTTCACCGCGAGCGCCTCGAGAATCGTCTGGTTCACGCGGGCGCGGAGATTGCGGGTGACGGAACGGTTCGTTGCCTACGGATTCTTCAGCCCGCGCTTATCCGAAAGCCCTCTCGTGTCCCGGGAATCCTTCGTGAGGACGGACCTGATAGCGGAGCCCCCGTTTGAGGACAGGACCGCGACGCGCCGGGGCCACCGGGGAGATTCAGGGTGACTCGATTCCGGATCGATTACTCGCCGGCTCTCGCGCGGAGGGGTTTCGGTAGCGGGGACCCAAGGAACTCCTCGGACCACTTGGCGACCAGCGCATCCCTCCTCGGCTTGTAGACCTGGGAGTAGAATTCTCGGCCGGATCGGAGAATCTCATCGTCGAACCTACCGACGATCCCGACCGCTTCCTCCCAGGCCCGCTCGAAGTTCCGGGAGTCGCCAAACCGTGCCGCTACCTGCTTTCGAAACGATTCGGGCGTCTGAGTCTCGCCGCCGATCGTAAACAGTAATCCTGGGGACTTTGGGTCCCGGTACGCCTGGTCGTTTCCGAGAGAGTAGAGATCCTTCTCGGTCTCCCGAGGACGGGCCGTCTCTCCCGCGACAGCCGTCGGCCGAGCCCCAGGGAACCCGCGCTTCGCCACCGCGTAAAAAATCGCCCGATTGAGCCCCCAGGAATAAGCCGACTCCATGGATAGACCTAGGCGGCGAGCCCGTGCCGCCTGCAGGGTCGCCATGACAGTGAATCGTGTGATCCTGAGCGCTCGGACCCCGGGCATCTCGCTCACCGTATCGTTGCGCTCGGATAACCCGATGCGCTTCCCCCTCTCCCGACCGGAGCCGCCGGCCCTACTACTCGGCTCAGCTTGAGCTACCGTGAGACGAACTCGCATCGCATGGCCATTGACTGCCCTCGGGCGAGAGAGCCGACGTCCGGGATTCGCGCTAGCCCTGCGAGCGGCAGCAACCGGCGGGAGCGTCCCTCCGGGTCCGTCCAAGGCACCAGCAGCCCGAAGGACCCGCCACGAGGAAGGCCTTCTCGAAGATTCAAGTGAGAGGCGGAGGGAGGAGAGCCGCTAGTTCCTCTTCCGCCGCCGAGATTTCGAACGGCGGCGGAAATCCCGCTCTAGAGCCACGCCAAAGTTCTTCCAAGACGCCCTGAGTTCCCTCTCGAGACGCGCCTTGGGAGGGTTCCGCCCCCCGATCGGGGTTGGGCGACGCTCCCCGCGGAGGGTCATCTCAGTTCGGCCATCGGGAAGGTCCCGCAACGTGTAGTCGAGGCTCCACACTCGGTGACTGCCGAACGCCTCGGCGTGCCAGCGGTTCGGGGGATGAAGCGTCACCGTCTGACGGCTCCACATCCAGCCGCCCGGTAAATCTTGGAGGTCCTCGTACACCACCTGGCGCTTGCCGCGGCTCAAGATCCTTCGCTGGTAGTCCTCCTTCTCAAGTCGTGGGTCGTCGGTGGTATAGTGGGTGCACCAGTCGAAGACGAACCCGAGCGGAGCGCGAAAGGTCGAGCGGATCTCGTAGACTTGAGGTCTCGCTGTTGCGGCCATAGGACAGTCCTCGGTCGATGCTAAGGGTCGGGTGTGTTAAGATGTTCGCGCCCTCTCTGGTGAGAAACGGGAACGTGGGAGAGTCCACTCAGGGACAGCGTCGGCCGGGGTGCGCGAACCTCCGAGACGTAGACGGCCGAGGACGATGGCATCCCTCCACCGTGAAGAGGCCGCTGGGTCGAACTTAAGACACCGTGTACTTCCGGAGTGACCGGAACCATGCCCTACTACGAATGTCCGGTCTGCGGCGGGGGCTACGTCATCGACCCGGCACCGGCGCATCCGACGTGCGACCGCGACGGCGCGGCGCTCAAGCGGGCGAGCGAGGCCTCCTACGAGCTCAGCGCTCGAGAGGAGGATTTCGAGGTCGCCCCCCCGAAGCGAAAACCGCGCGCAAAATCCAAGAGCGGGTAGCGTTCCTGCGAGGCGGACCGGGGCGGGAGTTGGCGCCGCCTCGGGGCTGGGTCACCGGAGGATTGCCCTCGCCTGCCGTTCCGGGTTCGGTCCCGCTCTCGTAAGCCCTCCGTCTTCTTCCCGGACTTTGCCAAGAGACGCACCGCACTTCCTCCATGCCTTCACTTCCACCGCAAGCGACGCCTCCTGAGGCCGTC
>JASHTB010000001.1 GCA_030040775.1 Thermoplasmata archaeon | reverse complement strand
GAACCCTCGGGTCGCCGACCCGAACCGGCTCGTCTGCCCGGTGTACGATACGCTCTCGGACTCGGAGCTCGAGCGATTCTCCAACGAGCCGTTCAATGCCGCGGGCTTCGTCCCTCGCCCGAGCGGCCTTCCGCTCACCGAGTTCCTTCCGAGGGCGGTCGCGCGTCTCCGGGCCGCGCTTCGGGCCAACGCCTATGTCCGGGACGACCGACCGAGCCTCTACGTCTACGGGATTCGTTACGTCCCGCCCCCGGATATTCTCGAGACGATCGAAGCGAAGGAGCGGCGAAGGGAGTATCTCCTGCTCGGGCTGGTCGGATGCCTCGACTTGGGTCAGGCCGATCCGGGGGCGGTCGCCCTCCACGAGCGGACGTTCGAGGACCGGGTCGAAGAGCGGAGGGAGGTCGCGAACGCGACCGGCATGAACTTCGCCCCCATCATGGCCGGCTACCACCGCCCGGACCACCGGCTCAACGACCATCTGGAGCGACTGCTGGGACTGAATCGGCGAGCCCTGTCGTTCGAGGGCGCGATCCCGCCGGTCGCCGAAGCGACCTTGGACGGAACCGCCCACCGGCTCTGGTGCATCCAGGACGAGCACGACGTGAAGGAACTGAAGCAGATCGTCCGGGAGCTCCGCCTTCTCGTCCTCGACGGACACCACCGATTCACGGCCGCCACCCTGCGGCATCGCGCCGGTCGCGCGTCTGCCCCTCTCGTGATGCTGGTGGACGGACAGGACCGGGCGCTCCGCGTCCTTCCGTGGCATCGCGTACTCCCCGCGTCCCGTCTCTCGCCGCCCAAACTCCTCGCGTCGGTCCGCGAGCGGTTCGAGGCGGTCGTGAAGGTGCAAGACGCTCCCTCGGTCGAAGGCGCGATCGCGACCCTGCGGGTGATGCACCGCGAGCGTCGTCGCGGGTTCCTCCTCTTCGACGGACAGGCACTCTACGAGGTTCGCGGACCTCCGAGCGTGGACGTCGGCTACGACTTTGACCTTCTCCACGGTTTTCTCGAGGGGCAGATGGGAATCGACCCCCATTCGTTCCGGTTCGTGCGTTCGCCGCGTCAAGCATTCGAGGCGGCTGCGGGAGACAAAAGCGTCGCAGGCGGGTCCGCGCTCCTCTTACCCGCCCTCTCCGAACGCGGGATCGAGGAACGCGTCTTCGGCGGGGGCCCCGTGATGGCCCACAAGTCGACGATGTTCCTTCCCAAGGTCGCGGAAGGGATGATCTTCGCTCCCGCGGACGGGACCGGCTAGGACCGACGGCTCGGTCGAGGAAAACCCCGAGCTCTAAAGGTTCTCACGCCGGCGAGGCCGGCTCGGTGGAGGCGCTCGCGATGGTTGGGGCTCCGAGAGGGGTGCCTCCGCCCGACCTTCCGAGCGAGGGTCGGACCATCGGGAGGCGGGCGGGGAGGGGACGCTCGGGGAGGCCGAGCTTCGAGCGCAGCCAGTGGCGGACGTCGTAGTAGTACATGTTCCCGTAGGGGCACGCTTCGACGCAGTCGCCCACGCCGCAGCACTTCGAACTGCGGAACTCTCCCTTCTGGCGGAAGTGACCGGGCATGTCGACCAGTCCGACCGGGCACGACTTCGCGCAGTCGAGCGTCGTGCAGCGTCGACAGACCTCCTTGTCGTAGACCTTCAGCCGGAAGAAGCCGAGGCGGCTGAAGAACGCGCTGATCTGGCCGGTGTAGCACCAGCCCATCGTGACGCAGTTGTAGTTCCCGGTGTAGGGGATGGTCACGAAGAGGACGTACCAGAGGATGCTGAAGTAGAACGCGAAGAAGAAGACCGTCGGGTCGCTCCCCAGGATCGAGACGTTCAGCGTCCCGACCTGGTCGAGGTAGGAAGCGACGGAGGAGGCCACGAGCGAGACCATCACGACCCCGGTCGTCGCCGAGAACGCGTTCGACAACCGGCTCGAGAGGAACTTTCGGGCGAGGGGCGACGAGCGGTTGAAGCTCTTCGTCGCGTCGAGCGTCGTGCCCTGGTACATCAGCGGGGCGGTACAGAAGACCGAACAGACGACCCTTCGACCGAAGAGGACCGTCAACGCCCCGAGGGTGACGTACGTGGCCAGCAGGACACCGAAGACTCCGACCGCGAGCGGAGCCGAGCCGATCCCCATGCTCCAGCCGAGGACCGGTACGTTCGTGCCGGAGGGAAGGTTCGGGAAGACGAGCGGATAGTAGACGCTCGGAAAGAACACGGCAAAGGCTGCGTAGCAGCCCATCATCAGGGCGAGCCGGACCCGAGTCTCGCGGTGCCGGGTTTCCCGGAACTTGAAGTAAACGAGCGCCCCCATCTCGAACCCCATCATCCCGAGGAACCAGGTCGAACCGGTGGTGAGCGCGAAGAACCAGAATCCGTTGTAGACCGCGTTGTACGCGACCGCACCCACGGAGCCCGAGAGGGGGAGGGCGGGGAGGTTACCCGTAAAGGCCGACCCGAAGACCTCGGCGCTCAGGAGGGCTCCCATGAACAGCTCCGCTCCGAAGATCGCCGCGAGAACCGAGAACGTCCAGTGAGGACGGCTCTGCCAGGGGACCCGAGGGTCCGCGTCCAGTCGTTCGGGACGAACGACCAGGTCGAAGAAGAGGACCATTTCGAGGACGACGGACAGGGCGAAGAGGAGCGGGGTCGAGTACGCGACCCACAGGAAGAGGCCGGCCATCATCAGGGCGTAGACGCCGAGCAGCCGGACCAGGTAGGCGGAGAACGCGAGGCCGATCTCGCGGGTTCGATAGAGGTACTCCATCAGGAAAACGATCAGCGCGATCATCAGGGCGCTTCCGAGATAGATCGACCCTGCGGTCCATCCGAGATAGGGAAGGGCGGGAGGCGAGAACGCCATGATCGCCGCCTGGAACAGGACCACGGTGAGCACGCTGCGGGGGAGGCGATGCCGCAGGAGGATCGACGTGAGGAACATCTCCGCGGCCATCGTGAAGAGGAACCAAGGCGAGTCGACGACCTGCCCGAGAGAGGAGAGCACCGCGGGAACGCCGGCCGTCCAAGGGCCGATCGTGTCTCCCGCGGCCGCCTGGAACGTCCAGCCCATGAGGAGCTCGTTCGCGAGGACGATCCCGACCACGGCGCCGAAGAAGGAGCGCCGATGCGCGAGCGGGACGGTCGTCGCCCCGTCGGTCGCCCGCGGGCGGCGGAGGACTTCCGTCGTGAATCCAAAGAACACGATGAGCGCGCTGACGGACATCAAACCGCTCGCGACCCACAGCCCTTCGACCAGCCCCGGCGTACCGGGGTTGGCGAAGTAGACCGCGCCCCCGGCGACCATCGCCACCATCATCACGAGGAGGAAGACGACGGTCGAGGCTCGAAGCGGCGTTCGGGCCTCCGCCGCCCAGGCGATCAGGAACGCGGTCGCGGCGGCCATCCCACCCGCCAGAGGCGTGAGGACCCAGAACGGACTGACGATCATCAGGCTCCCCGGTGCCGTCGGGCCGACGTCATGGACCTTGGCTCACCACCAGCCGGGACGACTCGGCCTCTCGCGACGGACGACCCTGAGCACTCGCCGGGGACGAAACCGGACGCGGACCGACTTCGACGGAAGGTGAGCCGGGGGAAACATCCGCCGTTTCGGTTCGGCCGACCGTCCAGCGGAGGGGGGCAAAGGCCTGCTGGGGGAAGAGCGCCACCGCGAGTGC
>JASHTB010000043.1 GCA_030040775.1 Thermoplasmata archaeon | reverse complement strand
CGTCCTTCTCGGAGTGAGCGCTCGAGAAGGTGATCCGCTCGTAGTTGTCGGGGTGGATGTAGATCCCCTTGTCGAGCAGAAGCTGGTGGTGTCGTAGGTAGAGATTCCAATCGATCTGGAGCGACTCCCGGTAGTTGACGATCTTCTTCCGCCTCGTGAAGAAGAACTGCAACATCCCGTTCACCGATTGGACGAGCATCGAGATCTTCGCGTCGCGCGCGGCCTCCTCGAGACCTTTCTCTAGCCGCGTCGTGAGCCGGCCGAACCGGGCGTAGAGCTCCTCCCCGCCCCGATGGAGCATCTTTAGGTTCGCGAGCGTCCCGGCCATCGAGAGGTTGTTCGCGAAGTACGTTCCGCCGAACGAGATTCGGCCGGGCGCGATCATGTCCATGTACTCGGCTTTCCCCGAGACGGCCGAGACCGGGACCCCCCCGCCGAGCGCCTTCGCCCAGCAGGAGATGTCGGGCTCGACCCCGTAGAGCTGCTGGGCCCCGCCCGGCGCGACGCGGAAACCGGTGAACACCTCGTCGAAGATGACGAGCATCTCGTTCTCGTGGGCGACCTGGACGAGCCGCTTCAGATAGTCCGGCTCCGGTGGGATCACCCCCGCGTTCGCCATCACCGGCTCGAGGATGACGGCGGCGAGCCGGTTACGGTAGCGGCGGACCATCCGCTCGAAGGCGGTGATCGAGTTGAACGGAGCGACCATGACGTAGTCGGTGACCCCGGGCGGGATCCCGGCGGAGTTCGGCAGGGGACGGGGGTACTCGTCCAGGCCCGCGACCACCGGGGGGGCCTCCGCGCTGATGAGGGCGAGGTCGTGCTGGCCGTGGTAGTGACCCTCGAACTTCAGGATCGCGTCCTTCCCGGTGACCGCCCGGGCGATCCGGATAGCGTTCATGGTCGCGTCCGACCCGTTCGAACAGAACGCGACGCGCTCGGCGCTCGGTACGAGCTTCTGGAAGATCTTCGCGACCTCGATCTCGAGCGCCGTCGGCGAGGCGAAATGGAACCCGAACTGCGCGGCCTCCTGGACCGCCCGCACCATCTCGCTCGGCGCGTGGCCGTTGATGAGGACCCCGTAGGCGAGGTTGAAGTCGAGGTACTCGTTGTCGTCTTCGTCCCAGATCCGCGTGCCTTTCGCGCGGGCGATGAACGGCGGCACCGGGTCGTAGGAAGCGACCCGGATGAGCGAGCTCGAGGAGTTGGGGATCCGCTTCTTCCCTTCCTGGAACAGCTTCGCGCTCTTCTTCAGCTTCGGGACGAGACGCGCGATCGGGATCGGGAGCGGTTGCTCCTCAGGCTCGGTCGGAGGAGCGACCGGCGCGGCCGGTACTGCCTCGGGTGGCGCCTCGCGGGGAGTCTCCTTCGGGGTCTCCTTCTTAGTCTCCTTAGGGCCCTCGTCCCGGGGTGCCGGGGGGGTCGCCGGCGCGGGCACTGCTGCGTCTTCGGCGCTCGCGGGAGGTCCGAGGGGTTCGTTCCGGGGCAGGCTCAGGTCGGGCGCGTCGAGTTCCCCTTCGGGAAGCTCGGACGCTGGGGCGGCTGGCCTCTCCGCCATACAGGATGCATCTCGGACGCACGGCGGACCGAGGGGTGCGTATATATATTTGGCTCATCACGAGAATCTGCTATACGATTGATATACCGTACAAGACGAGCGACCAGGCGTAATGT
Source organism: Thermoplasmata archaeon (assembly GCA_030040775.1). Lineage (GTDB taxonomy): Archaea > Thermoplasmatota > Thermoplasmata > Lutacidiplasmatales > UBA184 > Lutacidiplasma. Next base: position 6,508 of record JASHTB010000043.1, on the reverse strand, counting down.
TGAAGGTATGTTACTCTACTAAAGTATGTATTAGTTGGGCTGCAATCAACCTTAACGCTGCAATTTTTGCCATTTGAACGGTCGGTTCAACTCTTCCGGAGCGGAGGCAGGGGGGGTTCCGGGGGGGTGATAGCGGTCTCGATCCCGCGGCGAGCGAGGGCGGCCCGGAACGGCTGGGCTGGCACGCACCGCTCGGGCGGAACGACGCCCCGCGCCGTGACCACCCCGTCCGCGATGAGCTCGGCCCCGACCGCCCCCGCCACCCCGACCGCATACTCGGTCGCGGTGAGGTGCCAGTCGGGCCGGGGAGGAAACCGGGCAAGGGCGTGCCGAACGACGGGTCTGTCGCCGCTACGGCCCCGGAGTTCGATGTCCAGGACCTCCCAATCGTCGACCACGACCCCCTCGGGGGGGCCGAGCAGCTTCTCCCGTTTCAGGAGGGCGAGGATGAAGTCACGAGGAGCGACCGAAGCGCCGCGCACGTCGAGCGGTCGGTCGGACGCGAGACCCAAGAGCGACATCGTGCGCAGCACCTCGATCCCCGGACCCCCTTCCTTCCACTCGCAGTGGGTAAGCCCCTTCTCGGCCAGGCTCTCGGGGAGCGTCGCCGGCTCCGAATGCAGGGTCCGGTAGACCCGGGTCCGTCCAATCGGCGGGGCGAAATCGTACTCCTCCGCGCCGCTCATCGGAGGGTATTCGCGGTACTTTCCTCCCTCGAAGACCATCGCGGGAAGGACCATCTCGTCGAGGAACGTGCTCGGCGACCACGTGAACGAGATCTCGGGCGCCCCCACGGTGAGGTCCCGCCAGGCGTCCCGGAGGACGACCGACTCGACCCGAGGAAGGTCGCGGGCTGCCTCCATCGCGAGCACGTTCGAGACGCCGGGGACCTGGCCGAGACCCGGGATCGCGAGGAGGTCGGCCTCCCGGAACCGTCCGTCGAGCGCGAGCTGACGACGGGTCATGTGGAAGAGTCCTCCGAAGTCGAGGTACGGGACCCGGGCCGCGAGCGCCGCCTCCATCACCGCGAGGTTGAACGTGTACTGGACCGCGTTGACGACGACCGACGCCCCTTCCAAGAGTGCGCGGACCGAGGCGGTCTCTCGGACGTCGACCGTGGCGGCGGTGGCCCTCTTTCCCGCCGCGGCCGCGGCGGCCTGGGCCAACGCCGGGTCGAGGTCCGCGGCCACGACGGAATCAAAGCGGCCGCCGGTGGCGAGGTCCCGGACCGCACATCGCCCGGTGAGGCCCCCACCCCCCAGTACCACCGCGCGCATCGAGCCGCTCCTGCTGGGCTGCCGAGGGGGTCCCGCTATACGACCCTTCGGGAGGGGAAGCCCCTTCCTTACTTCCGAGGGCGGCGCCGCGCGCGCTCGTCCCGGGCGCCCGGTTCACTCTTCGGAGAGACCTCCTCCGCGTTCGGAACCGGGGCAGGGGCCGCCGCGGGGGAAGTGGTCGGGGCGGTCGAGGTTCGCTCGAGCAGGCTGCGGAACGTCTCGAAGTGTCGGAGAAAAGGGTCGGCCCGACGCCGGTCCTCGAGCTCCCCGAGCGCGATCTCGAGGAGCGCGCGGGCCTTCGGGTCCCCGGCGTCCGCGTGCGCGAGGTAGACGCAGAGCACCTGATAGTGCGGCAGGACGAACGCATCGGGTCGGGGCGTGCTCATGTCTCCCTTGCGCGGCCGGTAGATCCGCTCGATCGGCATCGCCTTCGCGACCGCCTTCCGTTGGGAGAAGCCGAAGTACCGCCCCGGGCCGAGGACCCGCGTAACCTCCCGGATGTTCCCGTTCAGGTTGTTCGTCAGGCGGTCGCACTCCTGCCAGCACCAGAGCCCGAAGCCGTAGTCGCCTTCGCGGTAGGCCTCCCACGCCTTCCCGTAGAGTTCTCGCTCGCGCTCCTCCTCGGGCATCTCGGGGTTGAGCGATGCCTTCCAGTCCGAGACGAGCACGTCCACGCGCATGGTCGGCGAGAACTCCCGTAGCGCCGGGGTCTCGGTCGCGGTGGTCATGCTCCAACGAACTCCCCTAGAGGCTTGGCGATTGCTCTCCGTACGAGCCCCGGGATAAGGGGACCGGCCGCCCGTCCACCCAGGTCTCCTGCACGGCGCTCGCCCCCAGGGCCAAAGCCCGCGCAAGGTCAGTCACGCCGGTCCGGACGAGGTCGGCTCGGGCCCCAACCTCGAGGGTTCCGAGGTCGGGTTCTCCGAGCGCGAGCCCCGCGCCAACCGAGTAGAGGACCACCGCCTCTTCCGCGGGAAGGGACTCGGATGGGTCCGGGTTCGCGGAACGGCCGAACGGGTCCCGCCGGGCGACGCACGCGGCGAGGCCTCGCCACGGGTCGACCGGGTCGTACGGCGCATCGCTCGAGCCGGCGAGAAGGTGTCCCCGGTCGGCGAGCGTGCGGAACGCGTAGGCCCATCGGGACCGTTCCGCGCCGAGGCGACGCGAGAGCCAGAAGTCGCTCCAGACGAACCCGGGCTGGACGACGAGCGCCGGGCGAACACGGTCGAGGGCAGGAAGGACGGACGGAGGGGTGAGGGCGGCGTGTTCGATCCGGCCGCGCAACCGGTCCGGGCGCGCGATCGCCTCCAGAACGCGGGCCGTGCGCTCGAGCGCACGGTCGCCAATCGCGTGCACCGCGGGAACAAGACCGCGTTCGCTCGCCCGGGAGAGGGCAGAGAGCAATTCTCCTTCCTCCCCGACCGACACGCCGGACTCCCCGGGAGCGTCGGCGTACGGTTCCGACAACCAGGCCGTCCGGGGACCGAACGCCCCGTCCGCGAACGCCTTCACGCCGGGAATCCCCCAGAAGCCATCCTTTCGGCTCAGCTCGAGGCCGGACGGCGAGAACGCATCGGCGAAGGGGAGCCTCACGTAGGCCCGAACACGAATGGGCAGGGCCTGGGCGTTCGCCAGGGCCCGCAACGCCTCGAGCTCTTCGGGGCCGGTGTTCATCGTGGCGACCGTGGTGAGACCGTACGACCCGACGAACGCGAGCGTCCGGGCGATCGCTGCCGGCTCGGGCGGGAACGCCGCAAGGGCGATCGAGGCGACCGGGCGCATCGCCTCCTCGTAGAGGAGACCGGTCGGCGTGCCGTCAGAATTTCGTCCCACCCGTCCTCCGGGGGGGTCGGGGACGGAGCGGTCGAATCCGGCGGCTTCGAGGGCTCGGGAGTTGACCGCGACGGCGTGGCCGCTCGCGTGGTAGAGAACGACGGGCCGGTCGGCGACCGCCCGGTCGAGGTCGGTACGTTCGGGCGCCCGTCCTTCCCGAAACTGTTCGACGTGCCAACCTCGACCCACGACCGCGGACGTGGGGTGGGAATCGGCCCAACCTCGGAGCCGCTCGAGGAGGTCGGAGATCGAACCGACCCCCTCCAAGGTAAGCCCCTCGCGGCTGCGTGTCAATTCCGCGATGTGGAGGTGTGCGTCGATCAGCCCTGGGAGGACGAGGTGGCCATCGAGGTCGTACACCGTCGCGCCGGTCGGGGCGGCCCGCGCGACCTCCTCCTCCGATCCGGTGGCCGTGATCCGGCCGTCCTCCATAAGGACGGCCCGGACCAGGCGTCGTCCCGTGAACACCCGGCCGTTCGTGAGACGGTGAGCTTCCGTCACGGCAAATCCCGCGCCGGGCAACGCCCGTCGGGATGAAAGGGTTCGGCGGGAGGCCCGACCCCGCTAGACGTCGAGGTACCGGTAGAACTCGTACGGATGGGGTCGCAGGTTGAGCTCGAGCTGCTCCTCCCGCTTGAGGGCGATGTACGTCTCGAGAAGGGAGTTCGCGAACGCCGGCCTCAGGAAGGCGTGGTCCGACTCGAGGCAATCGAGCGCCTCCCCGAGCGAGCCGGGGAGCTCCCGGATCTCGAGCTCTCTCCGCTTCTCGGGGGTGAGCCGGTAGATGTTCTCGTCCACCGGAGGCGGGGGCTCCATCTTCCGGCGGATCCCGTCGAGGCCGGCGAGCGCGAGCGCGGCTTCGGTGAGGTAGATGTTCGCGGCCGAGTCGGGAGTACGGTACTCGATCCGCTTCGCCCCCGGTCGCCCTCGGTGGTAGAATGGGATCCGTACGTTAGCCGAGCGGTTCGCCTTGCTCCAGGCGATGAACACGGGCGCCTCGTAGCCCGGCACGAGCCGCCGGTACGAGTTCGTGATCGGGTTCGTGATCGCGCAGAGGGCTCGCGCGTGCTTCAGGAGCCCTCCAATGTAGTACCGGCACGTCTGGCTCACCTCGGCGTACTTGTCCGCCGCGTCGTAGAACCGGTTCCGACCGTCCGACCAGAGGGATTGGTTCGTGTGCATTCCGATCCCGTTGTCGCCGTACACCGGTTTCGGCATCAGGCAGGCGATCTTGCCGTGGCGCGCGGCGACGTTCTTGATCACGTAGCGCAGGTCCTGGATGTGGTCGGCCATCGGCACGAGGTCGTCGTACCGCAGGTTGATCTCCGCCTGGCTCGCGGTCGCGACCTCGTGGTGATGAGCGTCCAACGTGAGGTGGAAATCATCGACCAGGATGTTGCACACCTCGTCCCGGAGTCCGAGGAGCGCATCGAGCGGCGGCGTCCGGTGGTACCCTTCCTTGAAGCGGATCGTCGGCTGCATCGGGCCGGTCTGCCAGGGAGCCTCGCCGTTTCCCAGGAGGTATCCGGCTCCCGACCAGGCATCGCGCACGGCCTGGACCGACGGAATCAGCTGGACGGAGTCGAAGACGAAGAACTCGACCTCGGGACCCCAGTAGGAGTGCTCGAAGCCTTCGTCCGCGAGCACCCGCTCGGTCTTCCGCGCGACCCAGCGGGGGTCGTGCTCGTAGGGAACGGACGTGCCGCCGATGCGGACATCGCAGATGAACCGGACCGTCCCTCCCGAGCCCGGGTCCCAGGGGATCCGGGCGAGGGTGCGCGGGTCCGGAATCAGCAGCATGTCGGACTCAAAGATCTCCCGGAAACCCCGCACCGAGGAGCCGTCGAGCTTCGGGACGCCTCCCTCGAACATCTCGGCCTCGAGGCCCGAGAGCGGGATCGAGACCATGTTGTAGCCTCCAAAGACGTCGGTGTAGAACAGCTGCACCCAGCGGACCTTCTCCGCCTTGAGCTTCTCGAGAATCGCGGCTCCTTCGCTCACCGGCGCGGCCGGCTTCGCCGGCCGGCGGCTCTTCTTCTGGGTCGGCACCCGAATCCCTCCACGCCTTTGAACGTGCCGCACTACATCAAGTCTCGTCGGACGGATCTGGCAATCCTTCCAATTCTATAGGCACTAAGTTTAATTTCAATCGATGAATTCAAGTCGTATGCGCCGAACGTCCACACTGGACGAGTTGGACCGGTCCATCCTCGAAGAGCTTAACACCGATGCCCGGAGGAGTCATCGCGAACTCGCCCACCGGCTCAAGGTCTCCCCGACGACCGTGAGCTCGCGCATCGCCCGTATGGAGGCGCAGGGGGTCATCCGAGGGTACATCCCGGTCCTCGACGACGAGCAGCTCGGCTGGGACCTCTGGGCCGCCGTTGGAATCCGGATCTCGAAGGGCCGATTACGGGAAGTTGAGGAGCGGCTCGCCCGTGACCCGCGCGCGTACGCGATCTACGACGTCACCGGCGACAACGACGCGTTGCTCATCGGACGGTTCCGCGACCGTCGGGACCTCGACCGGTTCGTCAAGCACGCCCTCCAGGACCCTCACGTCGAGCGGACGAACACGCAGGTCGTCCTGAACCGGGTCAAGGAGGACCACCGCGTGCCGGTCTCGCGTCTCTCGCCCGAGCGCGGCGGCGCCGAGTAAGGCCTAAGAGGCTCTCCTGCCCCTCCCGGGCCGATGGCGATGGACTGGGGGATGGCGAACCGCATGCACCGGATGTTCTCACCGGTGAGCGGGAACACGGTGATGCTCGCGGTCGACCACGGCTACTTCATGGGCCCGACCCACCGCCTCGAGGACGCCCGGGCGACGATCACCCCGCTCCTTCCCCACGCCGACGCGCTCGCGCTGACCCGGGGGATCCTCCGGCACGCGGTCGACCCCACGACCCAGACCCCGATCGTTCTGCGCGTCTCGGGAGGGGCGACCGTCCTGAAGGAGGACCTCTCCCACGAGGCGATCACGACCTCGATGCTGGACGCGGTCCGTCTGAACGTGAGCGCGGTCGCGATGAGCGTCTTCGTCGGCGCGCCCCACGAGCACGAATCGCTCGTCCACCTGTCCGACCTCGTGGACGAAGGGCAGGACCACGGGATCCCCGTGATGGCGATCACCGCGGTGGGGAAGGAACTCGAGAAGCGCGACGCGCGCTACCTCTCGCTCGCCTGTCGGGTCTCCGCGGAGATTGGCGCCCACATGGTCAAGACCTACTACTGCGAAGGGTTCTCGAAGGTCGTCGAGGGCTCTCCCGTGCCCCTGGTGGTCGCCGGAGGGCCGAAGCTCGACAGCGACGAGGCGGCGCTCCGTCTCGCGCGGAGCGCGATCGACGAGGGAGCCCACGGTGTCGACATGGGGCGGAACATCTGGCAGTCCGACCATCCCG
>JASHTB010000042.1 GCA_030040775.1 Thermoplasmata archaeon | reverse complement strand
GGTTCGGCCGGGGCGGTCCCTGGGAGGAGGAGGCGTCCGCGGTCGAATCGGCCTACGGGTTCCGGCGCACGCTCCACGTCAGCCTCGAGGAGTTCGCACGCACGCTCTCGAGCCGCAGGGAGACGATCGAGCGCCTGCGCGAGGGCGGGGTCCCGTCGCGCGAGATCCCGCAACGGCTCCGCGACGCCCGGGCCGCCGGCGAGGTCGCGACGTTTCGCGCGGCGTTCGAGCGGTTCCGGGCGTTCAGCCGAGCCAACGTCGTGCATCTCTACACCACGTTCCGCCCCGACCACTCCTTCGCGCGGGAGTTCCCTTCCGCGGTCCAGACCGGGCCCCTCTGGCCGGGGCTCCAACGCAGGAGCCGTGGCCGGTCCCACCCCTCGGTGGGCCGAGAGTGGGTGTGGTACGCCAGCCCCGCGAGCGCCGAGCGAATCGCTCCCGCCGTTCGGAGGACGCTCGCCCGGGAGGATCCGCCGGTTCGGCTCTTCGTTCGCTCGCCGCGGCCCTGGCGACCCGACGCGACCGGGCCGGGGGTGACGGTCGATACCAAGCCAATCCGCCCCTCTCTCTGGCGTTCCCGCTTCCGCCGGGCAGAGCTCAGGGTCGTTACCGGTAGCCGCAGTCTGCTCGAAGCGATCGAGGTCGGGGGGCCGTTCCTCTACTTCAACGGAATCCTCGGCTCCGGGAGGAGGACCCGAGGCCACCGACCCGAGAAGCTCCGCGCCCTCCTCGCCCTCGGTTCGAAAAGTCGCCTCCCGGCCGACGTGCGGCGGGACCTCGCGGATTTCGCCCGGGGGCGGCGGGTCTCTCCGATCGTCCGGCGGGCGGCGCGGCGGACCGGTGGGTGGGCGCGCTTTCGAGTCGCCCCGCACGCATTCGGGTTTCAGCCTCCGTTCGACGACGCCGGTGACCTCTTGGCCGTACTGGCCCGAGCCCTCGGACGTCCGAGCGCGGACTCGACCGAGATCGTGCGCCGGGTCCGCGCGCGCTCGAACCTTTAATCGGTCGGCTCTGCTCCCGAAGCCCGATGCCGGGCGACGAAGCGAGCCCTCCGGCCGTCGCTCGGGCCCTCCTCGGGAGCGCGCTCGCGGTCCGCCGCGGCGAGCACGTGGTGGTCTACAGCTGGAACCACACCCTCGCTTGGGCGTCCGCGTGCGTCGCGGAGGCGCGACGGATCGGAGCGTCTCCGTTCCTGCTTCTCGAGGACGAGCCGGCGTTCTGGAGGAGCCTCGACCTCGCTCCCTCCGCCGCGCGCTGGTCCGGTCTCTCCGGCCCCGTCCGGGCCGCCCTCGCTCGGTCCGACGCCCTCGTCTATTTCCCCGGGCCGGCGGACCGGCCCCGGTTGCACGCGCTCCCCCCGCACCTCCTCTCCCCGTTCCTCGGGGACGAGGACGCCTGGCTGCGCCAGACGCGCACCGCCCGGGTCCGTGGAGTCCGCTGCCTTCTCGGGTACGCCTCGGACGCGCAGGCCGAGCGGTGGGGGGTTCCCGGAGCGATGTGGCGGAGCCAGCTGATCCGGGGCATCACGGACGTCGACTACGGCGCTCTCGGTCGGGCCGCCGCCCGGTCGGCCCGGCTCCTTCGACGCGGTCGGGAGCTCCGCGTGACCGCCGCGAACGGCACCGACCTCCGCCTTCGCCTGCGCGGCCGAAACCCCTGGGTCGACGACGGTCGCGTCGATGCGGAGGACCGCCGGCGGGGCCGCACCCTCACGAGCGCTCCTTCCGGTACGGTCGTCGTGGCCGTGGACGAGCGGGGGAGCGAAGGGACCGTCATCGCCAACCGTCCGAGCTTTCTCTCGGGGGGCCGGGCCGAAGGGGGGGAATGGGAGGTAGAGGCAGGCCGACTACGAAACTACTGGTACACCGAGGGGGGCGACGCGTTCGAGGCCGAGTTCGCCACCGCCCCAAGGGGCCGGGAGACGCTCTCCCTGTTCGCAATCGGGGTGAACCCATCCCTTCCGCCCGGGGTTCCCCAGGCCGAGGACCAAGAGGAGGGGACGGTGACGATCGCGATCGGCGGCAACACGCTCTACGGGGGACGCAATCGGTGCCGGTACCTTTCGTGGCTCACGGTCGGGGAGGCAACGGTCGCGGTCGATGGGGCGCCGCTCAGTGACCGGGGAAAGCTCCTCTAGGCGTCGGACGCGTCGCCTAGGTCGTCCGTTCTTCGACCGCCCCACGGTGACCGTCGCGAGGGCGCTTCTCGGCAGCGAGCTACGGGTGCGGGACGCGGACGGAGTACGGCGCGCGAGAATCGTGGAGACGGAAGCGTACGTCGCGAACGACCCTGCGAGCCACGCCTACCGTGGACCGACCCCGCGGAACCGCTCGATGTTCGAGGCGCCGGGGACCCTCTACGTGTACCGGATACACCAGGTCGATTGCGCGAACCTGGTGACCCGGCGCGGAGAGGCCGTGCTCCTGCGCTCGGGAGAACCTCTCTCTCCCCAGGAAGGAAATCCCTCGGGGCCCGGCCGGCTCTGCCGGTACCTCGGTCTCGGGCTGGCTGACGACGGAGCGAACGCTAGGCGGAGTCGTCGGGTAGGGGTCTGGTCCCGCGCGCGGAGACCCGGCCGGATTGTCGTCGGTCCTCGGGTCGGGCTAAGCCGTGCAAGGGCTCGTCTTCTCCGATTCGCGATCGATGGCGATCCGTGGGTCTCCGCCCCCCGACTTCGCTCGGGGAGCGTGAGACGGGATTTGATTCCGCCCCGACGTCGTACGTCGGCGGTGTGAACCCCGGGCACCGTGAGCCGGACCGAGACGTCTCAGCGGAGCTTCGCCCAGTTGTAACTGCGACGGCGCGCGGTGTCCCCGAACCCGCAGGAGGCGCAGACCCCTTTCTGGCGGTGGAACGAGTGGCGACCGCACCGTCGGCAGATGATATGAACGACCTTCCCGCCTCGGCGGGATGGGGTTCCCTTTCCCATTCAGTCAACCTCCTACGGTGAGATGTAGACGATCGAGTCCCCCCGCACGAGCGTGAGGCCGGCGTGCGCAGTAACCTCGCTCCCGACGACCTCCTCGGCTCCCGAGAGAACGAGGTTCAAGTGCTGGTCGTAGGCGTCCAGGACCCCGCGGTACGAGCGTCCGCCCTTCATCTCGACCAACACCCGCTTGTGAAGGCACTGCTGGAGGACGTCGAGCGGTTTCATCGTCCCGAAGAGAGCCGATGAGACCGGGTGGCCTTCTTAACGGTGGCGGCGGAGGGCGTCCCTTGCTCGTCTCGACCGGGCTCGGAGACCGCCCGGACGGCTTCCATCACCCTTTCTAGGACCCCACGAGAACTCCGCACGGGCGAGATCGACCGCGCCCGCTCCACAACCCGCTGCGCGACCGCCACGGAAGAGCCGGCGGCGGAAATAACCCGAACCCGGTCGGGGAGTACACTCGAGAGCGTCTGTCGATAGAAGGTCCGCTCTCGTCGAGCGACCGCGAGGTGGCGGGAGAAAAGCCCCCGGGGGTGGCCCACTGGGTCGTGCGCCGCCCGTCGCCAGAGGACGCTCTCGGGCACGTCGAGGTAGACGACGAGGTCGGGAGCACCGATCGGGCCCTCCCGGGAACGTCGACCTGCCTCGCGAAGGAGCCGCACGAGCACGGAGCGAGGGGCGAGACCGAGCGCAACGAGACCCGCAGTATAGGTGAGCGGGCCGAAGAATCCGGTGTCGGCGACGACGGGCCGTCCCCTTCGGCGGGCAGCCAGGGCGCGGCGGAAGCGGCGGCGTTCCTCGACGAGGAGGATCCGCTCCAGCTCGAACAGCCCGTCCGGGCCCGAATACTCGAGGGACGGCGCGGGAGAGAGGAGCGCGAACGCCTCGGGGAGGAACTCGGCCCCGGTCCGACCGGCCACGGCGCGGGCGACGGTCGTCTTGCCGGCGCCCGACGGTCCCTCGAGGGCGATGAGAATCGCCGGTAGCTCCATCGTCGAGCTCGGGGGAGAAGACGCCGGGGAAGCCAAAGCCGTGCCTATCGTGCCGGCGACCTTTTGTCACGCCGTTCGCTGCCAGCCGCCGTGCCGAGACCTCCGGCGGGAGAGTCGCCGGGTCACCGCTTCCGGGCCCGCGTGCTGGAGGGGACCACCCTCGCCGAGATCGCCCGCGAGATCGAGCGCACCGAGAGCGACCCCGAGGGAGTCGGTATCATGACCCGGAAGGCCCGGGTCTACCTCGTCCGGCTGGAAGGGGTGCCGCTGAAGGCGGCCCCCCTGCTCAAGCAGGAACTCCTCTCGGTCGGCGGAGACGCAGCCCACGCCCGGGGCGTAGCCGACCACACGGTCGAGTCGACGCCGGCCGTTTTGATCGCGACCTGGGGGCAATACCGTCGCCTTCTCCCGAAGCTCGAACGCCAGCCGTTCCGGCTGAAGGAGATCGCCGGTGAGGTCGACCGCGCGCTCCGAGCCTACGCGTCCCGCGGGCCTCGAACAGTCCCGGGGGCCCATCGTTCCCTCACGCTCGACGATCGGCCGCGGGTGATGGGCATCGTGAACGTGACCCCGGACTCGTTCTCGGACGGCGGAGCGTTCCTGGACGCGTCGAAGGCGGTCGCCGAAGCGACCCGTCAGGTCGACGAGGGAGCGGCGCTCGTCGACCTCGGGGGGGAGTCGACGCGGCCGAACGCATCCGCGGTCTCGCCGGACGAGGAGTGGTCGCGGATCGAGCCGGTCCTCCGCGCGCTCCACGAGAAGCTCTCGGTGCCGATCTCGGTCGACACGCGGCACGCCGAGGTCGCCGCCCGAGCGGTCGACGCGGGGGCCGACTTCGTGAACGATGTAGAGGGACTGCGCTCGGAGGAGATGCGTCGGGTCGTCGCGCGAACGGGGGCCGGCGCGCTCGTCATGCATATGCGGGGAACCCCCACGACGATGCAGCAGGACCTCCGCTACGAGGACCTGCGGGGCGAGGTCTTCTCGTCGCTCGCGTCGGCGACGGACGCCGCCCTCCGGGACGGGGTCTCCGCCGAGAGGCTCCTCATCGACCCCGGGCTCGGTTTCGGGAAGTCGGCGGAACAGAGCCTGGAGCTGCTCGCCCATATCGGCGAGTTTCGAAGCTTGGGCTACCCGGTCGTCGTCGGGGCGTCGCGGAAGTCGTTCCTCGGATGGGTCCTCGGCCGACCGACCGCACCGCTCGACCGACTTGAGGTTGGGCTCGCGGCTGCGGTCTATGCCGCCGAACGAGGAGTGGCGCTCGTGCGGACCCACGACGTCGGCCCGACCGTCCGGGCGCTCGCGCTCGTCCGCGCGGCCCGGGAAGCCGCCGAGAGGCCGCCCTCGACCGGGGAAGA
>JASHTB010000041.1 GCA_030040775.1 Thermoplasmata archaeon | reverse complement strand
CGAATGGACCGCGAAGACTGGTTCCCGCGCGACGTCTTCCACCGACTCGGCGAGCAAGGATTCCTCGGCCTCACGGTCCCGACCGAATGGGGCGGGCTCGGCCTCTCGTACGTCGCCCAGGCCGCCGTGCTGGAGGAGATCGCCCGCGTCAGCCCCGCGCTCGCCCTGAGCGTTGGGGCGCACTCGAACCTATTCATGGACAACCTCGCACGGAACGGCAGCGACGACCAGCGGTCCCGGTTCCTCCCGGCCGCGGCTTCGGGCGAGGTGATCGGGGCCCTCGCGCTCACCGAGCCGAACGCCGGTTCGGATGCCGTGTCGATCCGTACGCGGGCCGAACGCCGCGGGGGCTCGTACGTGCTCAACGGGTCGAAGCAGTTCATCACGAACGGTCCGGTCGCCGACGCGCTCATCGTTTACGCGAAGACGGAGCCCGACCGGGGCCCCCACGGCATCAGTGCCTTCCTCGTGCGCCGCGGCACGGTCGGCTTCTCGGTCGCCCGAAGCCTGGACAAGATGGGGATGCGCGGGTCTCCCACCGGGGAACTCGCCTTCCAGGACGTCGAGGTCCCGGTCGAGGACCGCTTGGGAGAGGAGAACGACGGGGTCCGGGTCATGATGGGCGGACTCAACGTGGAACGCGCCGTCCTGGCGGCGATCCCGGTCGGCATCCTCGCCGAATGCCTCGAGCGGTCGCTTGCTTATGCCCGGGAGCGGGAACAGTTCGGCCAGAAGATCGGGCGGTTCGAGCTCATTCAGGCGAAGATCGCCGACATGTACACCGACCTCGAGGCAGCCCGCCGCCTCCTCTACGCGGCGCTGGACGCGGTCAGTCGCGACCCGCGCAGCCTGCGAGCCGCGGCGGCTGCCCTCACGTTCGCTTCCGAGGCTTCGACCCGTGCCGCGCTGGACGCGGTCCAGATCCACGGGGGCTACGGCTACATGCGAGACCTGCCGCTGGAGCGACTCGCCCGCGACGCGAAGCTGCTCGAGATCGGCGCAGGAACGTCCGAGATCCGCCGGCTCATCGTCGCCCGCGAGCTGCTCGGTCCGGGCTTCCTCGAGTGAGCCCGACACGGGGCTCTGAGTCGGAAGAAGCGGCTACCGGATCGCGGGCTTACGCAGCCCGAGACCTTGTTCGATGTAGAGCGCCGCCTGCGTGGAGGTCGAACGTCGGTCGTTCTCTGCGGCGACCTTGAGCTCTCTCAGGATCGCAGGCTCGAGATAGACGGCAACTCCCACCCGGCGCTTCGCTTTGCTCTTCGGCGGTCGTGGCATGGTGCCCCACCCCGGTCGGAACCGGCCCGTATCGACGACCGGTCCTCCGCGGTGAGCGGTCGCATTCGGACGTTATAGAACCTCGGTTAACTCCAGTTGCCGAAATCGCAGAGCAGGGTTCCCGGGGGCCCGCCTTCCGTCGCGGAACCGCACGGTACCGTTCGGCGCTACCGAATACGTCGCGCTTCGCCACCAGGGTCATCCGGAAGCCCTCGCGGCGTCCCGGCTCTCGAGATCGTGGGCTACTCGCCAACGTATATAGCATCGGGATTCCCATCGGAGACGCATGGCGGGCCGGCCCCCGTCAACCCCGAGCACTGCATCGTCGTTGCGACTCGAGGTGCTCAAGGAACTCCAGACGCTCCTGGACGACCGGGAGGTTCGAGACCGCCTCGACCGGGGTCCCCTCGCGGAGACCAAGGGTCGGGACCACTGGGTGCTTCACCTCCTGCTGAGGGCCGAAGAGTCGAACCAGGCCCACCTCGACATGCTCATCGGAAGCTCCTACTCGAACATCCTCTCCCGCCTGCAGTCGGTCGAAGACCGTCTGCAGAAGATCGAGGCGACCGAGCAGAGCCTCGGGGACGATACGCGCCAGCGCCTCGAGGGCATCGAGAACACGCTCGGGGACCGGGTCACGAAGGAGCTCGCGAGCGGCATGGAAGCGACCACGGCCCGCATCACGACCGCCCTTTCCGACAACCTCGATACCAAGTGGAAGCCGGTCGGCCAGTCGATCGAGGCGTTCGCCCAGTCGTCCCACCAGCTTTCGAAGGACCTCTCGGACACCTTCCGCGTGGCGACGCAGAGCCGTCTGTTGCTCAACGAGAACGCGCGGCGGATTATCGACCTCGGCCGGGACATCGTGGCGCTCGAGGAGAGCTTGAAGCTCGCGCTCACGAAGGCGCTCGAGGAGGGCCTGCACCCCCTCGAGGACCGGATCGCCGCTCTGGAAAGCCGCCTCGCCCCGTCGGAGGACACGGAAGGCTCGAACGCTACCGCGGACCCGCCGGACGGGGGCTGAACCCCCTCCGTTCGATGCGCCTCTCTCGTCGACATCCGCGGTACCGAAGCCTGGTAGTGCGCGCGCGCCTCGCGCGTTCCCTCGAATCGGGACTCATCGTCCCCGAAGGACTGATTGCGCAGGGTCGAGGCGAGGCGTTCGATTACCTTCTCGGCGAACGGACCTCGCCGAGCGCCCGGCGGGCGGAGCGGGTCGCCGCAGAATGGCTTCTCGCGGCCCGTCGGCCGGTCGTGAGCGTCAACGGCAACGTCGCCGCCCTCGCGGCGAAGGAAGTCGCGCGGGTCGCGCGGGCCCTCCCTCGGATCCGAGTCGAGGTCAACCTGTTCCATCGGACCCCGGCCCGCGCTCGGGCCGTGGCCCGCACGCTTTCAAGGGTCGGCGTGCGGGAGGTCCTGGGCGTGCGACCGACCGCTACGATCCCCGGCCTTCCCTCCGACCGCGCGCTCGTCGACCGGCGAGGGATCTTCGTCGCCGACGTCTGCCTCGTCCCGCTCGAGGACGGAGACCGCACCGAGGCGCTGCGCGCCCGCGGCCAGACCGTCATCTCGGTCGACCTCAATCCGCTCTCCCGGACCAGTCGTGCGGCCGACCTTCCCATCGTGGACGAGGTCGCCCGGGCCCTCGGTCACATCGCGGACGACCTCGAACGGCTCGGCCAGCCAGGGGAACGGGGACGCCGCCGCCCGTTCGACCGCGAAGCGGCCCTCTCGGCGGCGCTCGATACGATCTACCGAGAGCTCAAGCGGGCGGCGGCTCGCCCGCGGAGCGCTCGACGGCGTCGGTGAGCCTCGACGCGACCGACTCGAGCAGCCGGCGGTCGGAGTCGTCGTACGCTCCGACCGAGTTCCCGTCGATGTCGATCTCGCCGACGACCCGCCCCTCGTGCCGGATCGGCACGACGATCTCGGCCCGCGTCTCGAGAAAGCAGGCGAGATACTCCGGGTCGGACCGAACGTCGTCGACGATCACGGTCCGGCCTTCCCGAGCGGCCCGCCCGCAGACGCCGCGGTCGGTCGGTATCCGCGTGTGCTCGGTCGGACCCGGTCCGTCCCAGGCGTCGAGTACGAGCGTCGAGCCTTCGAGGCGGTAGATGCCGACCCAGCGGTAGTGGCGGAACGAGTCGCGGAGGAAACGGCAGACCTCCTTCAGCGCCTGGCGACCGGCGAGACGCGAGAGGATCGCCTCGACCTGGAGGATCGCGGGCGTGGCCTGCCGTTCCGGCACCGTCATCACGGCGGCTCCCGGGATCGTCCCTGGTTCGGGAAGGGAGGAGGAGCGCCGAGGGGGAGAATCTCCGCCCGGACGGGTTGTCCGTCCGCGGCGTTTGAACTCCCGAGGCGTATTCCGCCACGAGCTTTCCAGACTCGCGCCGTACCGGACTGAGCCACCTCGGCACGCCCTCGGACGAAGGACGGGCTACGAGCGATAAGCTTAGCGGCCGCGAAGGTCCGGCTCCGTCAGTCGGTGGCCGGATACCAGCGGCAGTTGGAGCAGCCGGTGCCGCGCTCTTCGGCGGGGATCGTCGCTCCACAGTCGGGGCACCGCATCGGTGGGGCGACCGACAGGGTGAGACAGTCGAAGCAGCTGCCGCCCCGCCGGTCGTCCGGCAGAAGGACGAGGAGCTTCCCGCAGAACTGGCAGTGGGAGAATCGCTCGTCCGAGTCTCCGAAGCTGCGAGTGTCTGCGAAAGAAAGCATTCGGCGGGCTCACGAGTCGCCTCCTACATAAGCACTCGCAAGACGACGGCTCGCGGAGCGGGTCCGGCGACGTTCGGCTCCCCGGTCACGGGTCCCTCCAGCGCGCTTTGAACGCCGCGATTAGGAAGAGCGCCGCCGTGAACGCGCCGAGGACGAACCAGTCGATGAGCCCTTCGGAAAACGAGAGAGGAGCGAGGCCGACCGCTCCTTGGACGAGGCCGGCCGCGTAGGTCGTGGGGGAGAATCGCGCCGCGACCTGCGCCCACGCCGGGAGGGCGGAGATCGGGTAGTACACCGGCGGGAGGACAGTCAGGACGAGGGAGATGATCGGGCTGAAGAGGAACGTCTCGCGCACGTCCTGAAAGTACGTCGCGAGCGTGAAGGCGAACGCGCTCGCAAATCCCCAGACGAGCAGGAGGACCCCGGTCACGACGACGGTCGTGAACGGGGTCGCCCAGCCCTCGTAGACGAACAGGACGACGAAGACCGCGAGCGCCGGCAGGGAATAGACGAGCTCGGAAAGCGCCATGCCCGCGATATACGTCGGCGCCTCGACCGGAGAGGCGACCACGACGTCCTGGAACTTCAGGTCGTGACGGTAGTGGGTGAGGTCGGACTGCAGGCTCGTTCCGACCGACAGGATCGTGAGGATCATGCCGCCGAGGATCCCGTAGAGGAGGAGGTGGCCCCGGGAGACGATGTAGATGAAGAACAGAAACGAGAGGGGGGAGGCGAGGAGGTTCACGACGTAGAGCGGCTGCGTCCGGATCGGGATGACCCCGTTCAGGACCATGAGGGTGAACAGCGAGCGGAGGCGGTTACGCGTACTCACTCTCGGCCTCCTCCGCCCTCGAGTTCGCCGTGTCCTCCTCGATCGACCGACCGACCACCTCGAGGAAGATGTCCTCCAGGCTCACGGGACCCATCGAGAGCCGCGCGCCGCGTTCGAGCGCGAGCCGAGCGAGCTCCCGTGCGTCCTGCTCGCGGGCGAAAACGAGATACCCTCCTTCGATCCGCGAGACCCGGCCGTACGAACGGAGCTCCTCTTCCGGGAACGGGGCCTGAACGGTGACCCGGTACGGGTAGCGGACCCGGGCGCGGAGGTCCGCCGGAGTTCCCTCGAGCATCAGACGGCCCTCCTCCACCAGGGCGAGGCGGGCGGAGAGGGCCTCCGCCTCATCGAGGTAGTGGGTTGTGAGAAGCAGGGTCCGGTGTTCCCGGCTGGTCCGGCGGATCGCCTCCCAGACCTCCCGTCGGGCGAGCGGGTCGAGGCCGGTGGTCGGTTCGTCGAGGAACAGAACGTCCGCGTCCGAGGCGAGGACCATCGCGCAGAGCACCCGGCGCCGGAGGCCTCCCGAGAGCCGCTGGACCGAGCGTTTCGCGTACTCGGTGAGCGACAGCTCGGCGAGGGCGTCGTTCGTCCGCCGCCGGGCGTCTCGGGGGTCCAAGCCCCGCATCTTGAGGTAGAGGTAGACGACCTCGTCCACGTTGAGGAAGTAGAGTGGACGGGACTCCTGCGGGATGCAGGCGATCGAGGCCCGCACCCGCCGAGCCTCGCGCCCGACGTCGAGACCGAGGACTTCGATGGTCCCCGAAGTATACTCTAGCTGGGTCGCCGCGATCCGGACGAACGTCGTCTTGCCCGCACCGTTCCGGCCGATCAGTCCGTAGATCCGTCCCTTCGGCACGTCCAGCGTGAGGTCCTCGAGGGCGGCGACGCCGGGAGGAGCGTGCGGATAGACCTTGCGAAGGTGCTCGGCGTGAATCGCGGAGTCCATGGAACGAGGCCGAGACGCGGAGAGGCTCTTAACGAAACACGAACCAATCGGCAGGAGGAGCGAAGAGGGCCCGGGTTCGCCTTCCGGAGCTCGAAGCCCCGGGGATTTTCCCCTGGTTCGGTCGCGGCCCCGGCGCCGGGAACCCCGGTCAGCTCAGGATCTCAGCCAGGCGGTCAGAGTCCCGGCCCCGCTTAAGCTCCTGGGCGATCCGCCGGCCGGTCGATAGGCCGGGAGCGACCAGGTCGGAGTAGGGGCTACCCGAGATGAACAGGTTGGTGCCGGCGACGATGCGGGTCGAGATCTCGAAGACCTTGAACTCGAGCTCCTCGGTCATGATCCCTTCGACGCAGAACGGGCCGACCATACCGCCGAACAGCTCGATCGAGCGCTCGATGATCCGCGCACCGACATCGAACGCACGCTCCAGGAGCGACTCCCGCAGAATCACCGGCACGTTCCCGGTCACGACGAACGTCGGCCGGATGCCGGCCTTCAGGAGCTCCTCCTGCGCCCCGAGCTTGTAGAGCTCGTCGATGTTCGCCTCGTCCCGGCGGTCCATCCCGAGGAGTTCGAGCGAGCCGTGCCCGACCCGGTAGCCCCGGTCGGAGAGCGGCGAGTAGAAGAAGTGCAGGTAGTAGCGCGTTCCGAGGACGTACTCCTGGATGACGTGGGGACCCGTGGGGGTGAACGCGTCGAGCGCGCGGCGGTTCTTCGCGAGGTAGAACCCTTTGCCACCCTTCGCCCCGTAGTACTTCACGATCACCGGCCCGTCGACCTCGGAGGGGTCTTCGAAGAGCTTCGGCATCGAGACCCCGGCCGAGTCGAGCCAGTCGCGTTCCTTGCGACGGTCGGATTCCCAGGCAAGGACGGCGCGGTTGCCGAACACCGGTACGTCCAGGGCTCCGAACGCTTCGGCCCCGAGGTACTCGACGAACGACCCGTGGGGGATCACCACCGCGCCCTCGGAGCGAAGCCGGTCCGCGACGTGGGGCAACTCCTTCACGCTCGCGACCGGGAGGAAACGGTCCGGTCGCCCGAGCGGGAAGGCATCGTAGAAACGGGGAGGAGGTCCGACCGAGATCCCCAGCGTCGGAAATCCTTCGAGTCGAGCTCCGTGGAAGATCTGGAGCGAGGAGTGAGAACACAGGGTCGCGACCGTCGGAACTCGGTCCCGAATCGAGGCGAGCCGTGCCTCGGAAGCGAGGGGAATCCCCATAGGGGGAAGTATCGGGAGGCTCTCATAGCGTTTGCGCGAGCGAGCCTCTCGCGACCGGTGGGACCGGCGAGGCCGGCGGTTCTAGCCGACGACGCTCCCGATGAGAAGGCCGATGAGGTAGGTCCCGGCGGCCGCACCCATCCCCACCGCGACCATCTCGAGCCCGCTGCGGACGAACGGGTGCAACGAGGAGAGCGCTCGGAATAGCCCGGCGATGAAGAGCGCGACCGCCGTCGCCACGACCGAGGCGATGACGGCGTACGAGACGCCCAAGAGGAGGAAGGGGACGAGAGGAACAGCGCCCGCGAGCGCGAAGGAGATCCCGGTGAGGAAGCCCTGCCAGCCTGCGCGCTCCTCCTCCTCGCCGGCCGAGCCGTACCGCTCTGCGACCACGGCCTCGAGCAGGCGTTTCGGGTCTTCCTCGAGACGGGTGACCGCCTTCTTCGCGTCGTCCGAGTCGAGTCCCTTCGCCTCGTAGGCGGCGATGAGCTGCTCGCGCTTGGTCTCGG
Source organism: Thermoplasmata archaeon (assembly GCA_030040775.1). GTDB lineage: Archaea > Thermoplasmatota > Thermoplasmata > Lutacidiplasmatales > UBA184 > Lutacidiplasma. Next base: position 1,827 of record JASHTB010000041.1, on the reverse strand, counting down.
GAGCGGCGACCAGCGCCTCCCCCTCCATCCGGATCTCGGCCTTCCGTGCATCGTGCTCGGCCTTGACCGAGACGTACTCCGAGGCGGCCATCGACAGTGCCCCGGCCGCAACGGCGGCCGCGCCGGCGATGAGGACGGGGGTGTCGGACCGAGTGACGGCGGCGACCCCCGCCGAGAGCGCGACGATGCTCGCGAACCCGTCGATCGCCCCGAGCAGGAGGCTCCCGAGCGAGCTAGACCCTTTCGTTCCGACCTCTCTCGCCGCGCTCGACGTTTCGATCTCGTGGGCGACCTCGTCGGGAAGGATCGAACGGAACACTTCCTGCGCCCGCGGGTCCTGCCAGCGTCGGGCTTGGTCCCGGTACTTCTCGACTCCGTCCACCTCTTCCCGGTGGACAATCGGCAGAACGAGTCCAACCCCGAGCAGCCGAGCCATGCCGACCAGGATCCGATGGTTCCAGAGGGGGGAGCCGTTGGGGGTCGGCCGTCCGAGCGAGCGGAGGAGCCCCTCCCAGAGCGCTGCGTGGCGCTCCTCGAACCCGGCGAGTTTCTTCAGCAGGGCGGCTCGGGCCGGAAGGCGGTCGGACCGTGCGAGCTTCTCGTACATCCAGCGGCTCGAGCGCTCGTCCCGGAAGTTCGCCGCGACCTCCGCAAAGTCCGGGTCGGTCCATCGGAACGGAACGCTCGCCGCGGACATGACCCGCTCTGGCTCTCGTTGAGACGGAGGAGCGTAGATAGCCACCGCGTAAACCGGGGTCGACCGACAGACGAGCTCGGACCGCCCTCTTCCTACGAGGCGTCGTCTTTCTCGAGGTCCCAGTACCAGCGCACCTGGCGGGCCCCGGTCTCGGCGACCTTCCGCCGGACCTCCGGGTCGACCGTCGGGTCGCGGACGAGCCGTCGGACCTCCTCCGCCGACCCGCTCGCGACGCGGTCCGACACGCCCGAGCGCTCGAGCAGGGGTCGGACCGGGTCGAGGGTGTACTGCCAGGCTTCCTCTTTCCGCCGTATCGCGACCAACCTCGACCCGGGGAACCGGTGGATGCCGAGCTCCTCCGCGGCACGGTGAAGCGCTTCCGCCGTCCGCTGAAGCTCGGTCCCGAGGAGTTCCTCCTGCTTTCGTAGCGCCTCGAACCGGTCGACGAGCTCCCGTAGCCTCACTTCGTCCGCGGGAGGAACCGCTCGGAACTCGGGGCAGATCGAACGGAAGTCGCATCGCGCACAGTGTCGGCCGGGGTTCGGCTCGAACGCGTCGGTGCGGATCCCGTCGCTCACGGAACCAAGCCGGTCGTGGAGCGTGAGGAGGGAGTCGCGCGGACGGGGACGGGAGCGGTGGGCGGTGAGCGAGCGCAGGTGGTACAGGGTGAGGCGTTCGACCGGCTCGGTGTAGTTGCTCTCGACCAGGACCTGATAGAGCGAGAGCTGGTCGGAGTCGTTCGCCTCCTGGCGAGAGAGCTCCCGGGACGTCTTGTAGTCGACGATCTCGAGCCCTCCGGCCTTCGTCCGGTCGATGCGGTCGATGTAGCCGTGGACCGGGATTCCGTTCCAGCGGGCCTCGAGGTGCTCTTCGACGGCGACCGGGTGAGGCCGCTCGCGAAGGAGGCGCTCGTAGTAGCGCAAGAGAAGCTCCCGGCCGAGGGTGCGGTACCGTTCCTCCTCCTCGGAAGAGCTGTACCCCTCGCCGCTCCAGGTCCGGTCGTAGACGGCGAGCAGCGCCTCCGGCGTTATCCACGGCTCGCCGGCTCCGGTGGGCGTCGGAGTGTGCCACTCGTCGAGGGTCCGCTGCGACTCGGCCTCCCCGATGCGACGGGCCGAGGGAACGACCAG
>JASHTB010000040.1 GCA_030040775.1 Thermoplasmata archaeon | reverse complement strand
ACTTTCTCAATGTGGTCCCATCCAACGTCGTCGATAGCTCCGTCGCTGCTGCGCGCGTGGCCGCCGAGCCGAACGTCAGTGCGTTCCTGAAGGCGGACCCGAACGCCACCGCGGAGTTCGGCCTGCTCGGCGGGGTGTCGCTCGTCGGGATCGGGGCCGAGTGGTCGGTCAATTACTCGAGCTGCTCGCTTACCCCGAGCGGGGGTGGATTCGGCACGGTGGCCAACGCGACGGTCGACGCCACCTCGGGCGCCGTAGTCTACTATCAGGTGAGGACGGGCGTCGCCTGCGCCGCGTCGGTCACGACGTACACGATCGGTTCCTCAGTCGCGTTCCCCCAACTAGCCACCCATGCAGGGCCACCGATTTGGTACTACAACTTCACGGCGACCACCGCGGCACACTCCATCACCTGGGCCAACCTCAGCCCCGAGATCTTTACGGGGGTGACCCCGGTCACCACCCCCTGGACGATCAACGCCACGACCGCCGGAGGAGGGTTGATCGCGACGATCAACTCGACTACGGACACTTGGTCCGCCGGAGCCGACCAAGCGATCGCGGTGGGGGATCACCTCAACATCACTTCGAACGTCGATATCACGTACGACACTCTGCAACTCACCGGCGTGGGTCAATTCACGGGGACCCTAGACCTCAGCCTGTTGTAGGCACCGGGCAGTCCGCCCTTTGGGGCGGCGGCCTCCCGTCCAACGACCAGACGCTACTCAACCCCGACAGCAGGGGCTAGGGGAGGAGGGCGCCAAACGCCTCTTCGTTCCAGGGGGGTCGCGAGGCGAGGTCGAGGTTCTCCGAGACGTGGTCGGGGCTTTTGAGACCGACCAGAGGGCCGAGCGTGCCGGGAGCCGAGCGAGCGAACTGGAGCGCGGTCTGCGCGGCGCTGAGACCGTCGAGTTTCGGACCGGATCGCGCGAGCTGACCCTGAAAGAGCGGGACGCTCGTGAAGCACCAGACCCCAAGCCTGCGGGCTGCCCCGAACAGGGTCAGTCGCTCGCCGCGAACCGGCTGGTTGCGGACGGAGGCTGCCTCCGGCATCGCGAGGTTGAACGGGAACTGGACGAAGCGAAGGCCATGCTCCTCGCCCCCGACTTTCCGTGCGAGCCCCACTGCCGTCTCGAGAGAGAGGTACCCCCGGTCGCTCCGGCGGGTACGAAGGCAGTCCCACGTGGCGAGCCCGTAGAAGACGATCTTGCCCGCCGAGCGGAACTTCTCGTAGAGCCGGAACGCCTCCTGGAGACGGTCGAGGAAGACGTCCTGTCCGACGACCGGGATCTGCGCGTCCGCCGCGTTGTGGAGATAGAGCAGGTCGAGGGTCGAGAGACCGAGGTTCTTGCGGCTGCGTTCGAGCTGGTCGGTGAGGTACGACGGACTCATCGCGTGGCAGCCGTCGACCACGTCCTTCGGGTCGAGGATCCCTTTTCGAACGAGCTCTTCCTCGACCCACCGGCCGGGCGGCGTCTTCGACTCCGCGTCGGGGGCGAGGTAACCGTTCTTCGAGGCGACGAAGACCTCGTCCCGCGACACCTCTCCCCGGTCGAACAGGCGCCCGACCGCCCGGCCGAGACTGCGCTCGGCGCGTTGGTACCGGTAGTTGATCGCGGTGTCCAGCACGTTGATCCGGCCCGACGTGAGGCAGATCGTCGCCGCCTGTTCGACAGCGAGGTCGGTCGGACCGTCCGGGGCGCCGATGTACGTGCCGAACCCGAGCGAGCTCAGCGTGAGTCCTCCCGGGGCCTCCCGGAAATGCTCCGGTGGAAGCCGGCGGTCCTGGACCGCCCGATCCCGGAATCGGCGCGTGCCCTCGGGCGTGGCCCGTCCCTTGCGGGGCGGCACACTACCCCTCTCGCGCCGCCGCGTAAAAGGCCGACCATCGAACCGGCCGATCGGGTCCGCGCCGTTACCGTGAAAAGGGGTAGGGCGTTGGGGGTGAACCTTCCCGAGGGATGCCTCGCCGCAAGTACGGCCGGATGCAGAAGCCGATTCCGCCGGTGCCCCGGGAGAAGTGCCGTTTCTGCCGATTGAAGCGACCCTGCCCGGTGCATTCGCGGTCGGACCGGGCGTAACCGGGCGAGGAGGCCGTTGGCCGTCTCAAAACCGGTCTATGAGCGGCCACGGGGAACGGCGGCGGACCGGGCGACCTCCCGAAATCGCTCCGACCGGACAGTACGGCACACACCAACCACAATCCGTGCAGTTCGACAGCACCGCAAGACGCGTCGGGGTCAGCTCGAGGGCGTTCGGAGGGCAGACCCCGGTGCAGAGCCCGCAGAGGACGCATACGTCGGGGTCAACGACGACCATGTCCCGTCCCTCCCGGTTCGCTCTCTCGGGGTCTCCTTCCGAAGCCCGGTCACGCCGGAGAGGCGGCCGCCTCGGGATGGAGGGCACGGCCGAGCGCCACGAAGCCGGTGAGGGCGCACTTCAACCGGACCGGAGAGAGCGGGATCCCGAGCAGTTTCAGAACGTCGTCTCGGGTCAGCTTGCCTGCCTCCCCCAGGGTCAGGCCGGCGACCTTCTCGGTCAGCATCGAGGCGCTCGCGACGCTAATGGCGCAGCCGTCCCCCTCGAAACGGACCTGATCGATCTTCTCCGTTGCCGGGTCGACCTTCAGCCGGAGCGTGATGTGGTCCCCGCAGAGAGGGTTCGACTCCTCGCCGACCCGGCTCGCTCCCTCCAGCGGGCCGAAGTTCTTCGGCGACCGGTAGTGCTGGAGGATCACCTCCTGGTACATGTCGTAGGCCATCGATCTCGGACTCCGAAGTAAGCACGGGGGCGGCGTATAAATCGGGTGGCCTCCTCCGCGCTGTCGCAAGCGGCTGGACCGACCGTAACTTGCGCACCCATGCGACTATAGCACGTTCGCGACTAACCCGATCTGGGGAAGGGCTTGGACACGGTCGAGCAGACGCGGAAGGATCAGGACCGGGCGATGCGGGCCCGGGAACGATTGCGGTTCCGAGTCTACTCGGCCGTTCGCGACGTCGTTCTCGACTCGCAGCTGTTCCGCTCGCGTCCCCAGCTCCACGAACCCGACATCTTCGTCAACGTCTACCCCGAGCTCGTGGACGTGAACGCTTCGCTGAACGAAACACAGCTGCACTTGGTCCCAGGAGAGGCTCGTCCGAAAGAACTCACCCGTTTCGCGGAACAGTTGCGAGAAGGGATCGAGCGGAGCGCCGGTCCCCTTCAACTCGAGCTCACGACCGACGCCGCGAGGTTCGGCGGTTCACAGCCCGTGCTGCTCGCGGGGCTCCCGGTGGGTTACCGAGCCGTCCTTCTGCGGCGCGAGCCGGAGTGATGGAGGGCGCGCCGGGACGGCCGGTTCGGCCCCGGACTCCGTTCAACTTATAAGCACACCCGAGTGTGTAAATCCGATGGCCTCTTCTGCCCCCCGCTTTGACGCTTGGGTCTCCCCCGAGCGGGTTCGGTCTCTCTCGAACGCCGTCTCGGACCCGGCGGAACTCATCGCCCTTCGCTCGGAGTCGTACGAGCGGTTCCGAGAGCTTCCCATCGAACCGAACCCCCTCTACCGCGGATACGGCTACTTCAACGGCGTTGACCTCGCTTCGGTTGACCCGGAGGCGAGCGGCGGCCCGGTCGGGGTTCCCGCGGCCCTGCCCGAGGCCGTTCGGATCGTGCACGACGCCTCGGGGACACGGGTCGAGGTTCCCGCCGAGCTCGCGAGCGCGGGCCTCACCGTCGAGACGATGGGCGAGCTCTGGTCTTCGAAGAACGGCCACCGCTCGGAGTTCCTTCGCGGCCTCGAGCACTCTCCCGACAAGCTGTCGGCTCTCGCGACCGTGCTCCTCAATCGAGGCTACCGCCTGGAAGTGCCTCGCAGCATCCGCAGACCGGTCCGGTTGCAGGAGTTAGTGCTCCTCTCCCGTCCCCACGAGGCGCTTTCGGTTCGCCGGTCGATCCGGGCGGGGGAGGAGACCCAGCTCCTCCTGACCGAAGAGGTGTTCAGCACGCCGACCCCGTTCGACGGTCAGCGACTGTGGGCCTCGAGCACGGACCTCGACCTCGGCGACCGTGCCAAAGTCGTCTGCCTCTCGGTCCATGCCCCGGACCTCAAGACCGTCTCGATCTACCGGCGGAGCGCGACCACGGGCGCCGGCGCGCGCCTCGCGTGGATCTGGAACGGGCTCGGGGGATTCCGGACCAAGGTGCGCAACCAGTCCACGCTCGCGGGGAACGGCTCCGCAGTCGACGACCTCCAGACGTTCTACGGGGCGAAGAACCAGTCGTACGATAGCTCCGTGGACGTGACGCACACCGGCACCGACACCCACGCCCAATCGATCACCCGTGGGGTCTTCACCGACGAGGCCCGCGGAATGAGCCGGGGCCTCGTGCGGATCGAGCCCGCCGCGCGCAAGACGATCGCCTACGTCTCGGAGCACGCCATGCTGCTCTCGCGGGGCGCGCGTTCGGACACGATCCCGATCCTCGAGATCCTCTGCCGAGACGTGAAGGCGACCCACTCGACGTCGGTCGCCCCCGTCGACCCCGAGAAGGTCTTCTATCTCGAATCTCGGGGAATGACCGCGCCCGAAGCGATCCGGATGATCGGCGAGGGCTTCCTTTCCTACGTCCTGGAGCGGGCGCCGGTCGAAGGGCTGCGCGAGCTGCTCTATCCGACGCTCTCGACCCGGTGGGAGGGCCGCGACGTCGTCTGGAAGGACGGGGCGTACCCCGCCCTCCCGTCGCTCTCCGTCACAGGGACCGAGGCCGCGCCCGAGTGGCGGTTCGACACGAAGCTCCGCTGATTCAGGATCGCCGGATGCCGCTCGTCCTGGACCCGGCGGCCTACGACCCCGACCGCCTTCGCGAGGTCGTCCGCGAGCTGCGCGAGGAGCTCGTCGGGACCCGCGAGCTTCTCGAGGCGCCGCCCGGCACCGTGCGGGATGCGGCAGGTCTTGCAACCGCGAAGGAGCTCATCGCCGCCACCCTCGCGTCGGTCGACCGGGTTGACCCGAACGACCCCGGCGCCCTCGCCGGCGCAGCGAACCTCGCCTACGCCACACTCCTCGCGGCCATCGACCTCATGAAATCACACACGGACATGCCGAAGGTGCCGAGACGGCGACCTCGGGACGGCGAGTAGTCGCTCTCCCGTAGCGGCACGAGCCCTGGCCGCCCGGAGCGGCCGGGGCGCCTACCCGACGGCGCCGGCCATCTCGAGCTGGATCAGACGGTTCAGCTCGAGCGCGTAGTCGACGGGGAGCTCCTTCGCGAACTCCGCCAGGAATCCCATCAGGATCAGGTGGATGGCGTCCGACTCGCTCAGGCCCCGGCTCATCAGGTAGAAGATCTGCTCCTCCCCGATCTTCCCTACGACCGCCTCGTGCGTGATGGTCGCGTCCTCCTCGTGGATCTCGTTGTACGGATAGGTGTCCGAACGACCCTTCTCGTCGGGGAGGAGCGCGTCGCATCGAACGGCCGCCTTCACTCCGGTCGCTCCGGGAGCCACGTGAAGAAGGCCGCGGTAGCTCGTCTGGCCTCCCCGGATCGCGATCGACTTCGCGATGATCTTGCTCGACGTGTCGGGCGCCGAGTGGACCGCCTTCGCGCCCGAGTCGATGATCTGGCCCTCGCTCGCGAACGCGACCGACAGAATGTCGGCACGCGAGCCGCGGCCGCGCAGGTAAACCGAAGGATACTTCATCGTGACCTTCGAGCCCATGTTGCCGTCGACCCACTCCACGAGCGCGCTCTCGTACGCGACGGCACGCTTCGTGACGAGGTTGTAGACGTTCTTCGACCAGTTCTGCACGGTGGTGTACCGAAGCTTCGCGTACGGCTCGGCGATGACCTCGACGACCGCGGCGTGCAGCGAGTCGGTGGAGTAGATCGGGGCAGTGCAGCCCTCGAGGTAGTGGACCTTCGCGCCCTTGTCGGCGATGATCAGAGTCCGCTCGAACTGACCGACGTTCTTCGCGTTGATACGGAAGTACGCCTGCAGCGGGATGCCGACGTCGACGCCCGGCGGCACGTAGACGAAGCTTCCCCCGGACCAGACTGCGCTGTTGAGGGCGGCGAACTTGTTGTCGTTGTAGGGGACGACCCGCCCGAAGTACTTGCGGACGATCTCGGGATGCTCCCGTACGGCGGTGTCAGTGTCGCAGAAGATGACGCCCTTCGCCGCGAGGTCCTCCCGAATCTTGTGGTAGACCGTGCCGCTGTCGTATTGCGCGCCCACCCCGCCAAAGAACTCCCGCTCGGCCTTGGGGATGCCCAGCTTATCGAAGGTGTTCCTGATGTCCGGTGGGAGGTCCTCCCACTTGCGCTTCGTCTCCCCTTCGAGCAGTGGGTTCGCGTAGTAGGTGTACGAGTCAAAGTCGATGTCCGAAAGGCTCGGCCCCCAGTCGGGCATCGGCCTCTCCACGAAGTGGTCGTAGGCTCGCAGACGGTAGTCGAGCATCCAGTCCGGCTCGTTCTTGAAGCGGGAGATCTGCTCGACGACGTCGCGGGTGAGCCCCTTCTTGATCCGGAGCCGGTAGGTCTCGGGATTCTTGAAGTCGTACCGCGTGAAGTCGAGCGGTGTGATCTCGTTGGCCAACGCCATGATCGCACCCGGGAATTCCATCACTCCGGTGTATTTAAATGAGAGGTCACTCGCGGTGCGACAGAGTGCTCCCTCTCGAGAAACGGCGCTCCGTCAGGCCTTCTGTCAGCCCGAGCGCTACAAGGGTCGACGGTCGGAGACGGACGGACCGCGTTGGTCGCCGGCTGCCTAGGAGGCGACGCGCGCGACCGCACGATCTCCTCGAAACTTGGCCACGATCGCCACGAGGCCGTCGATAAGCTGGTCGATCTCGCCCTCGGTGTTGTAGAGATACGGACTCGCCCGCGTGAGCGCCGGGACGCCGAGGCGTTCCATCAGCGGTTGGGCGCAATGATGCCCGGCCCTCACGCAGATCCCCCGATCGTCGAGCAGGCTCGCCACATCGTGGGGGTGCACCCCCTTCAGCCGGAACGATACGACCGCTTCGCGTTCGCCCGGGGTTTCCGGCCCGAAGACGGTGATGTCGTCGCCGAGCCGGTCCTGGGCCGCCCGCACGGTGCGGGCGAGCAGACGGCTCTCGTGCGAGCGGATCGACTCCCAGCCGACCCGTTCGAGGTAGTCGAGCGCCGCTGAGAGCCCGACCGCTCCGGCTACGTTCGGCGTTCCCGCCTCGAACTTCGCAGGCGCCTCAGCGAAGCTCACCCGGTCCTGGTGGACCTCGCGGATCATCTCCCCTCCGCCCTGGGCGGGGGGCATCGACCGGAGGAGGTCGGCTCTTCCCCAGAGGGCGCCGATCCCCATCGGACCGAGGGTCTTGTGGCCCGAGAAGGCGAGGAAGTCGGCACCCAGGCCCACGACGTCGATCGGCTGATGGGGGGCGGACTGAGCGGCGTCGACCACGAGCAGGGCGCCGACCGAGTGGGCGCGGTCGGCCAGCTCTCGAATCGGGTTCACGGTCCCGAGCACGTTCGAGACCTGGGTCACCGCGACGACCTTCGTCTTCCGGTCGAGCTTGCGGTCGAGGTCGGCGAGGTCGAGCCGTCCGTGGTCGTCGATATCGACGAAGGCGAGGTCGATGCCTCCGAACTCCCGCAGAAGTTGCCAGGGGACGATGTTCGAATGGTGCTCCATCACCGTCGTGAGCACGCGGTCCCCTTTCTTGAGAAGCATTCGGCCGAGGCTCGTCGCCACGAGGTTGATCGCCTCGGTCGTTCCGCGCAGAAAGACGACCTCGGAAGCGCGGGGAGCGTGGAGAAATCGCGCGACCCTCTCGCGCGCGGCCTCGTAGGCGTCCGTGGCCTCGACGCTCAGGCCGTAGACGCCGCGTCGAACGTTCGCGTTGATCGTCTCGTAGAACCGCTCCTCGGCCGAGAGGACCACGGAAGGCTTCTGGCTGGTCGCGGCCGAGTCGAGGTAGACGAGCGGGTGACCGTTCTGAGACCGAGCGAGAATCGGAAAGTCCTTCCGGATCCGCTCGACGTCCATCGCTCCTCTTGGAGAGGCGAACCTCCCGGGTGCGGCCCGCTAGCTCGCCGCCTCGGGGGTCCCTCGGATCGGCTCGTACCCCGTTCGTTCGAGCTCCTCCGCGAGCTCGCGCCCGCCCGAGCGGGCGACGACGCCATCGACCATCACATGGACCCGGTCGGGCTGGAGGTACTTGAGGATCCGCTGATAGTGTGTGATCACCAGAATGCCGGCGTCGGGTCGGTGGAGCTTCGCCACGGTCTCCCCGACCGAACGCACGGCATCGATATCGAGCCCGGAATCCGGCTCGTCCAGGATCGAGAAGATCGGTTTCAGCGTCGCCATCTGCAGAACCTCGACGCGCTTCTTCTCGCCACCCGAGAACCCTTCGTTGAGCGACCGCTTGAGCAGCTCGGGGCTCATGCCGAGGTAGTCGAGGTGCGTCTTCAAGTCACGGTCGAAGCCCGCGGTATCTGCGTTCTGGGCCGTATGACGCTGCATGTACGCGGTCCAGAGGAATTTCGAGAGAGACAGGCCCGAGACCTCCTGGGGGTACTGGAACCCGAGAAACAGCCCGGCCCGGGAGCGCTTGTCGACACTCAGCAGGAGAAGGTCTTGCCCGTCGAGCGTGGCCCGGCCCTTCGTCACCTTGTACTTCGGATGGCCCATCAGCGCGTAAGCGAGCGTGCTCTTGCCCGAACCGTTCGGCCCCATGAGGGCGGTGAGCTCCCCGGACCGCAGCGAGAGGTCGACCCCCTTCAGGATCTCCTTTCCCGCGACCTCAACATGGAGTCCCTCGACCAAGAGCTCGTGGTGCGGCTTTGGGCTCGCCATAGCCATCAACCCGATACGAGCCGATACCGTTATTTAAGCATGGCGCGGTGTGTAAATCCTTTAGGACGGAAGGGGTCGGGTTTCGAAAGGATGTCGATAAGCGCCCACGAGCAGCTCGAGGGGACTCGAGGACGGATTCTGGAGGAGCTCGCGGTCGCGCCGCGCACAGCCCGCGATCTAGCAAAGAAGCTCGGGATCCAGGAGAGCGCGGCCCGGGGTCACCTCGACCGGATGGAGGAGCGCGGCCTGGTCGTCCCCTCCTTCCGCCGCGAGGGAGTCGGCCGGCCGCGCAAGCGCTACGCGCTCACCGGCGACGGCCAGGACCTCTTCCCGAAGAAGTACGACCTGATCCTGGACACCGTCGTCGATGAGCTGCTCGCGCGGGAGGGAGAGGGGTACGTCAGCGCTCTCTTTGCGGAAGCCGCGCGACGCATGGCCCGACGCGTGGCGAGCGAGCTTCCGAAAGGGGGTACGGCGAGCGAACGGACCCGACACCTCGTGAGCGCGTTGAATCGGCTCGGCTTCCGCTGCACGGCGCAAACGATGCCGGATGGGCACGTCCGGATCGTCCGAACGAACTGCGTCTTTCGGCACAGCGCCCTATCTCATCCGTACCTCCTCTGCGAGGTATTCGATAAACACCTCACCGAGGCTCTTCTAGGTCAGGTCGGCGTCGACCTTCAGGATTCGATCGGCCGCGGAGGAGTCCGATGCACTCACCTCATCCAGCTGCAGTAGACGCCCACAGAAATTCCCGAATCGAGCCGCCGGGCGACGGTTGCGACTAGGCGGGGTCTTCCCGCGAAGTACGAGAGGTGACCGGATGCACGCATCACGAACGCCCGTCACGAGCGACCCAAGCCGTTCTCCTCGGACCGGGTCCCGGCTGCGGTTGAGCGACCCGCTCTTGCGCTCCGTCGGAGGCACTCCGCTCGTCTCTCTCCCCCGACTTCTCGAAGCCCACGGTCGGTCGTTCGAGCTTTGGGCGAAGGCCGAGTTCCTCAACCCGACCGGCTCCGTGAAGGACCGCGCGGCCCTCGCGATCGTACGCCGCGCGATCGAGGACGGGTCGCTCGATTCGAGCAAAACGTTGATCGACGCCTCGAGCGGCAACACCGCGGTGGCGTACGCCTGGCTCGGGGCTCGGATCGGGTTTCCCGTGGAGGTCGTGCTGCCGCGGAACGCGAGCCCGCGGCAGGTCGGTCGGATCCGCTCCTACGGCGGGCGGGTCGTTTTCACCGACCCCCTCGACGGTACGGACGGCGCCCAGCGGGAGGCCCGGAGACGGGCCGAAACCTCCCCGGTCCAGTACTTTTACCCCGACCAGTACAACAGCCCGGAGAATCCGCGCGGCCACTACACGACGACCGGACCGGAGATCTGGCGCCAGACCGCCGGGCAGCTCACGCACTTCGTCGCGGGCGTGGGCACTGGCGGAACGATCTCGGGGACCGCGCGGTTTCTGAAAGAGCAGCGCGCGTCCATCGAGGTTGTCGGCGTCGAGCCGACCGGACCGATCCACGGGCTGGAAGGGCTGAAGCACCTTCCGACCGCGTTGCGGCCGTCCGTCTACGACGCGAGCCTCGTCGACCGGACGGTCCGGGTCGAAACCGAGACGGCGAGCGACCTGCAAGCCCGGCTCGCGCGCGAGGAGGGCCTGGCCGTGGGGATCTCGTCGGGAGCGGCGGTCGCGGCGGCGCTCGAGGTCGGCCGCTCGGCGCCGGGGGCTTACGTCGTCACGATCCTCCCCGACGGCGGAGGCGTATCGTTGCCGGAGGAGCC
>JASHTB010000039.1 GCA_030040775.1 Thermoplasmata archaeon | reverse complement strand
TTGGACGCCTAGCCGATTAATATGGCTATATGGCGCCGCCCTTTGACTGACGGTGTAGGCCGGACGACGTGGTCCGAACGAACCGAGTGGGATGGTGCCGCCCGGAAACCGGCTGGCGGGAGTGTTGGGGATTACTGGCTCGCTGCCTCCGACCTAGGCCGATTCCCCTCCGGACTCGGGACCTAATCGGGGTGAGGGAAACGAAATGCCCCATGCGCACAGAATTGCGTCCCAAAGCCCTAGCATGGCCCTGTCCCCGAACGAAAGTTCCCTCGGAGGACGCCCGCTCGGCCGTCCGGAACGCCGCCTTCCGCTTGGAGGCCCTCGCGCTATAACAAGCCCGCCGAGAGGCCGGGTGGGAGCGGGAAGGCTAGAGGGCCAGGACGCGAGACGTTCACGCCGGGCTCGCGGTGAAGATGCAGCCGCGGGTGGCGTGTTTGGTCGGGTCGGGTTTCGAAACCTCCCATCGGCGGCCGAGCCGCGTCTCGAGGACGGCCCGCAGGAGTTGCGGGCACATCACCCGGCCGATCTCGGGGGAGTCGTTCGTGCAGGCGAAGCATCCCGTGACGCGCAGCGTCAGCGGGCGCTCCTTGATCAGGGCGAGGTGGCCCATCGTGTGGGTCTCGTAGTACTGCTGGAGCTCTCGGGTGACCTCTTCGGGCGTCCGTCCTTCGAGCTGGTCCGCGATCTCCCGCCCCAGCTGACGGGCGATCGTCTCGATGAGCTCGGGAAGGTTCAGGTGGAGCTCGCGGACGCCCGAGGCGCGCATGCCGAGCTTCGTGATGTCCCGGAGGCGCTGGAACGGGACGGCTTCCTTTCCGGCGTACACCGGAAGCATCGCGAACGGCGGGCTCTCGAGCTCCACGAACCGCTCCTCGGCGCGTGTCGCCGGCGACCAGAGCCTGCGGTGATAGTCCCGGGCGAGCTGGACGAACGGGGGCGCGGACGACCAGAGGGCGACCTGTTCCTCGCTGTTGCGGCCGAGCCCGTCCTCTCCCGAGACGTAAACAAGCGCACCCAGTCGGTCGATGACGACCGCACGGTTCGCCACCGGGCCGCCCGCATGGCGCAGCTCCGCGAAACCGGCGATCAGCTTCGCTTCGACCAGGTTCGGGGGGAACACCTCGGTCACGATGCGGACCTTGACCCCGCGGTGCGTCGCGTCGCGCAGAGCCCGGTCGAGCCCGCTGTCGATCAGGAGCGGGAGCGACAACCCTGTGGCGGAGATCAGGATCTGATGCTCGGCGGTGCCGACCCGCTTGAGGAGGAACTTCCAGATCGTCTCGCGCCCTTCGACCACCGCGAACTTGCGCGGGTCGCGGTCGTCGAACGCCGTGCGACTATCCTCCCAGTCGCTCAGGATCTTCGCTCGGTCCTCCTCGAGGTGGCGGAGCCGCTCGGAGGCACGGCGGATCCACCGATCGACCAAGGCATCGGGAGGGAGTGCGGCGAAACGCTGAGGACGGGTGTGGGTCGCCTCGAGAAGGCCCTCGGCGCTCAGCTGCTTGATGAACCGATACGCCTCGACCCGGTTCACCGCGGAGAGGCGCGCGAGCTCGCTCGCCGTCTGGGGGCCCGCGCGGCAGGCCGCGAGATAAACCCGGGCGGCCTTCTCGGGCACGCCGTGCTCCGAAAGGAGGTCGTGAAGCCCGGAGCCCGGCCGAGACACACTAACCGGAGGACCCGCCGCCGATAAAAGGAGGAAGGGGGAGCGGCGCCGCTACAGCGCCGCTTGGAAGTCGTCGATGGTAAGGCGGAAGTCGACCTCCGCGCCCCCGGCTCGGGCGCGCAGGAGCTCCCGGGCGAGCAGCCAGTAGACCGTCGCGAGAGCGACCCGGCCCTTGTTGTTCGCCGGGATGACGAGGTCGACGTTGCGAGTCTCGTTGTTGACGTCGCACAAACCCACGACCGGGATCCCGATCGAGACCGCCTCGCTCAGCGCCTGCTGGTCGGTCGCCGGGTCGGTGACGAGCAGCACCTTCGGCTCGAAGTACTCGGACAGGTTCGGGTTGGTGAGGCAGCCTGGGACGAACCGTTCAGCGAACGAGACGGCGCTGACGGTCTTCGCGAAGACCCGCACGGGCTTCTGACCGTACTGTCGCTGGGAGACGACGAGGATCCGGTTGGCGGGAAACCGGGAGAGGAACTTCGCGGCGAACCGGATCCGTCGGTCGGTCTCGCGCACATCGAGAACGTGGAGTCCGTCGAACCGGACCTTGTAGACGAACCGGCGCATCGAGGCCGACTTCTGCTGCGTCCCGATGTGGACCCCTGAGGTGAGGTACGTGTCCTCCGGAATGAGGAGCTCTCCCGGCCGGATATCCTGCCCGTCGCTCGCGACGGTCGCGGGCTCACTGAGCGTCTCGTCTTCGGCCATGGCCCCGTCAGGTTCGATCGGCGCGGCCGAGCCGCAGGAGTTCATTTAGTTTTGCTACCCGTTCTCCACCGAGCACGCCGCATTTCAGGCCCCGGGCCCCGGTGCCGAGCGCGACGTGGGCGAGCCACCCTTCCGGGACCTCGCCCGACCGATGGGACGTCACGGTCGCGAGGCCGTGGGCTCCGGCGAGGTCGACCGTCTTGAGCGTGTCGGTCAGGGTTCCGACCTGGTTCACCTTGATCAGGACCGCGTTGGTCGAACGGCGCTCGATCCCTCGCCGCAGGCGTTCCTCGTTCGTGACGTAGAGGTCGTCGCCGACCACGAGGGTCCGGTCACCGACCTCTTTCGTGAGACGAGCGAACGCGTCGAACGACTCCTGCTCGAGGGGGTCCTCGAGATACTTGAGACCGTAGCGGTCGACCAGCCGAGCGACGAAGGCGACCTGCCCTTCCGTGTCCAGGGTTTGCTCCTTGTATCGGTACTGGCCGGCCCGAAAGAACTCGCTCGCGGCGAGGTCGAGGCCCGGGTGCACGGGAGTCTTCAGCTCGTCGCGCACACGAGCGCAGACCTCGGCGAGGAGCTCGATCGCGGGTACGTTCCCGAGCGGGGCGACCCAACCCCCTTCGTCCCCGCGCCCCAGTGCCTGCTTCGGAAGACGACGGTGGAGCTCCTCCCCGAGAAGAGCGTGGACCCGGATCGCCGCGGCGACCGATTCCTCCGGGCGCGGGCTCTCCGCATAGGCGATGAACTCCTGGATGTCCGGACCCCCAATCGCGTGCCGGCCTCCGTTCAGGCAGTTCCCCGCGATCGCCGGGAACCGGCTGCCGTCCACGGTCGGTCGCGCCAGGACCTTCCAGAGAGGTTCGCCTTTCTCCTCCGCGTGGGCGATCGCACAGGCGACCGACACCGCGGTCGCGGTGTTCCCACCGATACGGGAGAAGTCAGGGCTCCCGTCGAGGGAGTGAAGGAGCGCATCGACCGTGGCCTGGTCGGTCCCTTCCACCCCGAGAAGGGCCGGAGCGACCGTCTCCCGGAACGTGGTCAGTGCGGCAGGCACCCCCCCTTCCGGGAACGCCCGCACCTCGTGCGCTCCCGTGCTCGCCCCGCTCGGCGCCCCGGCACGGCCCCGGGAGCCCGACTCGAGCACGACCGTCGCCTCGACCGTGGGCCGGCCTCGGCTGTCGTAGACCGACGCGAGTCCCGAGGAACTGATCCGGCTCACGGGCCCTCCACGAACTCCACGAGGACCCCTCCGAACGCCGACGGGTGCGCGAAACCGACGCGGCGGCCGCGGGCCCCGGGGCGTCCGTGTCGGTCGACCACTCGCTCGCCCCGTTCGGCGAGCTCGTTCAGGGCTCGGTCCACGTTGGGGACTCGGAACGCGAGGTGGTGGATCCCCTCTCCTCGGCTTGAGAGGAACTTCGCGACGGGGGAATCGGAGTCGAGCGGTGCGACGAGCTCGAGGTGCGCAGCGCCGGCCCCCAAGAAGACGACCCGAACCCGATTGGACGGGACGTCCTCCGCAGGCCCTTCGGGTGCCCCGAGGAGCGGCTGCCAGCGGGCGACGGCTTGAGAGAGGTCCGTCACGGCGATCCCTACGTGATCGAGCTCCACAACGACCGACCCCTTCAGTAGGCCCGCGACGGTCCCTGTTCGCCGAAAAGGCTCCGCCAGGCGTCCGAGACCTCGCCGAGCGTGGCGCCCGAGAGTACCGCTCGCAGGACGTGCGGCATTACGTTCTCCCCGGCCTTGGTCGCCCTCGAGAGGCGGTCGAGCGATTCCCGGGCGCCCGCCCCGTCGCGCTCTCGTCGCCAGGACCGGACGCGCGAGACCTGCCGGCGCTCCTCCGCCGGGGTGATCCGTTCGAACCGGGCCCCCTTTCCGCGGCCGCCGGGGAAAAAGGTGAACGTGGGGTTCCCTTCCGTGAAGTCGTTCACCCCCACGACGACCTCCTCCTTCCGCTCACGCGCTCGGGCGATGCGGTAGGCCTCGCGGGCGATCTCGGAGGCGAAGAACCCCTTCTCGATGGCGACGAGCGCCCCTCCCATCGACTCGATCCGGCGAAGGTACTCCTCGGCCTCCCGTTCGAGCCGGTCGGTAAGGTACTCGACCTCGTAGGCTCCCGCGAGGGGGTCGACCGTGGAGGCGAC
>JASHTB010000038.1 GCA_030040775.1 Thermoplasmata archaeon | reverse complement strand
TTCCACCCGAGAGGGTCCATGGCCGAAGGAGGCGTCTACGTCCACCGTCGGGTCCGTGCCGGAGCGATTCTCTTCATCGTGGGGTCCGTCGAGTTCATCCTCGGCATGATCGTCGTCCAGTCCCAGTACGCGGGCTACAGCCTGACCCAGAACTACATCAGCGACCTCGGGGGCGTTCATTCGCCGTGGGCCCTCGGGTTCGACGCGTCCGTCATCGTCCTAGGGATCTGCGGGATCTTCGCCTGCCTCTTGATCTGGTCCGCGTTCCCCGCCGGGGCGAGTCGCGTGCTCGGGCTCGGATTCCTGATGATCGGCAGCGCGGGGGCTATCGGGGTCGGCGTCTTTCCCGAAACGACTCCGGTGCTCCATGGGCAGATGCACGACATCGTCTCCGCCATCGCCTTCGTGGGTGCGGGCCTCGGCTTGACCATCCTATTCTGGGCGATGGCCCCGGGTCCTCATTGGCGGGCGTCACGGCCTTTCACCTTGGCGTGCGGAGTGGTGACGCTGGTCGCCTGCGTCCTCTCCGAGACCAGCATCAACCTCGGGCTCGGTCCCGGGGGAATGGAGCGGCTGATCGTTGCCCCGGTCCTCCTGTGGGCTATCGTCGAGGGGGTCCACATCGCTCAACTCCCGAGACTGGCCCCGGCCAATCTCATCAAGGCTACGGCATAGAACGATCGCGAGGCGCAGTCCGCGGTGAGCGCTTCCCAGGCTGGACCCGCCCCGGCGGCATCTGCCGAGCGCGGCGAACCGTTAAGTCGCCATCGCCGGTGGCTCGACCGAATGGTGATCCTGCGAAGCAAGGCGCCGCTCCGGATCAGCTTCGCGGGGGGCGGAACCGACGTCTCGCCCTATCCGGAAGAGAAGGGAGGAGCCGTCCTCAACTGCACGATTGACCGGTTCGCCTATGCGACGCTCGAGGTGACGCCGAACGGGGGTGGTTCGACGTCGGTCGAGTCGCTCGACTACAACGTTACGGTCAACTACCAGAAGCCCTCGGACCTGCTCTACAACGGGGAGCTCGACATCGTCAAAGCGGCGCTCAAGGTCTTTCGACCTCCGGTGTCGAACGGAAAGGGAAACGACACCCTCCGACTGTTCCTGCACTCGGATGCTCCGGCGGGAACCGGTCTCGGGGGGTCCTCCACGATGTGTGTGGCGCTGGTCGGTGCCTTCCAGCGGTATCTGCGGGAGCCGTGGACGTCCTACGAGGTCGCGGAGCTGGCCTACCGGATCGAGCGGGAAGAGCTCGGACTCAAGGGGGGACGTCAGGACCAGTACGCCGCCGCCTTCGGAGGGTTCAATTTCATGGAGTTCACCGGCAGCCGGACCGTCGTGAACCCGCTGAAGATCAACCCGGACGTTCAGAACGAGCTCGCCTACCGACTGCTCCTCTGCTACACCGGCCTCGGCCACTACTCCAACGACATCATCGTCCAGCAGACCCGGAACTACACGGAGCGACGCGAGGAGACCGTCGAGGCCCTGGACGCGACCAAGCGCCTCGCGATCGACATGAAGAACGAGCTCCTGCGCGGGAACATCGACGAGATGGGACGACTCTTGGACGAAGGGTGGAGGTTCAAGAAGCAGTTCACGGACGGGATCTCGAACCCTCGCATCGACACTCTCTACGCCCGGGCGCGAGAGGCCGGGGCACTCGGCGGCAAGCTCCTCGGCGCGGGGGGCGGGGGGTTCATCCTGCTCTTCTGCGACTTCGCACGGAAGGCGAAGGTGGCGAAAGCGGTGCAGGACGCCGGGGGCCGAGTCTCCTCGTTCGCGCTCGAGCCGAACGGCCTGCAGACCTGGTCGGTGCGGTCCGGGGCCTGACGGGGAATCGTGTCGGGACCCGCCCCCGGTCCGCGGGAAGCTCCGGCCGTATCGGTCGTCCTCGCCACGCTGAACGAACGCAAGAACCTCACGGAGCTGTTCGACCGAATCGGACGAATCCCGCTCCCTTCGTTCGAAGTGATCGTCGTGGACGACGGGAGCACGGACGGAACCCGTGAGTACGTCGGGGAGCGAGGTGCCTCGGACCCCCGAGTGAGACTGCTGACGCACGAAGGTAAGCAGACCACGGTGCGTGCCCAATGCCAGGGGATCGAAGTCGCCCACGGCCGATATGTGGTGGTGATGGACGCGGACCTCCAGCACCCCCCCGAGGCGATCCCGGGGATGATCGCCTCCCTCGAGCAAGGAGCCTCCCTGGTCGTAGCGAGCCGGTACGCTCCCGGTGGGTCGCCGGGCCCGAGGACCGTTCGCCGGCGGCTGATCTCCCGGGGCGCGGAATATGTTGCCAAGGCGCTGCTCCCCGGGGCCCGACGCGTCACCGACCCGGTGTCGGGGTACTTCGCCTTCCGCAAGGAGGTGTGGACCCCGATCAACCCCGAGTACCGGGGCTACAAGCTCCTCCTGTTCCTGCTGGCGATGGTCGGGAAGGCTCCTATCGTCGAAGTCCCCTTCCGGTTCGTTCCTCGCACCGAGGGCGCGAGCAAGGTGGTCGAAGGACCCGCGTTCCTTCGGCACTTTCTGATTGAGGTGATCCTCGCCCGAAGGCTCGCCACCAACCTGACGACCCGTCCCCTCTCTACGACTCGACTTTCGCCGAGATACGGGCCATAGCTCCTTCGCTCGCCGCTCCGAGAGCTCCTGGGTCGCTTCGACCCATCACCGTACTGCCGATCCGAGAGCCGAGCAGCTCTGCCGTTCGGCCCGTGCGAGGTGCGGCTCGAACGGTCGCTTTTTAGGCCCTCCCAACGAATGGATAAACAGGGGGCTTGGCTGCGCCGTGGTCGGTCCGATCCAAGGAGAAGAAGCAAGCCCGGCCCCGCTCACGGATATCGAGCCGAACGCCCCGCGCCGTCCCCGGATTCCTCGACGTGAGCTGCTCACTCTTCTCGTTTTGGTCGCAGTCTACACCGCGGTCCTGACGTACCTGTCTCAGGTTCGCTTCAACGACCTTTACGACGCGGCGTGGGACCTCGGACTGAACCAGCAGATGCTGTGGACGACGGCGCACGGCTACCTGCTCTACGAGACTCCGGACCGGTTGCAGGGCGGGGGCCAGACCTTTCTCTTGGTGCACACGACCTATGTGGCGTTCCTCGCCGTTCCTCTGTATGCCGCGTGGCCGCACCCCGTGACCTTGTTTGCCCTCGGGGCGGCCGCGGTGGCCGCAGCGGCCATTCCTCTCTTTCTCCTGGTGCGCCGGGCGGTCCCGAGCGCCTACCTGTCCTTCCTCTTGACCGCTCTCTTCCTCGTCAACTGCGCGGCGGTCTCGGCGCTTCTCGCATCGTACCATTGGGAGGCGTTCCTCCCCGCGGAGTTCCTGTGGACCTTCTGGCTGTGGAGCAGGCGGCGGTTCTACTACGCCCTGGTTCCCGCGGTCCTCGGAATGCTGACCCTCGAAGTGTTCCCGT
Source organism: Thermoplasmata archaeon (assembly GCA_030040775.1). Lineage (GTDB taxonomy): Archaea > Thermoplasmatota > Thermoplasmata > Lutacidiplasmatales > UBA184 > Lutacidiplasma. The sequence continues at coordinate 401 of JASHTB010000038.1, read as the reverse complement.
TCCTCCTGCTGGGACTCGTTCTTTACGGGGCGATTCCGTGGTTACGCCTGTTCGTTCGTTCGCCGCTTGGCGCGCTCCGAAAGCTCCGCGACTCTTGGGTCGAAGCGCGCCCGTGGGTCGGACTCGCGGTCCTGGCCCTCGGAGGGGCGTTCGTCCTACAGCTCCTCGCCGACGACGTGTGGGCGCCCCTTTACGGGCAAGCGTCGACCGGGATCTCCGGAGCCGCGACAGGGGGTTTCACAAGGTACCTCTCCCTCGGCGCTTCGGGTACTTCCCTCGAAGTTTCCCTGTTCTTCTGGTTCTTGTTGCTCGCCACGATGGGATTCCTACCCCTGTTCTCACCGCGGGGTCTGGTCCTGAGCCTGCCCTGGTTCATCGGCTCCGTCGTCGTGCTCCCGTAC
>JASHTB010000037.1 GCA_030040775.1 Thermoplasmata archaeon | reverse complement strand
CCGACGTCCGTGAGCGGATGCTGGACGAGCTTCTCCATCACCGCATACGGCATCGTCACGATGTCGGCACCGACCTTCGCGGCCTCGAGTACGTGGACGGGGTGACGCACGCTCGCGACCAGGACCTTCGTGGGGAACCGGTAGTTGCGGTAGATCGTCACGATCTCGCGGATGAGGTCCATCCCGACCTGGCCCTGGTCGTCCAGCCGTCCGATGAACGGGCTGACGTAGGCGGCCCCCACCTTGGCGGCGAGGAGCGCCTGGTTCGCGCTGAAGACCAGCGTCATGTTGACGCGGGTCTTCTCTCCCGCGAGGACCTTCGTCGCTTTGAGGCCGGCCGGGGTCATCGGGCACTTGACGTAGATCGATGGGTGGATCTCCCTGAGGTGCCGGCCCTCCCGCAGCATCCCCTCCGTGTCGGTCGCCACGACCTCGGCCGAGACGGACGGGATGCCGAGGGCGCAGATCTCGCGCAGGACGTCCTCGAACCGGCGGCCCTCCTTGGCGACCAGGCTCGGGTTGGTCGTGACTCCGTCGAGAATCCCCATCTCCCACATCGTTCGGATCTCGGTCACGCTGGCCGTGTCGAGGAACAGCTGCATCGTCCGCCTCCCGAGGGCGCGCCCCCTACTGAACCTTCCCCCGCAGGCGGAGGAGCTCCCACGCCTCGTCTCGGATCCGTTCCTTTGACATCCCGTACCGGTCCAGGAGGAGCCACGGGTCCCCCGACTCTCCGAAGAGGTCCGGGACCCCGACGCGACGGACCGGGACCGGGTAGTTCTCCGCCACCGTGGACGCGACGAGCGAGCCGACGCCCGTCAGGACCGAGTGCTCCTCGAGGACGAGGAGGGCTCCCGTCTCCCGCGCGGCCTTGATGAGCGCCCGCTCGTCGAACGGCTTCACCGAGGCGAGGTCGAGGACCCGCACGGAGATCCCGGCCCGGGCCAGTTCGTCGGCGACCTCGAGCCCTCGGGCGAGGAGGGCGCCGACCGCGACGATCGTGAGGTCGGAGCCGCTGCGAAGCTCTCGGGCCTTCCCGAGCTCGAACGAGCCGTCCGTGACGACCGGAAGGTTCTCGCGCGTCAGGCGCACGTACGCCGGCCCGTCCCGCGCCGCCACCGCCTCGACGGCCGAACGCGTGGTCGGAGCGTCCGCGGGGACGACCACCGTCATCCCGGGGAGGCCGCGCATCAGGCCGATGTCCTCGACGATCTGATGCGTTCCGCCGTCGGCCCCGACCAGGAGGCCGCCGTGGGTGGCGACGATCTTCACGTTCGCGTGGTTGTAGCAGACCGACTGGCGCACGGCGTTGTACGCCTGGCCCGCCGCGAAGACCGCGAACGTGCTCGCAAAGACCGTGCGGCCCCCGAGGGCGAGGCCGGCGGCGATCGTCATCATCGTCGGCTCCATCACGCCGACGTTGAAGAACCGCTCAGGGAACTTCTGCCCGAACAGGACCGTCCGGGTCGAGCCCGAGAGGTCGGCGTCCAGCACGACCAGGTTCGGGTCCTTCTCGCCCAGCTCGAGGAGGGTCTTTCCGTAGGCGTCCCGAAGGCTCTCCACCCTGGCGGGAGCGCTCATCGGGGGGGAACCTCCGCGGGCGCGCCGAGCTCGGTGAGCGCCTTCTCGGCCTCCGCCTTCGAGGGAGCCTTGCCGTGCCAGGAATGCTGTCCCTCCATGAACGAGACTCCCTTCCCCTTCACCGTCCGCGCGACGATCGCGGTCGGCCCCTCGGTGAACCGGCGCGCCTCGGCGAGCGCGGCGAGGATCTGACGGAAGTCATGCCCGTCGATCTCCAGCGTGTGGTAGCGGAACGCTCGGAACTTGTCCGCGATCGGCTCGATCCCCATGATCGACTCGGTCGAGCCGTCGGTCTCGAGGCCGTTGCGGTCGAGGATCGCGACCAGGTTCGCGAGACGGTAGTGTCCCCCCGCCATGAGCGCCTCCCAGGTGAGACCCGCCTGGCACTCGCCGTCGCCGAGGACCGCGTAGACCCGGCTCGGCCGCCCCGCGAGCCGGGCATCGAGCGCCATGCCGACCGCCATGCCGATCCCCTGGCCGAGGCAGCCGGTCGCGGCCTCGACGTAGGGCAGCTTGGTCCGGTCGACATGACCCTGGAGGCGGCTTCCCAGGCGGCGGAGGGTGAGCAGCTCCTCGCGGGGGATCGCTCCGCGGAGGGCCAGCGCGGCGTAGAGCGCGGGCGCGGCGTGACCCTTCGAGAGCACGAGGCGGTCGCGGTCCGGCCGCTCGTAGTCGGCCGGGTCCCACCGTATCTCGTGGAAGAGGAGCGCGACCAGGAGGTCCGTCACCGAAAGGCTTCCGCCCGGATGGCCACTCCCGGCCATGTACGTCGACCGGATGACCTCCTGGCGGACCTCGCGCGCCGTGTTCTGGAGGGAGAGAATGAGCTCGTCCGACTCGTCCCTTCCCATGAGTGGCGCGCCGAGGAAGGGCAGTCTATTTGACGGTTGAGGCACGCGGCGCTCGCCGGCGAGCGGGAAGCCGCGCCGGCGGCTTCTCCCCCGGCCCGAGAAGGCCTCGAAGGCTCCTCAGATCCTCGACATACCGGTCGTATCCGTGCGCGTCCAGCGGCGTTTCGAGGTACCCGGGGGTCTCCGCCCAGCGGCGGTCGTTGACGAGCGCGCGGAACCCGTCGAGCCCGATCCGTCCGCGGCCGATGTTCTCGTGTCGGTCGAGATGGGAGCCGAGGTCT
>JASHTB010000036.1 GCA_030040775.1 Thermoplasmata archaeon | reverse complement strand
CGACCTCGGGCGGAACACCGAGCGAATCGTACCACTCGAGGAGTTCCTCCGACCCGATCCGACCCCCACCCTGTCGGACCTTCTCCTCCGCGCGGCGGATCGTCTGACGGGCGCGGGCGATCGCTTCACCGTACCGTTCGACCTCCGACTGCACGACGCGGTGGAGGTCATCCCGGTGCACGCCAACCTCGGGGAAGTCGCGCGCGATCTCCTGGGCTGCCCGGTCAAGGATCGAAAGGATGTCGGGCGCCTCCGGAACCTTCGAGAGGATCCGCAGGGAGCGACGTAACAGCAGGCGGACGAAGTAGCCTTCCTTGCTGTTCGAGGGGACCACGCCGTCCGTGAGGAGGAAGTTCAGGGCCCGGGCGTGGTCGATCAAGACCGCGGCGTCGTGGGCCGGGAAGGTGCGACGAAGCTCGTCGTACTCCGAGCCGAACACCGCCTCGTAGGCGGTCTTCGTTCCCTGGCTGGCCCAGGTGAACCGCTCGAGCCCGTATCCGGTGTCGACCACGGTGAGTGGCATCGGCTTCAACGCCTCGCCGTCGCGAACGTACTCCATGAACACGAGGGTAGCGAGCTCGAGGCCTTGGGAGCTCACGCTCAGCGACGGCCCGAGGTTCCCACCGCCCTCCCAGACCTCTTCCTTGTACGTGATTCCCCGAGGGTCCGCCCCGAGCTCGGCCACGAGGAGCTCGTGGCAGTACTCGGTGCAGCGGTCCTTGAAGTAGACCTCGTGGTCCGGGCGATTGAACGCGTGGTGGGCGAGCATCTCGAAGAGCGTGAAGTGCCGCCCGCTGCGTCCCACTTCCTCGAGGTCGATGAATCGTAGACACGGCTGGCTGATCGTGAGCGGGTTCGCCGGCGGAGGGGCCGCGCCGCTCGTGACCCACGGTTGAAAGTCGTAGACCGACGCCTGCGTGAAGAAGACGTCGTTCCGCCACCGAGCGACGGTAGGATACCGTCGGAGGCGCGTGTGGCCGCGCCGCTCGAAGAACGAGAGGTACGCCTCACGCATCGGCCCGAGAGCATACGGGCGCGCGAAGATCGGACGGCCGATGAATCCGTACTCGCGGCACGGCGCCTCCTGGCATCGGTCGTGGTCCCCAAGCGACCAGAAGGCGTGGCCGCACACCACGCACGAGCGGCGACGGAACCCTTCCCGGTGGAAGAACGGAAGGTCGTACTCGGCCGGGTCCATGACGGCGCGCGGACGCCCGTCGGTGTTTAAACCTTTGGTCTGTGGGTGGGCCGACCCGCTCCGTCCGCAGGGGGCGCGGCCGACGGACGTGGAGTACGGTGGACCCGAACGACCGACGCGAACCGCTGACCGCCACGACCGTTCGGCGTGCGACCGTGACCCTGATCGCCCTACGCGTCGGCTATGCCTACAACTGGTTCTCGATCGGCCCGGCGCTACCCGCGATCGGCGCCTGGTTTGCCGTCGGTCCAGCGGACTGGGGCCTCCTCCTGGCCGCCTTCCTGGTCGGTGCCGGCCTCCTCCAGGTGCCGGCCGGATTCCTCGCTCGGCGGTACGGCGCCCGCTCGGTGTCGCTCACGGGCGTGGCGCTGCTCGCGCTCACCTCGGTCGCGAGCGCGTTCGCGCCGTCGTTCGCCGTGCTCTTCGCTCTTCGTCTCGGCGCCGGCGTCGGCGCCGCGCTGTTCTTCTCTCCCGCCATCGGGCTCGTGGCGAGCCTGTATCCCTCCGGCCAGAGGGGCCTCCCCGTCGGAACGTTCACGACCGCATTCAGCGGCGGCGCGGCGCTCGGGATCATCGGGAGCTCCCTCCTCGTGCCCGAGGTGGGTTGGCGGGTGGCCCTGGGTCTGGGAGGCGTCGCCCTGGGCGCGCTCGTGCTCGCCGGGCTGGCCCTCGTTCCCCGGAGCGCGGGGGCGCCTTCGGCCCGACGACCGGCCACCGGCAGGGAACTCCCCCGGGCGCTCTCCTTTGGGGGAGTGTGGGCGATTGGCTTCGCCTTCATCGGGCTCGAGGGCGCCTCGTTCGCGACCGGCCAATTCATCGTCCCCTACGGGGTTACGGTCGAGGGCTGGTCGTTCGGGGTCGCCGGCGCCGTCGGAATCGCCTACGTCCTGCCGAGCCTATTCGGCGGGCCGGTCGCCGGACCGTTCGCGGAGGCGCACACGAACCATCGGACGCAGCTGGTCGTCGTGACGGTCGTCGGTGGGGGGGTCCTCGCCCTGATCCCATTCGCCGGCCTCGCCGGCGCGGTGGCGATTGGAATCGTCTTTTCGCTCGGCTACGGCGCCGCCTATGCGGTGATGTACATCCTCCCGCATTTCTGGCCGGAGATCCCGGCGGACCAGATCCCGCTCGCGATCGGCCTGCTCAACTCGGTCCAGCTCGCGGGAGGGGCGCTCGTATCGTACCTCTTCGGCTGGGTCGTCTCGGTCCGTTCGTACGCCTTCGCGTGGGAGCTCCTCGGCGGGCTCGTCGCGCTGACGCTGGTCGCCCTCGTCGCCGTGCCCGCGACGCGCGGGCCGGGCGCCGGTCCTCGGGCCGAGGCGGGTCCCGTCCCGAGCGGAGCGCGCGGCCCGTAGCGCAAAGGTCGGCGATGGGACACGCGTCGCAGCGCGGGCCTCGCGGCCGGCACAGGTTCTGGCCATGCTGCACCAAGAGCGGGTTGAGCGGGATCCAGTACCGGGGGTCGACCGCCCGACGGAGGGCGGCCTCCGTTTCTTCGGGGGTCCGGGTTCTCACGACGCCAAGCCGGTTCGCGATCCGGTGTACGTGCGTGTCGACCGGGATCGCCGGGATCCCGTAGCCGAAGACGAGCACGCAGTTGGCGGTCTTCGGCCCAACGCCGGGAAGCGAGAGGAGCGCCTCGTACGTCCGCGGGACCTCCCCGCCGAACCGTTCGAGGATCGCCCGAGCGCATTCTCGGATCACCCGGGCCTTGACCCGGTAGAAGCCGGTCGCCCGGATCAGCGGCTCGACCTCCCCTCGGGACGCCCGAGCGAGCGACGGCGCGTCGGGGTACCGATGGAACAGCCGCGCGCTCGCGACGTCGGTGTTCGCGTCGCGGGTCCGCTGCGAGAGGATCGTCCCGATGAGGACCTGGAACGGGTTCTCGGCGTGGTCGCGCAAGTACGGCCGTCGCCAATCTCCGGTCCGATAGAAGGTCGAGAGCCGGTCGAGGACCGACTCCCACTCGACCGCCCCGAACCGCACTCGGGCGGGCATTCACTCCACGGGTCTCGCGCGCCCGCGGCCCGGATTCCGTCTCGCCTCGTCTTTAGGGACCGGACCCGGCGTTCCCACCCCCGGGTCCGAAAGGTCCGGCTCGTCCGCGTCCGGCTTCCGCGTGAGCTCTCCGATGAGGTAGTCGCTGCCCACGACCAGCGTGTAACCGTCCGGGCCGGTCGCCGCGTGCGCGAGGCGTAGCCCCTCCGCGGCCGAGCTCGCGACCACGATCCGGGGAAAACGACCGAGTGCGGCGACCCGAAGCGCGTCGGTCGTCATCCCCCGCTCCGACCGGACGGGCACGAGCACGACCGTCCGGGCGAGCGGCGAGAAGGCGTCGAGAATCCGCGAGACGTCCTTCCCCCGGAGCGAGCCGTACAGGAGCGCGCACTCCGCCGGTTCGGCGAGCGGCGAGAGCTCGGCGAGGCCCTCGGCGACCGCCCGGGCGCTCTCGGGAGTGTGCGCGACGTCGTAGTACGTCTCGGGTCGGCGCGACACGCGCTCGAGCCGACCGGGCCAGCGGACGTGAGCGAGGGCACGACGGACGCGCACCGGGTCGAGGGGAAGGTCGACCGCCTCCGAGAACCGAACGGCCGCGGCCAGCGCGAGCGCCGCGTTCGCGGTCTGGAACCGTCCGTAGAGCGGGATTGCTAGGTCGGGAAACGCCCGGGGGGGGAGCCGGACCGAGAACTTTTGGCCGCCTTCTAACAGGTGTCGGTCGGAGACGCGGACCTCTCCGCCCAGGTGCCAGAGGGGCACGCCGAGCCGCGACGTCTCCGACTCGACCACCCGAGCGGGCTCGGCCGGGAGCTCGCCGACCACGCCGGTCATCCCCGGGTGGAAGATCCCGGACTTCTCGCGGGCGATCGACGCGAGCGTCGGTCCGAGGACGTCGGTGTGCTCGAGCTCGACCGTCGTCACGACGCCCACGCGGGAATCGAGCACGTTGGTCGCGTCCAGGCGACCGCCGATGCCGACCTCGACGACCGCCGCGCCGACCCGTTCGGCCCGGAACCAATCGAGCGCGAGCGCGGTCGTCACCTCGAAGAACGTCGGCGGCCGCTCGATCGAACCCTGCCGCTCCAGCCGGTCCGCGAGCGCGTCGATGCGCGCGACCCCATCGGCGACCGCCTCTCGCGGGATCGCACGGCCGTCGACCCGGACCCGCTCCCGATAGCTCGCGAGATGCGGGGAGGTGAACAGACCCGTCCGCACCCCGTGCTCGCGCAGGATGGCTTGGGTCATCACGGCGACCGAGCCCTTGCCTTTGCTTCCCGTCACGTGGACGGCGGGGAACGAGCGCTCCGGAGCTCCGAGCGCTTCCAAGAGCCCGCGGATCACCTCGAGACCCGGTCGCATCCCGAAGCGTCGACGCCGGAACAGGCGGTCGAGCGTCGCGCGGTACTCCTCCCGCCCCACGGACGTGCTCGGGCCCGAAGGAGCGGTCGGCTTAAGCGTCGCCGGGTCGGCCCGGCTCCTTTCCGGTCAGTACGTCGACCGCTCCCGATAGGAGCCGTAGACTTCCTGGAGGGCGCGGACGATCTCTCCGAGCGTCGCTCGGGCTTTGAGCGCGTCCAGGACCGGCGGCATCGTGTTCGTCCGCTCGGACTCGGCGACCCGCTTCAAGCGGTCGAGAGAGGCGGCGTGACGTCGCGGGTCGCGCCGATCGCGCAGGGACCTCAAGCGCCGGGACTGGAGGCGCCGGGCCTTCTCGGAGATCTTGAGCCGGGGGACCCGGACCGGCTGGTCGACCGTGTAGGCGTTCACCCCGACGACCTTCTCCGTGCCCGCCTCGACCGCCCGCTGGTAGCGGAACGAGGCCTCCTGGATCTCGCGCTGGAAGAACCCGCGCTCGATCGCCGGGACGACACCTCCCAGCTCGTCGATCCGGTCGAAGTAGCGGAGCGCCTCCTCCTCCATCGTGTCGGTGAGCCACTCGACGTAGTAGCTTCCCCCGAACGGGTCGATCGCGTCCGCCACGCCGGATTCCGCGGCGAGGATCTGCTGCGTGCGCAGCGCGATCCGCACGGCGTCCTCGCTCGGAAGCTGGATCGCCTCGTCGAACGAGTTCGTGTGCAGCGACTGGGTCCCGCCGAGCACGGCGGCGAGCGCCTGAACGGTCGTTCGGACGACGTTGAGCTCGGGTTGCTGGGCGGTGCAGGAGCAACCCGCGGTCTGCGTGTGGAAACGCAGCCACCGGGACCGCTCCTTCTTCGCGCGGAACTCCTCTCGCATCACCCGGTCCCAGATCCGACGCGCCGCCCGGAACTTCGCGATCTCCTCGAAGAAGTCGTTGTGGGAATTGAAGAAGAACGAGAGCCGTGGCGCGAACGTGTCGACGTCGAGGCCCCGGGCGACCGCCTCGGCGACGTAGGTCCGGCCGTCGGCGAGCGTGAACGCGAGTTCCTGCACGGCGGTCGAGCCGGCCTCCCGGATGTGGTAGCCCGAGATCGACACGGGGTTCCAACGCGGCGTCGAGCGGGTCGCGAACTCGATCGTATCGGTGACGAGCCTGAGCGCCGCCCGGGGAGGGTAGAGGAACTCCTTCTGCGCGATGTACTCCTTGAGGATGTCGTTTTGGGTCGTGCCGCCGAGGCGGCTGAACGGGACCCCGCCAGCCTTCCCCGCGAGGAGGTACATCCCCCAAATGATGTTCGCCGGGGCGTTGATCGTCATGCTGGTCGTCACCCGGGCGAGAGGGATCTCGGCGAGGAGCCGAACCATGTCGTCGAGCGAGCTCACGTTGACGCCGCACTTGCCCACCTCGCCGGCCGCCTCGGGGTCGTCTGCGTCGATCCCATAGAGCGTCGGGTCGTCGAATGCGATCGAGAGCCCGCTCTCCCCGTGGGCGAGGAGGTAGCGGAAGCGCCGGTTGGTGTCCTCGGGCGAGCCGAACCCCGAGAACATGCGCATCGACCAGACCCTCCCCCGGTACATCGTGCGGTGGATGCCGCGGGTGAACGGAGGCTGGCCCGGGAAACCGACCCGCTCGAAGGAAGAGCGGGGAGATCGCGGAGTGTAGAGCCGGTCGACCGGTATCCCCCCGAGGGTCGTGAACCGGTCCTTTCGCTCCGGACTTTTCTCGAGCGCCGGAGCGAGAACCTCGGCCTCCCAGCGCCGTCGGGCGTCGTCCACCGGATCCGGCCGTCCGCGGGGCCCGGACCGATCTTCCGAAGGCGCGGGCGCTACGCGGCTCGTCGCCATCGTCCGGTCGAGAGACGCCGCCCGCTAATACCGTTGAGGACGGCCCGGGAGGCCCGACACGAACAGCTAGCGAGGGCCGGCGGGAGGAACCCGGAGCCCGACGAGGTCGGTCCGACCGCGTCGAAGGACCGGAACCCCGTACGAGGCCGCGAACCGCGGGAACGCCCGACCGGTCCAGACCGTGTTGTCGGCGAGCACGACGCTCCCTTCGGAGAGGACCGGGCGTACGGTCTCGAGCTCAAAGGTGAGATGGGACGGAGTGTGGTAGCTATCGTGAAGGAAGAGGCCCACCGACGGGAGCTCCCGCACGAGCGAAGGAAGGTGGTCCTCGCTCGGTCCGATCCTCAGGTCCCAGCCGTCGCGCAGCTGCTCGGGAATGGCCCAGCCGCTACCGGCACCGGGGGGGAGCGCGACGACCGAGTCCCGAATGCTGAACGCCGGTCCGCGCTGATGGGTCGGTCGGTCGATCGAGTGGAGGGTTCCCCGGCCGTTCTTGCGGAGGGCGAGCAGGAAGTGCGCGGAGGAGACTCCGCTCGAGACGCCGGTCTCGACCACGTGGTCGGGGCGGAGCCGGCGGACGAGGGCGTAGAGGTCGAACGGAGCTCGGAACTGCGCGTAGTGGGGCCGACCGGCGGCGCGATGGCGGCGCCGGATCTCCTGTTCGACCGGGACGAGCTCCTCGAGCTCCTCCAGCAGTTCCGAGAGGGAGTCGGTCGACTCGCCGAGAAGTCCGGAGAGCCAGGCGAGGTTGGGTCGGGCCCTCGGGTCGCCGAGCGCCCGGAACGCATCCGTAACGGCGCGGAGCGCACCGGCTCGGGTCGAGAGCGGTCGTCGCCGTCCGCGGGAACTCACGGTACTTCCCTCTCGGGGAGCATCGTCACTTCGAGATGAGCTTCGCGCGCGAGACGACGAGCCGAGCGGTGGTCGACGAAACGACCGGTTCGACGGTCTCGAGCTCGAGCCGTTGTCGGAAGAACGGCGCGTCCACCACCAGGGACTCGTACTCGCCTCCCTCCCCGGCAACGTTCACGCTCCGAACGGTTCGGCTGCGTCGCTCGAGCTCCTCGAGCAGGGCCCGGTCCAGGCGCCGGCCGAGCAGTTCGGCCGAGAGGGGTTCCGCGGCGAGGTGGACGAGGCGGATATCGAGGCCGGCCGAGACCTCTTCGCGCACGACGCGCGATGGGTCGACGCGCCAAAGGGGAGCGTAGACCCGGCGACCCGAACGGTCCGCGGCGCGGAGGACTCTCGCCCATTGATAGGAAGAAGCGACCGCCCCGACCACGACCGGACCCGGGCCGGCCGCGAGCGCCTCCGCGAGCGACGCAAGCTCCCCAGCCTCGCCGGGTTCCCGGACCGCCACCGTCCGGTGCGCCTTCCCCCAGGCGGCGGCCTGCAGGGCCACGAGGTCGAGGTTCGGAGTGTGGTACATCATCGATTCGGGGTCGGCCGGCCGCACGGTCACTAGCTCGTCCACCGGCCATCCTTGGCAGTCGGCGAGGTAGGCGGCGTAAACCGAGTCCTTGCCTCCCGAGACGAGCGCGGTGACGGTCACTCTGAGCCCCTCGACTCGGGCTACGGGAGCCCGAGTCCCGTGCGCCATCGCTCGTAGAGAGACGCGAGGGGCACGGTCGTCCGGGTCGTTCCCTTCCAGCGCATCTCGCCGTCCGTGGCCTCGACCGAACCGATTCGCGCCCACGCCGTCCGGCCGAGGGTCTTCTCAAACCGAGAGGCGCCGTCAGAACGGACCTCCACGACCCAGCGAGACCCACCCTCTGCGACGAGCGCGAGTGCGGGGTCGTCGAGCCCGGTTCGCGCGAGGTCGACCGAGAAGCCGAGACCTCCGCCGAACGCCATCTCGCACAGCGTGACCGCGAGTCCTCCGTCCGAAACGTCGTGGCATGCGGCGACGAGTCCCTTCGCGCCGGCGAAGAGGAGCCTCTCCCCGGCGGACCGAACGGCGCTCGGGTCCGCCCGAGGGACCTCGAGCCCGGGCCGGCTCTCCCGCCGCGCCCAGAGCGATCCTCCGAGCTCGGGTCGCGAACGCCCGACCAGGTAGAGCGCGTCCCCTGCGGCCTTGAGGTCGGTCGTGACCGCGAACGAGAGGTCGGGGACGATTCCCGTCGCGAGGAGGACCGGTGTGGGCGGTATCTCGGCCCCGAGCCCCCCGTTGTAGAAACTCACGTTGCCCGACGGCACCGCGAAGCCGATCCCCCGCGCTGCTCGGGCGAGACCTTCGGTCACGTCGGCAAAGTCGCCGAGAACGCGAGGGTCCTCGGGATTCCCGAAGTTAAGGCAGTTCGAGAGCGCGTCCGGTCGGGCCCCCGTGGCGAAGAGGTTGCGCGCCGCCTCCTCGACGACAAGGGCCGCCCCTTCGCGCGGGTCGTCCCGGCAGGCCCACGGGTGCGCGGCCGTGGTGATGGCGAGCCCCCGGGAGCTCTCGGGCCGGGGTTGCAGGACGGCGGCGTCTCCGTGAGAGGGGGACGTGACGCGTCCGTGGAGCGGCTTCACGACCGTTCGGCCCTGCACCTCGTGGTCGTACACCCGGATCACCGCCTCGCGGGAGAGCGAATCGGGGGCGAGCACCAACCCCTCGACCAGGGTTCGGAGGTCGTCCGAGGGTACGGCCGGAGCGACCGCCCTCGACGGTCTGCGGCGACGCGTCGGCCTGCGAAGCGGCGCATGCTCGATGCGGAAACGCAACCTCAAATGGGCCGCCGGGACGCCGTTCCAGTCGATCGACTCAAAGGGTCCTCGGGTGACCTCGCCGAGGTCCGTCAGCGGTACGTCGAAGCGGCGGAAGATCCCCTCGAGCCTAGGGAGGTCGCGGGGACGGACGTCGAGCATCATCCGCTCCTGCGACTCCGAGACCCAGACCTCCCACGGGAGGAGCCCCTCCTCGCGGAGAGGGACGCGCGCGAGGTCGAGGTGCAAACCGAACCCTCCGGCGAGAGCGAGCTCACCGGCCGCCGTCGCCACGCCGCCGCCGCCGAGATCTTTCAGCCCCTGGACGAGCCCTGCGTCGAACGCCTCGACGCACGCCTGGATCAGCGGCTCCTTCAGGATCGGGTTCCCGAGCTGCACCGCGCCGCGGGACTCGGACTCGCTGCGCTCGGTGAGCTCCTTCGAGGCGAACGCGACGCCACCGATCCCATCCCGCCCTGTCAGTCCGCCGACCAGGACGAGACGGTCTCCGGCCGCCCGGGCCCGGTTCGGTCGCAGCCGCGGACGCGGGAGGAAGCCGACGCAGCCGACGTTGACGAGCGGATTGACGACGTACGCCGGGTCGAAGTAGATCCCGCCCGAGACCGTCGGCACGCCGACGCGGTTGCCGTAGTCGCGAATCCCCGCGATGACCCCTTCGGCGAGATACCGGGGGGTCTTCACCCCCGAAGGAACGGAGTCCGGGGTCCGGTCGAGCGGTCCGAAGAACAACGGGTCGCTGAGCGCGATCGGCTTCGCCCCGACCGCGAGGACATCCCGCAGGATCCCTCCGATCCCGGTCGCAGCTCCCCCGTACGGCTCCACCGCCGACGGATGGTTGTGCGACTCGATGCGCAACGCGTAGGCGAATCCCGGTTCGAAGCGCATCACTCCGGCGTCCCCCGTGCCGAGGACGCGTCCCGGAGGCCTCAGTCGGCCGAACGCTCGTCTGAGGAACGGTCGCGAGCTCTTGTAGCTACAGTGCTCGCTCCAGCTCTGCGCGAGTCCCGCGAGCTCGACGTCGGTCGGTTCTCGCCCTTCGGCGCGGTAGTACTGTCGAAGGCGGAAGAGCTCCGCGCGGTTGAAGCCGAGGCCCCGCTCGTCCGAGATCCTTTGCGCCTGAGCGAGCGTCGTTTGCCGAAGAGGGACCGAACCCACTCCGTCCGCCCAGGTGGCCATGGGACTAGGCGGGCACCGGACGAACCGTGACGCGGTGGATTACGGGATTCGCGAGCAGTCGCTCGACCGCCTGGTCGGCGAGGCGGCCGGCTTCCTCCGAGGTCACTGCGGAAAACTCGAGGTCGTAGATGCGGGCGGTCGCGACTCGCGGGACCGAGGCGAGCCCGAGGAGGCCGAGCGCGCGCTCGATGCTCGCCGCCTCGGCGTCCATGATGCCCGGTTTCAGCTCGACCCGGACCTCGATGCGCACGGTGCTCGGGTCGGCGCCACTTCTCACTACGGCTCCCCGCCCCGGTCGACGGTGGCGAGAAGATAACAATGCGCCCGAGCGAACGAGCTGGGCCCTTGTCCGGCTCGCTCCGGGCGAACGAGGTCGATCGGGCCCGACGCGCTGCGGGGTGGAGCGCGTGGGGGCGCATGCCCGCGCCACAAAACATAAATAGCAGTCCTTTTTCGGCCGGTCGGCGCGGTGGGGGGCCGGCCATCATGGAGGAGTTCATCTGTAGCGTCGAGTTCCTTCGCGGGTCGGCCGACCTTCTCGCGCGTATCTCGAGCGAGGCCGGCGGCGTCCGCGAGTACCGCGGGCCCACGGCCGGGTCTGTGATCGATCAGGTCATCAACGACCTCCAAGAGGAGTTCGAATCCGCCCCGTCGGCGTAAGGTCGTGGGGGTCGGGCATTCGCTTTCGCGGAGACGGCACTGCGTACGGAACAAGGAACCATGGAGAAGCAAACGGCGGCAAAGGCGCCGGTCAGTCGGGCGGTGGAGAGCGCGTTCACGAAGGTCTGGGGCGACGAACACGTCGTGGCGCTGATCGCGCTCAAGGTGGAGACGGCGGAGGCCGACACGGTCGCGAGCGAGGTGGCGAAGTTTCCCGAGGTCGAGGACGTCTTCCTCGTCACGGGCGACACCGACATCTTCCTCAAGGTCCGTTTCCCGCACTACGAAGAGCTGAAGGAGTTCGTCCTCCACCGACTGCCGGGGGTGCGCGGGATTCGCGAGACGAAGACGCTCCTGGTCGTGACCGCGTACAAGGAATCGGGGGAGATGCATCGCGCATGACGACCCCCGACTCCGCCCCGACCCCGGGCGCGGTCGCGGCCCCGACGCTGGGAGGGAACCGGCCGGACGCCGCCGCCCTCCATCGGATCGTCGAGTCGCTGGGGCAGCTGGCCGATGACTCCTCGGTCCCGCGCAACGTGCGCCGCGGTGCCCAGTCGGCGAAGGAGGAGCTCGCAAAGCCGCGGGTCGCGCTGGACGTTCGCATCGCGAGCGCGGTCTACGTTCTGGACGACCTTGCGAACGATCCCAATCTGCCGACGCATGGGCGGACCGCGATCTGGTCGATCATCTCGAGCTTGGAGAGTCTTCAGTGAACTCGCTCAGGCATAGGCTGAAATACGTCGCCCGGGTCCCACCGGTCCGGAACGGAGTCGGGCCCGTAGCTCAGGTAGGTTGGCCGGGCGGTACGCCCGCCGGTCCTACAGAGAGCATCTGGCTTTTAACCAGGTGGTCGGGGGTTCGAACGAGCCGAGCCGCTCGCGCGCGGTCGCTCCGGACGTCCCCCCGGGCCCGTTCCGTTCCTGGGAGCAACCAATGACGCCGAGCCCGAGCCGACGCAGGACGCGAGCGCACGCGCCCGAGAAACCCGCCCCGGCTAAGCGGCCGTTCGTCGCCCACCTCTTGGCGCCTCCGCACGAGATCCTCTCCGAGGATGAGTCGAGGAAGGTCCTCGAATCGCTCAGCACCCCCGCCGAGCGCCTGCCGAAGATCCTCGTCGCGGATCCGGGACTGCGGACCGACCCTCGCTACGACGCGCTGCGCGAGTCGGGCGAGAACCTTCTCGGCCGTCTCGTGCGGGTCCGCCGGCCGAGCGCGACCGCGGGCGAGGCGGTCGCCTATCGTCTGATCGTCTCCACGGCCGGGGGGGACTAGCGAGCGATGCGCGAGATCGTGGACGGCTTCTTCCGAGAGCGGTCGATCGTCAACCACCACCTCGCGAGCTTCAACGACTTCCTCCCCACCAAGGACAATCCGAACTCCCGGATGCAGCGGATCGTCGACGACGCGCGGGTCAGCGAGGACTCGACCGACCGCGGGGTGATACGCCTGGACGTCCAGAAGACCAAGAGCTCGATCTACGTGCGCGTCGGCCGCCGGCGGGACGCCCGCGGCGGAGTGAACCCTTCTGCAGAGCCGACCATCTTCATCGGCGCTCCGTTCGTCAAGGAGCCGGTCGGCTCGAAGCCAACCCTGACCCCGATGGAGGCGCGCTTACGGAACCTCACCTATCAGGCGCCGATCTACCTCAAGGTCACCGTCGTGGAGAACGGCGTCGAGCGGGCGCCCGAGGACGTGCACATCGGCGACCTCCCCATCATGGTGAAGAGCCGCCCGTGCAACCTGAATCGGTACAAGATCTCCGAAGACGACCAGATCTGGCTGTCGGACGACGAGTACCGAGCGAAGCTGGTCGAATACGGAGAGGACCCGCTCGACCCCGGAGGCTACTTCATCATCGGCGGTACGGAGCGGGTCATCATCAGCCTGGAGGACCTCGCACCGAACCGGATCTTCGCCGAGTACAACGAGCGGTACGGAACTCCCATCGAGAGCGCGAAGGTCTTCAGCCAGCGCGGCGGCTACCGATCGCTCACCGTCGTGGAGAAGAAGAAGGACGGGGTCCTCCAGGTCTCGGTCCCGACGGCGAGCGGACAGATCCCGCTCGTGGTCCTGATGAAGGCCCTCGGGATGAAGAACGACGAGGAGATCTTCCAGGCCGTCCTCGGCGAGCTCCTTCCGCTGGATGAACCGTTCGTCCAGACGATGAAGCACCTTCTGAACGTCAACCTCGAAGAGTGCGTCTCGAAGAAGCTCTACCCTCCCGAGGGGATCGTCACGACCGAGGACGCCCTCATCTTCCTCGAGAAGAAGTTCGCCACCGGCCAGGCGAAAGAGTACCGTCAGCGGAAGGTCGACGGGATCCTCGACCGCTCGCTGCTCCCCCACCTCGGCGACACGAAGGCCGACCGGCTGAAGAAGGCGCTCTACCTCGCGCGGATGGCGCGCACGGTCCTCGAGCTTCACCTGAAGGTCCGCGGCGAGGACGACAAGGACCACTACGCGAACAAGCGTCTCAAACTCGCCGGCGACCTGATGGAGGACCTCTTCCGCGTCGCCTTCTCGCTCCTCCTGAAGGACCTCAAGTACCAGCTCGAACGATCCTTCGCCCGGAAGAAGGACCTGCGGATCGCGAGCGCGATCCGACCGGACCTCCTGACCCAGCGGCTCGTCCATGCCCTCGCCACGGGGAACTGGGTCGGGGGCCGCGCCGGCGTGAGCCAGGTGCTCGACCGGACGAGCCACATGTCGACGATCAGCCACCTGAGGCGGGTCACGAGCCCGCTCACGAGGAGCCAGCCTCACTTCGAGGCGCGCGACCTTCACCCGACCCAGTGGGGCCGCCTCTGCCCGAACGAGACTCCCGAGGGACAGAACTGCGGCCTCGTGAAGAACTACGCCCTCTGCGTGGACGTCAGCGAAGGCGCGGACGAGGAGGAGGTGACGCTGATCCTGCGCGACCTCAACACCCGCGAGATCGGGCCCGAGGTCTTTCAGGAGGCGGCGGCCCCGAAGGGAAAGCGCGCGGCCCGCGTCTACGTGAACGGGAACCTGGTCGGCCTCCACTCCCAGCCCCTCGACCTCGTGAAGGAGATCCGCGACCGCCGTCGTACCGGCACCTTGTCGCCGACGCTCGGCGACAAGACCTACGAGATCAACGTGCGGTACGACGACGAGATGAACGAGGTGATCGTCCACTGCGACTCCGGACGGTTGCGCCGTCCGCTCATCGTCGTCAAGAACGGCGTCCCCCGCGTCTCCCGCAGCGACCTCGACGAGCTCACGCGAGGCACCCTCTCGTTCAGCGACCTCATCCGCCAGGGGAAGATCGAATGGATCGACGCCGAGGAGGAGGAGGACTCGCTCATCGCCGTGGACGCGTTCGTCCCGCCGGACCGCTGCCCGAAGTGCGAGAAGGCGCTCAGCCGCAGCGACATCCGCTGGATCTCCATGGGCGACAAGCGCGACGAGGCCCAGGTCGAGTGCGGATTCTGCCACTCCGAGTTCCCGACCGGGAACCTTCTCGAGGAGCGTCACACGCACCTCGAGATCGACCCGAACCTGATGCTCGGCGTCTGCACGGGGCTCATCCCGTATCCGGAGCACAACAGCGCGCCGCGCAACACGATGGGCTCGGGGATGGCGAAGCAGGCGCTCGGCGTCGAGTCGGTGAACTACCGCCGACGCCCCGACACGCGCGGCCACCTACTGCATTACCCGCAGGCGCCGCTCCTTCAGACCCAGACGATGCGCTACGTCCACTTCACCGAGCGTCCCGCCGGCCAGAACTTCGTGGTCGCGGTCCTCTCCTACGAGGGGTACAACATGCAGGACGCGCTCGTCTTTTCGAAGGCCGCGATCGACCGGGGCCTCGGCCGGTCGTCGTTCTTCCGGACCTACCGCGGCGAGGAGCGCAAGTACCCCGGTGGGCAGGAGGACCGGTTCGAGATCCCGCGGCCGGACGTCGCGGGGGCCCGGGTCGACACCGCCTACCGGAACCTCGGCGAGGACGGCCTGATCTTCCCCGAGCTCGAGGTCGTCGAAGGCGACGTGCTGGTCGGGAAGACGAGCCCGCCGAGGTTCCTTGAGGAGAAGACCGACCTACTGACTCCGCAGAAGCGGCGCGAGACGAGCGTCACCGTCCGCTTCGGAGAGTCCGGCTGGGTCGACAACGTCGTCCTCACCGAAGGGGAGAACATCTCGAAGCTCGTCAAGGTCAAGGTCCGCAACCAGCGGGTTCCCGAGCTCGGCGACAAGTTCGCGAGCCGGCACGGCCAGAAGGGGGTGGTCGGGCTCATCGTCCCCCAGGAGAACCTCCCGTTCAACCGCGAAGGGATCACGCCGGACCT
>JASHTB010000035.1 GCA_030040775.1 Thermoplasmata archaeon | reverse complement strand
GAGGGTCGTCTCCCTTTCCCTCTCGGAGATCTCTCCCCGCGACAGCCGGATCGGCCTCACGATGCGCCAGCCCGCGCTCGGCCGACTCGAATGGATTCAGGATGCCCACAAGAAGGCCGAGGAGAAAGGCGGAAAGCGGGCACCGGCCCCCCCGAAGAAGGTCGCGGCCAAGCCGGGGGTAAAGCCCGCGGAGAAGGCGACGGCGAAGCCGGCCCAGAAGGAGGCCCCGGCCGCAGGGTGAGGCGATGATCAACCTCAGAGCGTGCAAGAACTGCAACACGATCACCGACCAAGCGAAGTGTCCGCGCTGCGGGGGCGAAGTCTCCCGGGAGTGGCAGGGCTACCTCGTCGTGATAGACCCCGAAAAATCGGAGATCGCTCGGAAGATGGGGATCCATGCCGCGGGCCGGTACGCGCTCCGCGTCAAGTGAAGAGCGGGCCTGGGCGGTCCCCGAATCGCTTCGCCCCACCCTCGCCGAGAAGTACGGGCCGGTCTACTCCGGGGCGGCATCCGACCGACGGATTCGCGCGCTGGGTCTCTTCGCGTCGTGCGGCGACCGGGTCACCGCCCGAGCGCTCGAGCTCGACCATCCGCCCCTCCTCGGGATCGTCGACTACAAGACGCGACGGAACGACCCGGTCGCGGCCGACGCGTTCCGACTCCTCGCCGCCCGGCGCGTCGTGCGGGTGAAGAACCCTGCGGGGCTCCTCACTGAGCGACTGCGCTCCGCCGTGAAAGCACTCGTCCGCGAGGGCGGAGGCCTCCTGGAAGTGGACGGAGAGGAAGACCTCGGGGCCCTCGCGCTCGTCGAGTCGCTTCCCGCCGGAGCGACCGTTATATACGGTATCCCGGGTGAGGGGGTCTCCTTCGTCCGCGTCGACGCGGTGTCGAAGGAACACGTGCGGCACCTGATCGGTCTGATGGAGCTACGGAGGGTCGACCTTGGAGATTAAGATCCTCGAGGACCGCGCGAACCCTCTCCTGAAACGTCACGAGGTTCGTTTCGAGGTCGCGCATGCGACCGCGGCGAGCCCGAGCCGGGAAGCGGTCCGCGACGCGCTCTCGAAGCTCGTCAACTCCCCGAAGGACCGCGTGGTCATCGAGCGGATGCGCGCACGGTTCGGTACGGCCACGACCCGAGGCGACGCGCACGTCTACGAGAGCGCTGACGCCGCGAAGTCGACGGAACGCGCTCACATCCTGATCCGCAACCGCTTGAAGGAGAAGCCCGCCGCGGCCGCGGCCCCCGCTCCGAGCGAACCGGCCCCCGCCGCATCGCCGAAACCCGAGGCGACCCCGTCCGAGAAGAAGGAGTGAGCCCGCCGTGGCGAAGGCGCGCGTCGGCCTCTACGTGGTCGGCGGAGACTCCCTGACCCGGACGCACCGACCCTGTCCAAAGTGCGGGCCGGGGGTCTTCCTCGCGGAGCACAAGGACCGGCGTTCGTGCGGGAAGTGCGGGTACTCCGAGTCGAAGGCCCCGCCTCCCTCGAAAGCGAAAGGTAAGGCCGGCGCAGCCTAGCAAGGATTCGTGTTCGCGGCCGGCTCCGACCTCACCGGGGTCGGCCGTTACGTACCAAGGGATAAGAACGGGTGTCGGTCTCCGCGCCCTACCCGCGGAGAGCGCAAGGAGGCGTACCGAACCGGTGCATCAGATCGTCTACTTGGTCATCGGGGCTCTCGGTGCCGTCCCGGTCGCCTACCTGTTGGTCAACGCCTACCTCGCCCGTAAGCATCCGACGCCACGGACCCCGACGGAGGTCTCGCCGTCTGACATCACGATCCTCGTGCCGGTCCACGAACAGCAGCCCGAGCTGTTCCGCGAATCGCTCGCGTCGGTCGCTCGCCAGGGCTGTGCCTTCGTCGTGGTGGGAGACGAGAGCCTTGAGCCGTACCGGTCGATGACGGAGGCGCGCGGGGGCCGGTTCCTCCACTTGCCCGAGCACGTGGGGAAGAAGGGGGCGATCGCGGCGGGAGTGTCTTCCGTCCATACCCCGTATGTTCTCCTGGTCGACAGCGACACGATCCTTCCCGCCGGTACGGCCGTCGGGATGGCGTCGTACTTCGCTCCCGGTGTCGGCGGGGTGGGGGCCAACCTCTCCGTCCGCGACACCGGCCGTCCCGCGGCGTACTGCGGAGAGTTCGTCGAGCGCGCGCGGGAGGTCGTGCTGCGCGCGATGTCGTCCCGCGGGAGCGTGCTGTACCTCGACGGCGCCTGCACGATGTACCGAACCGAGGTCATCCGGCCCTTCGTCGGCTCGCCCTCGTTCCAGGACCTGCGCGTCTTGGGGCGCCCGTCCCCTCTCGGGGACGACTGGCTCCTGACCGACCACCTCCTGAGGGAAGGACTCTCGACGGTGAAGGCGTACGACGTCCGCGTCGTCACCCAGCCGAAAGAGACGCTGTCCGAATTCGTACGCCAAAACGTCCGCTGGTCTCGCTCGAACTGGATTCGCCTGGGTCGATTCCTCTCGGGCCGCGGCCCAAGAAACCGAGGGGCGTTCTTCACCTTCGAAGTGCTCGGCACCTACGCGCTCCCGCTGATCGCCCTCGCGACCCTGCTCTCCCGCGTGCCGCTGTGGGTCCATTCCTTCGACCGGCTCACCCCCACGCTGGACGGGGCCTTCCTGCTCTTGCTCCACGCCGTGGTGGGTCTGCCCCGAACGATGACCGGCGCTCTGACGCGGCTCGGGCTCACCGTCGCGGGTGCCTTCGCCACGGGAGTCTATCTCGGGACCCTGCTTCGTACGAGCCGCCATCCGAAGATTCGAATGCTCGCCTACGGGTCGCTCGGAATCGTCCTTCTGTTCGGAACCGCGCTCTACGGTCTCCTGACGTTCTGGAAGCGTCCACCCTGGGGAGGGACGACGAAGAACCGCACGGATCTCCCCCTCCCGGGCGTCCCTCGCACCGAAGCCGAAAGTCCTTCCTAGAGTTTTCGCAGGACCGGTCGGGGCGGCGGTTCCACGGCGCGGTCGAGACCCGCTCGGTCCGCCCTCTTCCGCGGGTTCGACCCCCGATCTCGGCGTTAGGGAGGAGCGCTCGTCTCGGAGGCGCCGGGGGCAGGGCCGCGGAGAGTCTGAAGCAGTCGGGTCCCGTCGGGCGAGCCCCAGCCGGCGCACGCGTTCCAGCCGGGCCCGGCCGAGTAGCCGTCGTTGTTTCCCGACGTGATGCTGTGGAAGTCCGCGCGGGCGCTGGGGGAATAGAGGAGCGGGTTCACGAAGCCCGCCGGGGTTCCAAGCGCCTGGTTGACCCGGGCGAGAAGCGCCGCCCACAAGGGAGCGACCGCGCTCGTGCCACCGAGGACGGTACCGGACCCGTCCACGAGGACCGAGTACCCCGACGTGGGGTCGGCGTCCCCCGCGACGTCCGGCACTCCGCGCCCGGCGAACCCGTTCGGCGCGTTCGGGACGGAGGCACCGCCCTGGTAGCTAGGGAGGGGAAACGCCTCGCTCACTCCGCCGCCGGTCGCGCCTTCTCCGATCGCGAGTTCGTTCCAGACGACCTCTTTCACGATCGTTTCCCCCGAAAGGAGAAGACGCGTCCCGCCGCAGCCGAGGACGTAGGGGCTCGACGCCGGGAAGTCGACCGTGAGCGCCCCCGAGGCGACCCCGTCGCTGGCGCCGCTGTCGCCGGAGGAAACCACCACGCTGACGCCCATCGTGGCCGCGTCCTCGCACGCGGCGTTGAGCGCGTCGCGGGCCTGCGCGGTCCAGGAGCTTTCGGGGCCGCCCCAGCTGATCGACACGACGGTCGGGCGATAGGTCGTATCGTGGATCGCCGCGGCGACTCCGTCCAGGAAGCCGCGGTCCGTGTTGGGAGCGAAGTAGACGACGAGGCGAGCACCGGGGGCGACGGATCCGGCGACCTCGAGGTCGAGTTCGACTTCGGCGTCCGGTCCTTCCGGGTTACCGGTCGGCGCGTTCTGTGCGCCGTCCACCGAGACGACCGTCACGCTCGGGCTAGGAAGTCCGAGGCCCGCAAAGTAGCTGGCGAGGTCAGAGGAGGAGAATCCTCCCCCGAGCTCGACGATGCCAATCGTCTCGCCCGACCCGTCGGTCCCGGAGGGGAAGTCGTACGCCCGGGCCACTGTCGGAGGCGCATAGGAAACGTCGGTCGGCGCGCTCGCCTGATGCCGACGAACATGGGGCCGAGCCTGGGGTCGATTGTCGAGACCCAGCACGGCGACGACCAGCCCCTCGAGCTCCCGGGGCAACGTGAGGGATCCGGTCCTTCCGCGGTACTGCCCCCCGGGGTAGTCCCAGTACTCAAGCGAGGTGCCGAACAGGCGGGCCGCGCGCGAAGCGGGACCCGAGGCCTGGACCGTCCGTCCCCCGACGGAGACCGCACCGACCGAAAGCCCTCGGGCTCGAAGGAAGGTCGTCACTCGCTGGACGTCGTCGGGATGCGCGCCGTGACGCTGAGCGAACGTCTCGCGAGACAGGTAGGTTCGCCCGGAGGGGACCTGGCGTCCCCACTCCACGATGTCCGGGAAGGACGGCGAGGGGGTCCGCCGCCGCAGGACCAGAGTAAGGTCGACCGGCTCGTCTCCGACCGCCGCCCGGCTGCGACGGGCCCCGTCGAGCGGCTTCCGTTCGGTTCCCTCGAGCTGCATGAGCCGGTGCGTCCCCCGAGAGGTCGCACGTTTCGTCGTCCAGAGTCAAAAGAACTTCAGGTGCCTTATGCTCCTCTTTCTGGCCCGGACCGAAGCGCACGCGGGCGAAGCGGGACGAAGCGATCCGTCCCCGGGCAACGGAAGAGCCGGAAACGACGGAGCGGCGGTGCCTTAAGCTCGGCCGATGAGTCCGGTTCGGCTCATGGACCTCTCCGGGCGCACCGGACGGGATGACCCTCCTCCGGCCCTCATCTCGTGGAGCAGCGGGAAGGACGCGGCGTACGCTCTTCTGGAGGTACGGCGGACCCGTGCCGTGACCCCGGTAGGTCTGTTGACGACGATGACCGAGCGGTTCGCTCGGGTGTCGATGCACGGGGTCCGCGAGGAGCTCCTCCACCGACAAGCAGACGCGCTCGACCTACCCCTCACCGCCGTCCGTATACCGTATCCCTGCCCGAACGACGTCTACGAGCGCGCGATGGGGGAGGCGATCGAACAGGTCCGTTCGCAAGGTGTCCGCACCATCGTGTTCGGCGACCTGTTTCTCGAGGATGTCCGGCGGTACCGCGAGTCGCGGATGGAGAAGGCCGGCATGACGTGCGTCTTTCCCCTCTGGCACCGGCCCACCCAGGAGCTCGCGCGGGCGATGCTTCGGGACGGGATGCGGGCTCGACTGGTCTGCGTCGACCCTCGCGTGCTCGGCCGCTCGTTCGCGGGACGACCGTTTGACGAAGAGCTGCTCGCCGACCTCCCTCGGAAGGTCGACCCCTGCGGGGAGAACGGAGAGTTTCACACGTTCGTCACCGATCTGCCGCTGTTCCGCTCGCCGATTCGGGTCCGCGGCGGCGAGGTCGTGGAACGCGACGGCTTCCTGTTCGCAGACCTCCAACCGGAGTGAATCCGCCTTTCGGCGAGATCGATGGGTTACGGGAACGTCGGGGACGGAAGGTCCTGGCGGTAGGGTCGACCGGACGGGGGCCGCTCCTCCAGGGGCAGAGAAGAGCACCTCTGGCGCCCTCGATTCCCAGGGAACGTGCCGGGTGGGGCCGAACGGGGACCGCCTCTAGGTCGGTCGTCGTTCACCGCTGGCTGACAACGGGTGCGCCCACGCCAGGAGTACTCGGCGAGGGCCCCGTGGGAGCCGGCCCTTCGCGCGGAACGGGCGCGTGAAGCTCGTGGATGTACCGACCTCCGCGCATCAGGGAGACGAAGGCGGCGAAGGCCGTGAGGATCGCGGAGATCTCGAACGCGGTGTCGATCCCTTGAAGGAACGCCGGCGCGACGGCATGGGGGAAGAACTGCCGCGAGGTCAGCGTCGCGAGCACCCCCGGACCGATCTGACTCTGGAGCGCAGGCGGCAGGGCCTGGATGTAGAGCGCCATCGGGTTCTGGCCGAGGAACGCACCGAAGAGGGCGCCGGACGGGTCGGAGGCGACCATCTTGCTCAACGTCGAGGAGGCGGCGGAGGGGACGCCCGCCGAGCCGAGAGCGCTCGAGACGGAACCGGACAAGCCGCTCGCAAGCCCTACGAGGACGATGGTGAAGAAGACCGCGAGGGAGAGCTGCATGCCGGCGTTCTGGAGCGTCGCCCGCATGCCGGAGGCCGCTCCCCGGTGCTCGGCCGGAACGGCGTTCATGATCGCCGCGGTGTTCGGAGCGGCGAACATCCCCATCCCACAGCCTTGAAGGAACAGAAGGGAACCCATCTGCCAGTAGGGGAAGCTGTACGGAAGGAACAGGAAGAGCACAAAGCCGGCCGAGGCGAGCCCCATGCCGGCGCTCGCCAGGTAACGGGCACCGAACCGGTCCGAGAGCCACCCGCTGAGCGGCCCCATCAGGACGAACCCGCCCATCATCGGGAGCATGTAGATTCCCGCCCAAAACGGGGTCTCCGCGAACGAGTACCCGTGGAGCGGGAGCCAGATTCCCTGGAACCAGATGATCAGCATGAACATCACACCTCCGCGCGCGATCGACCCGAGCAGCCCCGCGAGGTTTCCGGCGGCGAACGCCCGGACCCGGAATAGATTGAGCCGGAACATCGGGTCCTTCACGCGTGTTTCGATGAACAGGAATGCCACGAGGAGCGCCGTGCCGACCCCGAGGCCCGACCAGACCCACGGGCTGGACCAGCCCATCGACTGGCCGCCGTAGGGCAGGAGACCGTAGGTGACGGCAATCAGGAGGAGCGTCAGCCCCACGCCGAACGTCGCGTTGCCGAGGTAATCGATCCGGTGTCGCTCGCGCACCCGCTCCACGTCGTGGAGCTTGACGTAGGCCCATATCGTGCCCGCGACGGCGACCGGCACGCTCGCGAGGAAGATGATCCGCCAGGTGGGGATGACGAGCGAGCCGAGGTGGAGGTCGCCGATGCCGGCGAGCACGCCGCCGAGCACCAGGCCGACGACCGAACCTCCCAGCGCGGCGACCTGATTGATCCCGAGAGCCTTGCCCCGCTCAGAGTGCGGGAAGGCGTCCGTGATCAGTGCCGCTGAGTTGGCGAAGAGGAACGCACCGCCGACGCCCTGCACGATCCGGAATCCTACCAGCTCCCAGGCCCCCACGGAGCCCGAGTTCGGGGTCAGGAACAACAGTACCGAGCCCACCGCAAAGACGGCAAACCCCATGTTGTACATTCGGGCGCGGCCGTACATGTCCGAGATGCGCCCGACGGTGACGAGAAGGGTGGCCGTCACCACGCCGTAACCCATCAGGATCCAGATGAGCAAGGTGAGGTTCGAGGGAAGGAACGGGTTGACGTTCAGGCCCCGGAAAATGACCGGCAGGGAGATCAGGATGATCGTCCCATTGATCGAAGCCATCAAGGCGCCGAGAGTGGTGTTAGAAAGAACCGTCCATTTGTAGTCCATCCTAGGTCCCTCCGTGATCGCTCAGCTCTCCCCGGCGGAGAGCGAACGGACGAGCGCCGAGATGCCCGTGACCAGGGCCTCGCGTTCGGAGGCCGATAGCGTTCGGCTGAGCTCACGGAAGATGGCGCGCAGGGTCGACTGGGCCTCCCGGTACAAGCGTCTCCCCACGGGGGTCAGCTCTACGAGCACGGCTCTTCGGTCCTTCGGATCCGGTAGCCTTCGAGCGAGACCGCGCGCCTCCAGTCGGTCGATGACGTCGGTGGCGCCTGCGGAAGTGACACCGGCCGCGTCCGCGATGCCAGAGAGCATCGCGGGAGCTCCCGCGCACAGCCGTAACGCCGCATACTCGGACGATGAGAGCCCGAATCGCCGCAGAGTCTCGCCGCGCTGCTTCATCAAGAGATAGTAGGCCTCCCGAAGCAAGGTCCATGGCGCATCCGGTCCCCATTCCGCCACCCGGTCTCGCGTGTGAATCCCTGAGCGGGACGCAGTCGCGACCACAGAAGCCTCTCCGGATCGGAAGGCGAATGTCTTGGCATCTTATATTAAGACACTGTAATATCGCCTTGAGCAACGGGCCTTCTGAGGGTGCCCGCCCGGTCCCACTCCACCGCGGGTCGAGCGCGGGACGTTCAAGTAGGTCGACGGCCTTGCCGGCCCGCCGTCTTGGCACGGTCTCGCGCTAGTTCAGTGGAAGGAGGGAACGCAACGGATGAACGCGGTACGATGGGCTTTGGGAGTGACCTTGGTGTTGTGGGCGTCTGCGTTGATGGTCCTGGCGGTTATGAGCGGAGTCGCGTCAGCTCCCGCTCTCGTCACCGCACCGAGTGGACCGCTCGTCCCCTCCCCCGTCGGGCCCGCGGCGTCCGATTCGGGGGAGCTCGTTCAAGTGGCCGGAGCGAGCCACTTCAACGCCGAGGGTGCGACGAGCCTCGGTTCGTTCGACGTGCTGCCCGTCCCGAGTTCCAATCCGGCCAACGCTCTCCTGACCGTGGAGGTCAATCTGAACCCGTCTGGAAACCTCGCGGCGTTCGTCAACCAGGTCAGCAACCCGGCGAGCCCGTACTATCGGCAATTCCTCAGCGCCCCCGAGGTCTCGAGCGAGTTCGGAGCGAATCCCGCGACCTACGAAGCGCTGGAGTCGTATTTTGAGGGGTTCGGCCTCACGGTGACTCCGAGCTTTGAGAATCTCGCTCTGAGCGTCTCGGGTACCGGAAGCGAGGTCGAAGCGGCGTTCCACACACAACTAGCAGCGTACCGAGAGCAGTACACTTCGGGCGGGAACTGGATCCCCACCTTCGGGAACGAGAGCGGCGTCGTCGGGTCGGTCACCTACGGGCCGGTCTTCTACGCTAACTCTCTTCCCGCCGAACTCCCGAGCGGACTCGAGCAATCGGTGGCCGGCGTGGTCGGTTTGAACGGACTTTACGCGCAGCCCAGCCTGGCGATGCCGACCGGCCTATACCCTGGATTTACCCGCAACGCAGAGAGCGGTGCGCCCGCCCTCGCGTCGGGTCTCACCCTGGACACGATCCAGGCGCTTCAGGGAGCGAACTACACGTGGGCCAACCTGACGTCGACGTACTTCTGTGCCGACTACGGCGTCTGCTACGATTACCAGTTCCTGTATCCGAGCACGATGCACGTGCTGACAGGCGCCGAGAACCTCTGGGACGGGACCTCCACGATCGGGGGGGCTCCGGATACAGGCCAGGGAGTCACCGTCGCGGTGGTCGAGGTCGGCTGCGCCATCCCATCCGACTTGGAAACGTTCAGCCAGGAGGTGTTCGGGAGCTCGAGCCAGCTCATGGACCGCCTCACTCAGATCGCGATCAACGACCCGACCGCGATCGTTCCGAACACCAACCTTGCCAACTGCATCCAGAACGGGGAGCTCTGGGGGTGGACCGGCGAGACCGAGCTCGATATCGAGTACATCGCGGCGATGGCTCCGTCTGCCCACATCGACGTCATCGGCGACCCCAGCGCGGCCTGGATCACCAACCCGTACGACTACCTTCAGATCGCGACCTATCTTACCACGGGTGCCCCTTGCAACGTGGCCGGCATGGCGAGCGACGGGATCACGATCGTGGAGCCATCTTTGAACGACGACCAGGCCTGTTCGATCTCAATCACGTCGAACTCCTATCAGATCGGCGAACAGTGGGCCCAGTTCCTGGCGGCGCCCGAGTACATTTCTGTCGAGGACGAGGACCTCGAGATCCTCAACGCGGAAGGCGTCACGAACTTCTTCGCGTCCGGCGACGACGGGACGAACGGCGCAGCGATCCCCGGTTCGTCCGCCGCTAGCGGCGGGGTCCCTGCGACCTCGCCGGGAAGCACCGCGGTCGGAGGCGGTCAAGTGACCGCCGCCGGGCCGAACGGAGAGGAGTTCCCCTCGGGTCCCACGGTGTGGGACCCGTACGACCAGATCAACCAGACGGTTGTGCAGGCCCAGAGCGTCGCCAACTTCACCTACTGGAGCTGTTGCTCGGTCTCGCCGGCCCTGGGCGCCGGTGGAGGGGGTTTCGGAGCCTCGATCGTCGAGTCCCAGCCCTGGTGGGAGAACGCGCTCGACACCTACTCGACGGGAACGACGATCAATCCGATCGTTTCGGGGGCTGCGGACTTCAACATGTCACTCTACGCGTTCGGGGGTTGGTCGCTCTTCTGGGGAGGCACGAGCTTCGCCACGCCGATCACGGCCGGCGAGTGGGTCCTCATCGAAGAGCAGGCGAACGTCGCGTTCGGTTCGCCGAGAATGGGGGACGTCAATCCCGTCCTGTTCGCCGCCCACAATGCCTGGGAAGCCGGGATCCCATCCGTGGCCACCGACCCGTACGTCCCGATGCAGAACATCGGCGTGGGCGACGGTGACTACGCTCCGGACAACTCGTACAGCTGGTACTACTTCAACCTCAGCGTGAACGAACCGAGCGATCCGGTCCTGCCTCTGTGGTATCCGAGCCTCGGGAACCCTGCGGGTTCGGGCTGGAACTTCCTGCAGGGACTCGGGATGCCGAACGCGACGGTTCTGGACAACGAGCTCATCGGGGTCTCCCCTTCCACCCAACACGAGCTGTTGAATCAGCCGTATACCGTCCGCGAGGTACAGGGCACGAGTCTCGTGCCCATCACCACCCTTGCGGGAGGTACGACGTACAGACTCGCCGTCGTGTCGAGCTCCGGAGCGCCCGGGGCGCGGCTGACGGTGGAGGCCTATTCGGGAGGGGAGAACACGGGCCAGTACGGGGGTGGCACGGTGACGACCTTCCACACCAACGCCGCGGGTCGCTTCACCTACACCCCGACGTACGTGACGCCTGCGCTTCCGACGAACGCCTCGGAATACGGGTACTTTTACGTGCAGCCCGCAGGCTCCCAGTGGAGCTTCCAGGCGTACGCGGTCGATGCTCCCTCGGTCCATGGTCTCCTGAGCCTGTGCGTGACGGATGCGTACGGGATCTGCCAGCGCTCGGACGCGGAGGTTCCGATGTTCGAAACCGTCGCCACGTTCCCGAGCGGGGCGTACAACCTCTTCGGTTCTTCGACCGTCGAGCTGAACGGGGTACCGGTAGCGAACGCCGTGGTCTCCCAGACAGTCCTCGAGAGCCAAACCGGTCTCTTCAACCCGTACCTGCCGCCGTCGAGCTACGCCCCGGGTTCGGTGATCGGTCACACGATCTCGGACGCGCGCGGGAACGCGCTGTTCTGGACGGCTCCTGAGGGCCTGGCCGAGCTCAACGGGACCGTCGCCGCGCAGGTCTTCTCGCTCGAGGCGACCTACGATGGGCTCACGTCGAACCCCGTCACGGTCTTTGTCGAGCCCCAGTCAGGGTCGACCCAGACGAACCTCGTCCTTCGCGGGTCGACGCTCTCGGGCACCGTCCTCCTCTCGGACCTCAAGTACGTCGACTTCCTCAACGTCAGTGTCGGGTCGGCCCCGGGTCAGTTCGAGAACTTTACCTGTCCGATCCCCGGCGCGTTCCTCGGCGTTTCCGATGGGTTCGCTCAGCCTGCCGGGACCGTCCCGTTCCCGGGAGGCGTATGCCAACCATACTACGACTCGGACCCGAGCGCGTCGTACCAGTATCCCGCGGGGGTCTCCAACCCCGGAATCTGGGAATCCGGAATCCTGAATGACCTCATCCCGATCTCGCTGTCCACGCACGGACTCAGCTGGCGGGCTCCGGTGGTCTTCTCCCTCCTCGCGGGAGGGACGAACGACCTGACGTTCACCTCCTGCTCCTCGAGTGGGTGCGTGACGACCCCCTCGATCCAGTATCCGATGTACTGGTCGGATCCGATGGTCGTGGCGCCCGCGGGATCGCTGACCGGGTCCTCGCCATGGTACCTCGTCATGGTAGGTCCGTTCTCATTCGGACTCATCGGGTTCGCGGCCGCCGCCGGGATCGTGGGAGGCTACCTGATGGGCCGCCGCCG
>JASHTB010000034.1 GCA_030040775.1 Thermoplasmata archaeon | reverse complement strand
ACGACGTATCGGTGGTGGAGGGAGCCGAATCCGCGACGGCCCAGGAACACGAATACGATTCCGATCAGGGCCAACAATCCCCCTATCACCGCGACGTACGGGATCCAAGCGAGGGCGAACCCCATCACGAGCAGAAGTAGCCCTGTCACCGTACGATCCCGGTCCGCCGCCACGGCCGGTGGGACAGGGGGCGGAGCAGGACCGGCCGAAGTTTGAAGCAGCGGTCCGGAGGGACTGCCCGAAACTGCGTTCCCAGCGCCGGCCACCCCCCGCTGAGCGGCACCACAGCCGGGGCAGAAGCTTGCGCCCGAGGGCACGGAAGAGCCACACTTGGGACAGAATCGGGGAATCGTTTCCAACGCCCCGACCGTTCCGGGCACGGCCGCCATTATCGGCGCGGTCCCACCGCTCCCCTTCGAGATAAACGCTTTCGTGGAGAGTATCGACTGACTGGCGTTTTCAGAGATCCGACCCCGGGAGCAGCTCCGTCGTGGCGCGCTTCGAGCCAGAAACCGGTGCGAGGATTGGTGGCTGGGCCGTCGTGGACCTTGCAGGTAGGCGTTCCCGGCGGGGGCCCGCTAAAGACCCGGCGTGCTTGGGGGGCGCGTGGGAACCCGCTATCAGAATCCCGCGCTCACGACCGACGCGGTCTGGATTGACCGGGGACGCGTGCTCCTAGTGCGTAGGGGAAAGCCCCCGTTCCGGGGCATGTGGGCGCTTCCCGGCGGATTCGTCGAGCTGCGCGAGACGGTCGAGGCCGCGGTGAAGCGTGAGCTCAAAGAGGAGACCGGGCTCTCCGCCCGGCCCTGGAAGATCGTCGGCGTTTACTCCGGGCCGGAACGGGACCCACGGAAGCCCTCGACGTCCGTCGCCTTCCTCATGCGGGGGCGGGCGCGGATTCCTCGCGGCGGGGACGACGCTTCGTCGGCCTCGTGGGTCTCACTTTCCGAGGCCCGACCGCTCGCGTTCGACCACGAGCGGATCGTCCGCGACGCGCGGCGTCTCTATCGCCGGCTTCGACGAGGGAAGCGCCGCCCCATCGGACGCCGCCGCTCCTGAGGACGCTGGGGTAGGGGAGTACCCCCGGCCCCTCGACCAGGAAAGCGCGGCGGCGACCACCAGGATGACCGCGGACCCGTAGAGGGCGGCGTGGATTCCCCCGAGGAAGTCCGAGCCGATCCCCCCGGTCAGGTTCGTCGTTCCCAGGAAGACCTCGTAGGCGACGTAGCGGGGGACGCTCGCGGAAGCGATGGTGAGCGTCAGGACGAAACTCAGGAGCGTTCCCATGTTCGAGAGCGTTCCCCTGAGGCCGCTGATCGAGCCGAACGTCGAGGGGGACGCCTGGCTCATGATCGCCGTGTTGTTCGCGGGATAGAACATCCCGGTCCCGATCCCGCTCATGAGCGAGATCATGGGGATCCACCCGAGCCAGGAGCTCGCTCCGAGGGTCGAGTAGAGGAGCACGGCCACGCACATCGCTCCGATGCCTCCGGTGGCGAGCGCCCGGGGCCCGAACCGGTCGACCCTCCGCCCCATCCAGGGGCCCACGAGCGCTCCGACCAGATAGCCGGGGACGAGCAGGAGCGAGGCGTTCAACGGGGAGAGACCCCGCAGTCCTTGGAGGTACATCGTCAGAAGGAAGACGACCGAGAGGTAGCCCAGGCTCTGCAGGAACGCCGCGACCATCGAGAAGCCGAGAAGTCGCTGCTCTAGCTGTCGTAGGTCGACCATCGGGTGCTCGGACCTGAGCTCGAGGAGGACGAAGACGGCGACGAGGGCGAGCCCCGCGGTCACGTAGGCGAGATAGGTCGCGGAGACCCCGTACGAGGCGATCTCGATCAGGCCGTAGCAGAGAAACACGAGGGAGGACGAGAGAGAGAGGAACCCCGGGATGTCGAACTGCGCCTTCTGCCGGTCACCGCGTGGGAGCCACCTCCATCCGAGCGCGACCGCGACGGCGCCGATGGGCAGGTTGATGAAAAAGATGTACCGCCAGCCCAGGGCCGTCGTGATGAGGCCCCCGAGCAGGATCCCGAGGATCGCGCCGACGCTCCAGCCGAACGTCGTGTACCCGAAGGCGCGGCCCCGGCGGTGGGGAGGGAAGACGTGGGAGATGATCGCGGCCGCGTTGGCGAACATCACGGCCCCTCCGATCGCTTGGACCGCGCGGGCCGCGATCAGGAACTCGGCGCTGGGCGCGAAGCCCGAGAGACCCGAACCGACGGTGAACACCGCGAACCCGGCGTTGTAGACCCGGCCGCGGCCGAGAAGGTCGCCGACCCGCCCGGCCTGCGTCGTGAGCGCGGCGGTGATCAGAAGGTAGATCAGGATCGTCCAGATGATCGTCTCGAGCGGCGCCTTGAGCTCGCGCGCCATCGTGGGGAGCGCGAGGATCACGATCGTGCTGTCGACCGCGACCATCAGCGTCCCCAGGACCGTGAGGGTCAGGGTCTCGAGCTCCCGCGGCGTGAAACCAGCGCGGTACGACGCGGGCGAGCCCTCGGCACTCGCTCCCGGCGGCTCGAACGAGGGCGGCCGAACAGGGGCGACCGGACCGGACATCCTCGGGATTCCTAGAACGTTTCCCCCGAGGCCAATTAGCGCTTTTGATTCGAGGGGCGTGGACTTTCCCTAGCGGATAGAGTTCCGCCGGCGGGTTCCCTAACGTCCCGGACCGGCGGGAGAGCGCGGCTTTATCGGGACAGATGTCTCGCCGAGCCCGTCGATGGCTCAGCGGGCGCACATGGAACGGCACCCCCGCCCGAGCCTCTTGTCCGACTTCATCCTTGGAAGTCAGGACGGTCTCGTCAACATTCTCGGGATCGTCCTCGGCCTCACCGCGGCGGGGGCGAGCCGCGAGATCATCATCATCGCCGGCCTCTCGGCGCTCGCGGCCGAAACGCTGGCGATGGCGGCGGTCGCCTACACCTCCACGGATTCCCGCCGCAAGCTCTACGCCAGCGAGGAGGCCCGTGAGCGCCGCGAGATGCGGGAAGT
>JASHTB010000033.1 GCA_030040775.1 Thermoplasmata archaeon | reverse complement strand
TAGCGAGGTCGGTGACCTTCATCCCCTGCTCCTTGAGCTTACCCAGGGTGTTGTAGACGAGCAGGACCATCTGCTCGCGCAAGCGCCCCTCGACGTCCGGGGTCGTGACCGCGCCGAACGTCCCTACGAACGTGTTGATGAAGTTGTCCGGGGCTCCCACGCGCCAGCGGTAGTTGCCGAAGACCCGCAGCTGGACGAGGCCGAAGTCCGGGTCGCGGAAGACGTACGGCTCGGTGCTGCCGTACTTCCCGTCGAACAGGCGGCGCTGGAGGTAGTAGACCTCGGCTTCCTGCCGGACCCCCGAGAGCTCCTTCACAAGGTTCCCGACGATCGGCGCGTTGATGCTCGTGAGGGCGTACCGGTCGGGCCTATCGATGTAGGCGAGGACCTTTCCGTCCCGGTAGAAGACCGCGGTCTCGTCCTGCCGCACGACGATGTTGTCGTTGAACCGGATGTTGCGCGGAACGCGCCACATCACGTTGGGACCCTTGTAGACGTCCTCCCAGTTGATCGTCGTGGCGCCGATGAGACTGCCGCCTTTCGCCGGAATCGGAGCGTTGGTAACCATCGTTCTCCTCCCTGTTCCTTACGAGATCCGGATCCCTGTGATCACCTGGATCCGTGCCTTGAACGCCTGCTCGAGCTGATTGACCTGGCTGCGCGCCGTCGCGAGGAGGGCCGGGGCCTGGCTCGCATCCCCGCCCATCAAGAGGCCAGGGAGTGAGGAGACCGTCTGGTTCAACGAGTCGGCCGCCAGCGCGAAGCCGTAATCGTACTCGTAGAGCCGGTCGAGCTGCTGCGGGTTGATGCGGACCGCCGGGGAGATTCCCGTGTAGCCCTGCTCGGCGTGGCGGATCTCCCCTTCGAGCTGCCAGAGGTTCGCGATGAGCGGCGAAAGGTCGTTCAGCACCTGGAACTGGTTCGCGTTCACGAGGGCCGCCCGCGAGTTCTCGATCGTCGTTCGGGCGTTCTTCACCTTGTCGGCGACCTGGATCCGTAGGAAGCTGTCCGCCTCCCGGATGTCCTCGCCCTGGCGGTAGCCCCGGAACCCCGGGATGAGCAGCTGCAGGCGCTTCAGGAACCCTCGGTCGGCTTCGACCTTCTGTCGGAGGTCGACCGGAGGGCCCCCGGGCGGGGCCATCGTCCCGGTCGAGCTCCCGTCCTGGACCGTGAGCGAAGAGCCGCAGACGTTACAGAATCGGGCGTTCGGCGGGGCCAAGGCGCCGCACTTCGGACACGCCTGGGTCCCGGCTGCCGCCGGAGCCGGAGCGGTGGCGTTGGTCGCCATTTCAGGGGCTCCCCGGGGGCGACGGCGGGGCCGCCGGCGGAGGAGGCGGAGCCGTGGTCGGAACGCTCGGCGATTTCGCCGCGGCGTAGGAGAACGCGGACGGGGCCGGCTCGTTCCGCCAGGCGGCGCGCGGGATCTGCTGGTTCGCGGTCGCCCTCACGGCCCGGCCGCGCCAGGCGACCAGGAACACGCTGACGAACAGCGTCGCGACGACGATCACGAGGCCCCAGAGCTGCCAGACCGCCGAGAGGACACCGTAGTACGGGCCGAGCCCGATCGTCAGGAGGAGCACGGCGTACCCCATCCCGAAGAACCCCCAGGCGAGGGAGCGCTGGGCGGTCGGCTCGCGCGACGCGGCCTCCGCCATGTACGAGCCGAGAGAGAAGACGAGGGCGACGATCCCGATCGCGAGCAGCGCGTAGAAGTGGGAGGTGCCGGGAAGCGTCACGTAGATCGCGGCGAAGACGAGCGCCGCGATGACCAGGAACAGCACGGTCAGGACGGCACCGCTCCACTTGTCTCGGACCGGTTGCATCGTAGGGGAGGGGGCTGAGGGAGCTGCCATAGGAACGACCAACGGCCGAAAAGGCCGTGCTGACTATATGAGGGTGAGTCCTGTGCGCGGCTCCCCTTCAGAGCCGCGGCTCGTCATCTCGTTTCTCTTTTCGCTTGGTCGCCGTCGGCGAGGGAGGCGTCGGGGGCTCAGGAATCCCCTTGGCCCCGGTGACCGGGGGTCTGGCCCCGGGAGAGGGAGCCGGCGGCGGCTTCGGCTTTTCCGCGGTCGAAGGAACCGGCTTCGCGGTGCGGTCGGCTTTGGGCGGTGCGGCCTTCGAGGCCGCGCCTTCGGTCCGGGAGGGGGCAGCTTTCGAGCGCGAGAAGACCCCTTTGATCGTGCCGAGGGCGGACGCGGCCCGACCCTGCGGGCGCGCCGCGGAGGCGTGGACGACCACCCCCTCGAGCGGTTGGATCGCTTCGGTGGTGATCGGCTGTCCGCACTTCGGGCAGTTGGGGAACTGGCCGATGCAGTGCTGGCAGAGCGGGGCCGAGCAGGAATGAGTAACCGAGGCGATCCCTCCGCATCCGACGCAGCGAGCCACCGGCGCGGCCGCCGCGGCGGTCGGAGGGCGGGCCGCCGACGAGGGATGGACCCCTCCCGCCGGAGGCACCGTCCACTCGGCCTCGGTCGGTGGAGCCGCGACGGCCGACGCCGCCCCCTCGGCGGGCGCGGCCTCGACCGGGAAGTACTGCTCTCCGGAAGTCGGAGCTTCTTCACCCTCCTGCCCGCGAAACTCGGGGGAGTAGGCCCCGAGGTCGAGGGACGGCAGCGGGGCATGGACCGCCGAACCGGCCTCTTCGACGACCTTGATCAGACGGGCCTTGAACACGCCCACCCTCAGGTTCTTCACGACCTGGAAGAGCGTCCGCTGCTCGACCGGGAGCCCGAGGGCCTGGCGGGCGAGCTCCTCGACGTCCGGGGTCAGGGAGAGGTTCTCGGGCCGGAGGTCGGCCTCGAGGACCGCCTTGAGGTAGCCAAAGAGGCGCTGGATCTGGTTGAGCGAGTAGGTGGCGGGCGAGAGGACCGCCACGTCCGCGAGCGATAGACCCCGGCGCTCGATCCCGGGCGGGCGGCGCTCGAGCGCCGAGGTGACGAGGTGGTAGGAGGCGCTCTCGAGGTCCCGCACCTCGTTCGCCTCGAGGCGTTCGAGGTCGACCTTCGGGGTGCGGCCGAGCGCGGAGAGGACGGGCTCGAGGAACTCGTACGGGACGTGGAGCGTGACAAAGAGGTCGTTCTTCGTGATCGTCCGGTTCAGGCGGGCCTCGAGCAGCAGCGCCTCGTGGCCGAACCGCTGGATCTCGGCGTCGCGGGTCTTCTGCGCCGCGACCTTCTTTCCGTCCTTCGCCGGCGCGTAGTCCGAGTCGAGCGCGAGCGAACGGTCGAACGAGGCGAGGGCATCGTTCGGGCGACCGGTCGCGACCAGGGCGAGCCCGCGGCTCGTCCACGCCTGCTTGTTGGACGGGTCGGCCTCGGTCGCGCGGTCGTAGAAGGCGAGCGCCTCGTTCGGGTGCTGCATCTTCTCCGCGACGAAGCCGGCGCGGAGCAGGATCTCGACGTTCGCCGGGGCGATGGCGAGCGCGTGGGCGAACGCCCCGGCCGCCTCGGGCCACGCCTGGCGCGCGACCGCGAGCTCGCCGAGGCGGGACCACAGCGCGACGCTCTTCGGCAGCAGCTCGACCGCCTTGTGCAGCGCCTCGCTCGCGACGTCGAGGTGGCCGAGGCCCCCCTCCGCCTCGGCGAGGAGGAGGTAGAGGTTCTCCTGGGGCGGGGCCTGCGGGATCGCCCCCCGCAGGAACTCGGCTGCCTCCGCATGCTTTCCCTCTTCCAGCATCGAGCGAGCGATGCCGGCCAGCGCGACCGGCGAGCGCGGCTCCCGCCGGCGGACCTCCTCGTAGACGGCCCGGGCTTCCGCCGGTCGCTCGAGCGATCCCAAGATCTCGGCGCGCAGGAGCAGGGCGCCCAGGTTCGGTGGGCTCGTCTCGGGCTGGGATTTCAGGCCCTCGTCCAGGACCTCGAGCGCGAG
The DNA here is from genome assembly GCA_030040775.1 of Thermoplasmata archaeon. Classification (GTDB taxonomy): domain Archaea; phylum Thermoplasmatota; class Thermoplasmata; order Lutacidiplasmatales; family UBA184; genus Lutacidiplasma. The sequence goes on along the minus strand of JASHTB010000033.1, from coordinate 5,029 downwards.
GTCGGGGCGACCGGCGGTGAGGCGCAGCCGGGCGCGGCGGATCGCGATCTCGACCCGGAGCACCGGGTCGATCTGGGCCGCCCGCTCGTACGACTGGTTCGCCTCCTCCGTCAAGCCGAGGTCGGCCGCGAGGTCGCCCCGCTCGAGGTGGAGGGTCGCGTCCTGCGCCTCGGGCGCCGAGGTCGCGAGGAGCCGGCTCAACGACTCGAACGCCTCCTTCGACTCCTTCGCGTCCCGGTGCAGGCGGTACATCTCGAGCAGCGCGGGTCCGTTCTCGGGCTCGAGCAGGAGGATCGCTCGGAGCGAGTAGAGGACTTCGTCCGGCCGTCCGAGCGAGCGCAGCGCGTCGCCGCGGACCTTCCAGGCCGCGAGGTCGTTCGGCTCTTCGGTGAGAAGCGGGTCGACGATCTGGACGACCTCGGAGTACTGGCCCGCGAGCTGGAGCGTCTCGGCGAGCGCGAGTCGGCCGTGTCGGTTCTTCGGGTCGATGCCCAGTCCCTGGCGGTAGTAGGCGATGGCGTCGGCGTAGGCGCCCTGGGCGCGGAGCGCCTCCGCGACCTCGAAGTACGAGTGCGGGTCGCCGTGGGCGCCCTGCACGGCCTGCTGAAGGACCGAGAGCGCTTCGGAACGACGACCTGCCTTGAGGAGAAGCTGCCCCTTCTTCCGGAGGAAGAGAGGGTTCGTCGGCTCCTTGCGAAGCAGGAGGTCGAGCAGCTGCATCGCCCGGGCGTCCTGGTTGAGCTGGACCAGCACCTCGACCGCCCCCCAGAACAGGTCGGCGTCCTCGACCCCGCCCGCGATCGCGCGGACGTAGACGTCGGCCGCTTGGGAGTACCGTCCGTTCTCGCGCAGTGCGTGACCGACCTCCTTCAGGATGTCGTGTCGGAGATGGTTCTCCTCGCGGTCGAGGAACGCCTGATAGGCTTTGATCGCCCGCTCGTGGTCGTCCACCAGGCGGGAGGCGCGAGCGATCCCGAGCTCCGCGACCGACGCCGCGTCGGGGTCAGACGACGCCCGCTCGTAGGAAACGAGCGCGGTCCGGGCCGCGCGTTCGCGCTCTTCGGAGCCTTCGGGCTGGTCGTAGGCCAGGGCGAGGTAGAGGTTGCCGCGTTCGACCGCTATCTCGGTGCGCGTGGGGTCGAGCCGAAAGAGCTCGTCCAGGACCGGCGCGAGGAGCGCCGGGTCGTTCGTCCGGGCGACGACCTCCTTCTTCTCGAGAAGGTAGGGGAGCTCCCCCGGGTGGCCCTGGAGCAGCGCGTCGTACGCCTTGAGAGCGCCCGGGGCGTCGCCTGAGGAGGCCAGGGTCCGGGCGAGGGCGAGCTCGGCCGAGAGGTCGGAAGGGTCGACCGCGAGGATCGCGTTGGCGAACTCCCTCACGACCTCGGGCTTCTGGGCGTCCCGAGCGAGCTCGAGCCCCTTGCGGAGCTCACTCACCGCCTTCGGGTGCGCCGCGAGGACCGCGCGGTACCCTTCGACGGCCGCGTCCGTCTTTCCTTGCGCGAGCTCGAGCTCCGCGATCCCCCGCATCGCTTCGAGGTTATCGGGCTGCGTGGCGAGCACCGCTCGGCACGCGCTGAGCGCGACGTCCGTCCGGTCGAGGCGGGTCGCGAGGGCGCGCAGGTCGAGCAGGTTCTGCACGTTCCGGGGATCTACCTCGCGCAGGCGCTCGCGCGCCGAGAGCGCGAGCTCGGCGGAGGCCGACTCCGCGAGGGTCGCGATCTCGCCGAGCGCCGCGGCATCCGGCGGCGGAGCGGTGCTCTCCACGATCGTCCGCGCGACCGGGACGGCTTCCTCGGCCCGGTCGAGTCGGAACAACAGACGGGCGTTCAACAGGGAGGCGCGCAGGTCTTCGGGGCGCCCCGCGCGCACGCGCGCGAGCGGTTCGAGGGCCTCGGCGCCGCGGCCGAGTGCGGCGAGGAGCTCGGCCCTAGCGAAGAGGAGGTCGAGGTCGTCCGGGTTCGACGCGAGGAGCTCGTCGCAGGCCGCGAGCGCCGGGAGCTCTCCCCCGAGGGCGCGGGCGACCTCGAGCTTCAGGCGGAGCGCCCGAGCGTCGTGCGGCGCGAGCTTGAGCGCCTTGTCGACGTACTGGGTCGAGGCCGCGTCGAGCTGCTGGGCGCGGAGGTACGAATCGACGGCCACGTCGGTCTGCTTCTGCAGACGGAGCGCGTCTCCCCGCGTCGCCCAGAGTCCCTTGTCGTGCGGGTTCGCCTCGATCGCCTTGTCGACCAGCGAGACGACCTCGGGGAGGTCCTGGTTGCGGGCAAGGAGGATGAGCGCCTTGTGATGAAGGAGGGAGGAGGACCCGGGGCTGAAGTCGAGGCCGAGGTCGATCGCCCGACGGGCGAGGTCCGGGTGGGAGGCGCGGGCGAACGCCATCGCCGCTTCGTCCAGGAGCGGGCTCACCTCGCTCCCGATCGGTTCAAGCTCCTTCTGCCGCGCCTCGACCGCAGCGAGGAACCCCTTGAGCGCGCTCAAGTAGCGACTGCGGTCAGAGCGGGACTCGGCTTCCTGCGCTGAACGCCAGTGCTTCTGGATCTCTTCCCGCGGGTCCGAGACCCGTTCGGTCGGGGGCTCCAGCTCAGGCATCTATCCTTCGGACGGTCCGGTTCTCATAAATACGTTCGGCTCGGCGGGAACGATTTCGAAGGACTCCCGCCGACTTATCCGCCCGGGTAGTTCTCCCCGCACGTCGTGCCGCCTCGGAGGCGCAAGGTCGCGCGCAAGTCGATCTTCGACCCGATCCACGGACCGATCACCCTAGAAGGGGCGGCCCTGGGCCTCGTCGGCACCCCCGAATTCCAGCGGCTCTGGGGGATCCGCCAAACCGGATTCGCGCACCTTGTCTTTCCCGGCGCCAACCACACGCGGCTAGAGCATTCGCTCGGAACCTACTGGGTCGCCGAACAGATGTCCGTGCGGCTCGGACTCGCTCCCGGCTCCGCGCGCCGCGTCGCGCTCGGCGCGCTGCTCCACGACCTCGGCCACGCCCCGTTCTCCCACACGCTCGACGCGCCCATGGTCGAGGTGCTCGGACGGACCCATGAGGCGCTCTCCTGCGCGCGGATCGAGGGGACCGACCCCGACTGGCCCCCGGCGTCGGTCGAGGTCCCGGGCCAGCTCGAACGCCACGGTGTGGACCCTCGGTCGATCGCGAATCTGATCGACCCCGCCCGCTCCGGTCGGGAGGGCCGGCTGATGCGTTCGGTCCTCCATGGGGCGATCGACGCCGACCGGATCGACTACCTCCAGCGCGACGCGTACTACACCGGGGTCGCGCACGGCGCGATCGACGCCGTCCGGCTTCTCGACACGATGCGGTCGGTGCACGGGCAGATCTACTTCGCGGAAAAGGGCCGCAGCGCCGTCGAAGGGTTCCTCGTGGGACGGGCCCTGATGTACTCGTCGGTCTACTTCCACAAGACCGTGCGCTCGGCCGAGATGATGGCCCAGGGCGCAGTGGAGCGGTTGCCCGGATACCCCGAGGCGGCCCGGGAGCTGTTCCGGGCGACGGACGGAGAGCTGCTCGTCCGCCTGAGAGAGGCCGGAGGGGTCAGCCGGACGCTCGTGGACGGTCTCCTCGAGCGCCGTCTCTACAAGCGGGCGTTCGGATGGCGGGAAGTCACGGGAACCGTGCGGAGCCGCTGGCGCCGCCTTCTCGCGAGTCCCCCCCGTCGGCGCGCCCTCGAGGACCGAGCGGCCGAGGCCGTGAAGGCTCCGCCCGGGTCGGTCCTCATCGACCTCGTCGGGCTCGAGCCCGCGAACGCTCCCGAGGAGGACTGGGCGCAGGTCGGCATCCTGGTCGGAGAGCGGGCGACGTTCCCGTTCCATCGCTCGAGCCCATGGCAAGCGCTCGCAAACCGCCCGCCGGCCGACTGGGCGGTCAGCGTCTACGCTGCGCGGCCGTACGCCTCCGCGCTCGCCCGCTGGCTAGCGCGCGACCCGTCGGTCCTGCCGTAAACAGACGGGAAGGGGGGAAGACCGCTCTCCCCCGACGGCCCGCGGGCTCGCGCCGTAAGGCCCCGGCCGCACGAGCTCAGCCGAGCACGATCCCGTGACCGGTGATGACGAACGGCCGGCGCTCCGGGTCGTGCGCACAGCCGCGCATCCGGACGATTTTCATCTGCCGGACCGAGCGGTCGGCGACCCACTTGCGCGTCAGGAGGATCTCGCCGCGGGTCAGAATCTCCTCAGGGGTGAGGACCCCCGGGTCGCTCGGGGTCGAGGTGATGAGCGTCGTGACGCCGGCCTCGGAAAGAAAGCGCAGGAGCGATTGGATCTCTGTTCGCTCGGCCTGAGGGTCGACCGAGGCTTTGACCGCGAACCGTCGGACCGAGGTGATGGAGTCGACCAGAACCCGACGGAACGGCTGGTCGGCCATCTGGTAACGCAGCTTGAGCTGGATCGATTGGATGGAGATCTCCTCGGCGTCGGCGGCGACCTTCTTCGCCTCCTGGGAGAGGTCGCGCATCGCCTTGAGGTCCGTCATCGACCGGATCTCCTGCACGGCCAGGTTGCGCTTGATCGCCCGGGTTCCCGGATTCGCTTCGAGCGTCTGGACCGCGGAGAGGTCCCAGCCGAACGCTCGGACGTTCTCCATGATCTCGTTCGGAGGCTCGTCGACCGCGACCAGGAGGACCTCCTCACCCCGGCGGAGGCCCTCGAGCAGGAACTGGAGCCCGAGGAGCGTCTTCCCGCTCCCGGTGCCGCCGGTGACGAGATACGGCCGTCCCTGGACCAGACCCCCACCGAGCATTCGGTCTAGCCCCGGAATCCCCGTCGGCACGCGATAGTCGCCGAGGAGGTCCCCGGACTTCATGCGGCCTCCCTCCCGGTCCCTTCCTTCGGGTGCCCATCGGCCGGTGGACCAAGATTCTCTGTCGGGTCGGCCCGGGGAGGTTCGGCCGGCGTTGCTTCAGGGATCGTCCCCGGCATGGCGTTCACCACTGGGGGCGCCTTTCGCTTGCGCGTCGTCCGGCGCTTCACCTTCACGACCGGCGTCGGCGTCGAGACGGGTTCCGGGACGGCGGAC
>JASHTB010000032.1 GCA_030040775.1 Thermoplasmata archaeon | reverse complement strand
ACCGCCGACGGGAACGTGCTCCGGGTCGAGGTCGCGGCCGTCCTCGAGAACACCCAGGTCCTCGCCAACGCTTCGTTCTCGCTCCCGTCGTTCTTCGCGGTGGAGCCCGGCGGCGCCCTACCGCGCTCGCAGGCGCTCTTCCTCTCGAGCACCCTCGCGCCCACCGAAGGTCCCACTCCGTTCACGGCGAACGCCCTCGCCGAAGTGTCGGGCCCGGGGACCCTCGCGACCTCCTGGTCGTTCGGCGACGGCGCGACCATCCCGGGTGCGAACGCGACCCACGTCTACCGCACCGGGGGCACGTTCACCGCGACCGTCGCGGCGTCCGACCTGCTGGGGGACCACGCGTACGAGTCGTACGCCGTCTACTCGAACCCGGGCCTCGAGGTGCTCGGGGGACCGAACCCGTCGTCCGGGGCTCCTCCCCTGACCGTCACGTACGAGGTGCTCGGACTCGGCGGGAACGGCCCTCCCTACACGTACTCCTGGACGTTCTCGAACGGCAGCAGCGCGACCGGCGCGAGCGTCGTGGTCACCTACACGAGCGCCGGGGTCTACCACGCCACCGTGAACGTCACCGACAGCAAGGGCGCGAGCGTGCGGATGACCTGGACTGTCACGGTCACCGTTCCCCCCGCGTTCGGTCCTTCCCTCCTCGTCGGGGTCGCGGGCGCCGTGGGGGTCGCGGCCGGTCTCGCCGCCTTGCTCTACAAGAGGAAAAGGAAGGGCGGTCCGGGTCCTCCCGTGGGAGCGGTTAGCCCTTGACAACGCCGAGGGGAACGAGGCGCGCGACACGGCGGGTGAGCCCCGCCCCTTCGGCGACGCGGACGACCTCTTCCACGTCCTTGTAGGCGCCGGGGGCCTCCTCCGTAACGCCTTCCCGAGAGGAGGAGCGGACCACGATCCCCTTCGCGGAGAGCGCCTGCGTCACTTCGTCGTAGCGGAAACTGCGGACGGCCGCGTGGCGGCTCAAGCGGCGCCCGGCTCCGTGGCACGAGGAGCCGAACGACCGGCCCATCGACGACGCAAGGCCGACCAGGACATAGCTGGCCGTGCCCATGTCGCCCGGGATCAGGACCGGCTGGCCGTGCGCTCGGTACCGCGCCGGGACCTCCTCCCGACCCGACGGGAAGGAGCGGGTCGCTCCCTTGCGGTGGACGAGGAGTCGCCGCGTCGTCCCGTCGGTGCGGTGCTCCTCGACCTTCGCCATGTTGTGCGCGATGTCGTAGACGACCGAAAGGTCGAGCTCCTCGGCCGGCCGCTCGAAGACGGCCTGGAACGCCTCGCGGACACCGTGGGTGATCGTCTGGCGGTTGGCCCACGCGAAGTTCGCGGCGGCCGCCATCGCCGCAAGGTACCGTTGCCCGTCTTCGGAGGAAACGGGCGCGCACGAGAGCTGACGGTCGACCAGGCGAACGCCGGACTCCTGGAGGCGACGGTCCATCCGCTGGATGAAGTCGGTCGCCACCTGGTGGCCGAGCCCGCGCGAGCCGGTGTGCAACATCACGACCACGCGTCCCGGCTCGAGACCGAGGACCCGGGCGAACTCGTCGTGAAAGACCTGGTCGACGACCTGGACCTCGAGGAAGTGGTTTCCCGAACCGAGGGTGCCGAGCTGCTTGAGGCCGCGCTTGCGGGCGCTCTCGGAGACCTCCCGCGGCTCGGCCGAGCGGAGCCGGCCTTCCTCCTCCTGAACGGCGAGGTCCTCGGGCCGGCCGAGCCCCCGGTGAACGGCCCACGCCGCGCCCCCGGCGAGGACCTCGTCCATCTCGGCGGGCTTGATCGGGTGGCCGCCCTGGGAACCGACCCCCGAGGGGACCTCCCGGAAGAGGCGGTCGATGAGGGCGCCGAGGCGCGGACGAACCTCCTCGGCCGTGAGCGAGGTACGGATCAGCCGGACGCCGCAGTTGATGTCGTACCCGATCCCTCCCGGGGAGACGACCCCCTCGGAGAGGTCGAAGGCGGCGACGCCGCCGACCGGGAAGCCGTAGCCGAAGTGGATGTCGGGCATCGCGAGCGCGTTCTCCTGGATGCCGGGCAGGGTCGCGACGTTCGCGAGTTGAACGAGCGAAGGGTCCCCGGCGACCCCCGGGAGGAGCGCCTCGTCCGAGAAGAGCAGTCCGGGGACGCGCATCCCCTCGACCTCCCCGCGAGGGATCTCGTAGGTGAACTCGTCCCGACGGACGAGGGCCGGCACCTTCGTCACGGCGCCGCGCCAGCCGCGGCGGCTATTTGGCTCCGGCGACCGAACCGAGGGCTTCGAGCCGGCACCAAAGCCCATCTATCCGGATGCCCTCCTTTTTTTCGGAGCCGAACGTGAACCCTCGGGTCGTCCTTTCGATCGCCAACCTGGTCGCGATCGTGGTGGCGTTCGCCATTCTCTTCGAGTTCCCCCAGTACTCGGAGTACGCGTTCTACGCGCTCATCGTCTGGATCTTCATCGGGTTCGCGCTGATCTACCTGCCGCGGCGTGCCGCGCGCCCGGGCTCGAGCCCCGGGGGCCCTTCTCCTCGCGGCCGCGCGGGAGGGTCTGCGGGGGCCAACCCCGCCGCTCCGCTCCCGTCGTCCTCCCCGTTGGCTTCGGCCCCGCCGGTCGACTTCTGCATCTACTGCGGGACTACCCTGCCGCCGGGCGCCACCGTTTGCCCGGCGTGTGGCCACGGCCGCGCGGCCCTCTGACCGACACCGACCCCCCGCGGGGTCCGGCCTCTCAGGAAGACGAGGCGACGTCCGCCCTTCGGCGGAACGGTCACTCGCCAGGGGCGACGAACAGCATCGGCTCGCGGGCCCGGACGTTGGCGCCCGGCCCGACCCGGACATCCTTCACGATACCGGTCGCCGGGCTCTGGATCTCGTTGCGCATCTTCATCGCCTCGAGGACGAGGAGGACGTCCCC
>JASHTB010000031.1 GCA_030040775.1 Thermoplasmata archaeon | reverse complement strand
CCTCCGATGGCCATCGCCTCCCAGCTCGCCCAGGCCGCGGTGATCCTCGTCTACGTCGTCTTCGGCTACTTTACGTCGATCAATCAGGCGCTCGTCGGGTCGATGATCGGCGCCGGGGTCGCGAGAGGGCAGAAGACCGTGCTCCGGAAGGCGATCCGAGGGGTCCTCACGGGGTGGGCGCTCGGGCCACTATCGGGCGCGGCGCTTGGGTTCGCGCTCGCCTCGGCGTTCGGAAGTCTCCACTGGCTCTGACCGCGGGTCCGAACGGCGCTCGGTCCGACGGCCCGACGAGCCCGCCTCGGTTACCCGAGCCTCCGCGACCCTTTAAGTTACCTACGGTAATAGAATGTACCAAGGTTACGAACATGTCCGACCCTGTCCGGTCGATCGTTCGACGGTTTGCGGGGGTGCCGACCCTCGAGGGAGCCGGCGTGCGCCTGCGCCGCTCCTTCTCGAACAACGAGGTACCGCTCTTCGACCCGTTCCTCCTCCTCGACCGGTTCGGCTCGTCCAACCCGGAAGACTACCTCGCCGGGTTCCCCTGGCACCCCCACCGGGGCATCGAGACCGTCACCTACGTCCTGAACGGCGAGGTCGCGCACGGCGACACCCTCGGGAACTCGGGGGTGATCGGCTCGGGAGACGTCCAGTGGATGAACTCGGGCAGCGGGATCATCCACCAGGAGATGCCCCACCGCACCGAAGGGACGATGTCCGGCTTCCAGCTCTGGGTCAACCTACCGGCCCGCGAGAAGATGAGCGTACCGGCGTATCGTGGTCTCACGGCCGCCGAGATCCCCGAGGTAACGACCGATGCGGGTAGCCGGGTGAAGGTCGTCGCCGGTCGGTTCGGGACGGCGGAGGGGCCGGTGCGCGGAATCCCGGTCGACCCGACGTATCTGGACGTTACGGTCCCGCCCGGAGGGAGTTTCGAGCTCCCGACCCATGCCGGCTTCACCGTCTTCGCCCACACGGTCGAAGGGACCGGTCGGTTCGAGGGAACCGACTCCCGCCCGGTCGACGCCGGAGAGACGGTCCTCTTCGGCCCCGGCGGCTCCGTGCGAGCCCAGGCCGCGGAAACGGCTCTTCGTTTCCTTCTCGTCTCGGGCCGCCCGCTTCACGAGCCGGTCGCGTGGTACGGCCCGATCGTGATGAACCGTCAGGACGAGCTCGTCCAGGCTATGCGGGAGCTGCGCGCGGGCGACTTCGTCAAGCACCGCCGTCCGACCCTCGAGGAGTGAGGACTCCCGAGCGGAGTCGGGTGAGCGCGACACGCAGGACCGAGACCGACCGAGCGAGCTCCTCGAGGGAGACCGACTCCTGGTCGGTGTGATCGAGGTGGGCCTCTCCCGGGCCATAGGCGGCCCCGGGGACCCTCCAAACGGGGAGGGCGAGGTTGAGGTCGGTGGTCCCGCCTTTGTGCCAGAGCGTCGGGCGCCCGCCGGCCGCTCGCACGCCCTCCACAAGGCTCGCGACGACCGGGTTGGACCGGTCGACCTCGAGCGGCTCGTCCCGGATCCTCACGGCCAGCGAAGCGCCCACGGCGGGCGGGAGCGACCGGAGCAGCTCCTCGGTCGAGATCGACGGCGGCAGCCGGAAGTCGATGACGACCCGGGCCGTCTCCTCCCCGTCGTGCCGAGCGGTCACAACCTCCACGACCTTGGTCGTGAGGGAGCGGAAGGGGGACTCCTTCGGGCGGGCGGCGACGAACGACCGAACGGCGCCCAGCCAGTCGACCAGGAGGTCGGTCGCGGTCGGGAAGGGGGAGGAGAGATGCGTCCGCTCTCCCCGGAACGTGAGCTCGAGTCGTAGCTCCCCTTTGTAGCCGATCGTCACCCCGTTCCATCCGCTCGGCTCTCCGCCGATCACCGCGTCCGGTCGAGCACGCCGGACGAGATACCGGGCCCCCCGGCTGTCCGTCTCTTCGCCGACGGCAGCGACCACGACGTACTCGCCGGTGCCGGGAAGGTCCCGCCCGGCGAGGAGGGCCGCCGCGAGCGGGCCCTTCGCGTCGACGGTACCCCGTCCGTAAAGTCGGCCACCCCGACGCCGGACCCGGAGCCGCCCCTCGACGGTGTCGATGTGGCCGAGGTAGACGATCCGCGGGTGGCCTCGTCCGCGCCGGGCGATGCCGTTGCCCACCCGGTCCGTGTGCGTCGCGTACCCGAGGGCGCGGGCGATCCGGACGAACTCCCGGACCGCTAGCCCCTCCCGCCCGGAGGGGCTGTACCTCCGGACGAGCCGCTCGAGGGCCTCGACCTCATCCACCGGCGACCACCTCGGTGATCGCCCGCAGACCCGACTCCCACTCCTCGTCCGTGATCACGAGCGGGGGTAGTAGGCGCATCACGGTCGACCCGGCCGAGATCGCGAGGAACCCTCGGGCCTCGAGCGCGGAGAGGATCGGAGCGACCCGGTTGCGGAACTCTACGCCGATCATGAGGCCCAGCCCGCGCACCTCGCGCACGCTCTCGGAAGGGAGGTTCTTCAGGCGCTCAAGGCCGAGGACGCCGAGCCGCTCGGCCCGCTCGGGCAGGCGCTCGCGCACCAGGAGGTCGAGGGCGGCGAGACCGGCGGCGCAGGCGAGCGGGTTCCCGCCGAACGTTGAATGGTGACTGCCGCGGAAGCGGGGGACGACCTCGCGGGCGACCACCGTCGCCCCGATCGGGATGCCGCCGGCGAGCGACTTCGCCAGGAGGAGGAGGTCCGGGACGACACCCCAGCGCTCGAACGCGAACAATCGGCCCGTGCGGCCGAGGCCGCACTGGACCTCGTCGAACGCGAGCAGGGAACCCGTGCGGGCCGTCGCCGAGCGGGCCGCCCGCAAGAACTCCTCGGAGGCGACGTGGATTCCTCCCTCGCCCTGCACCGGCTCGATCAGGACAAGCGCGGTCTTCTCGTCGACCGCGGCCTCGAGCGCCGCCGCGTCGTTGAACGGGACGTGCACGAACCCCGGCACGAGCGGCTCGAACGGCTCCCTGAACTCCCGGCGCCACGTGGCGCTGAGCGCGCCGAGCGTCCGACCATGGAACCCGCGCATCGCGGCGACGACCTTCGAGCGGCCGGTCGCGGAGCGCGCGACCTTCAGCGCCGCTTCCACTGCCTCGGTCCCCGAGTTCGAGAGGAAGACGCTGCCGAACGAGGAGGGCAGGAGCGAGAGCAGGCGCTCCAGGAACGCCGTGCGGACCGGGTTCGCGTACCCGCTTCCGAGGTAGAGGAGCTCGTGCGCCTGGGTCGCGATCGCGCTCACGACCTCCGGCGGGCTTTCGCCCAAGTTCCCGACCCCGTGCGTCGCGCCCAGGTCGACGTAGGAGCGACCGGACGGGTCCCAGAGGCGGGCGCCGCGTCCCCGCACGAGCGTGAGCCGCTCGGCGGAAGAGACTCCAAACTCCGGCGAGACCGCGGGCTCGGCCGAGGTCATTCGACCACCGTCCCCTCGCCTCGCAGCGCCGCCTCGACCGGATGGGGACCGGCGGAGGAGGCGATCACGACCTTCCCCACGCCCCCCTCGAGCGCCTCCCGCGCGGCTAGCAGTTTCTTTCGCATCCGGCCCTGGGCGAGCGGAAGGAACGAATCGAACTCCGAGCGCGCGATGTGCGGGACGAGCGAGGACGGGTCGTTCGGCTCGCGCAGGAGGCCGGGGACGTTCGTGAGGAGGACCAGCGCCTCGGAGGAGAGCGCCTCGGCGACCCGGGCGGCGACCCGGTCGGCGTCGACGTTCACGACCTCGCCCGATTTCGTGATGGCGGGGGGCCCTACGACCGGAACGATCCCCGCACCGAGGAGCACGCGCAAAAGGTCGACGTTGACGCGCTCGACCGTGCCGGAAAGATCGTCCGAGAGGCGCACGGTCCGGCCGCCGACGACCGCCCGGGCTCCTTCCTTACGGCGGGCGAGGAGGAGTCCGCCGTCCACGCCCGAGAGACCGACCGCCCGCACCCCCTGCTGGGCCAGCCCCGCGACGATCTCGGTCTGGACCTTACCGGCGAGCGCGAGGACGACGACCTCGAGGTGGCCGGGGTCGCTCCTGCGGGAGACGACCCCGCTGGGGGAAGTGTAGTACTCGGACGGCCGCCCGAGCTGCTCTCCGATCCGGTCGACCTCGCGAGACCCCCCATGGACGAGGACAAAGTCCCGCCGGCCGGCGAGGTCCGCCAGTACCGGCGCGAGAGCGTTCCCGGCCGCGCCCCCGACTTTGACGACGATCGTCATCCTCCCTCCTAGATCGGGTGGAGACCGAGGAACTCCAGGCCGGAGGTCTCGGGCAGGGCCGAACGGACGTTGAAGCACTGCACGGCGGCGCCCGCCGCTCCTTTCATGAGGTTGTCGAGGGCGGCGAGGGCGACCACCCGACCCGCATGAGGGTCGGAGGCGAAGCCGAGGTCGCAGTAGTTCGTTCCGGAGAGGATCTTCGGCTCGGGCTCTCGGTAGAGCCCTTCCGTCTCGTGCACGATCCGGACGAACGGCTCCTTCCCGTACGCCTCCCGGTAAAGCTTCCAGAGGTCCTTGTCGCTGACCGAACGGTTCACCGGTACGTGGCAGGTGGCGAGCACGCCGCGGACCGCCTCGACCCCGTGGCAAGAGAGTGCGACCGTGAGGCCCGTCTCCTGTTCGATCTCCGCCGTATGGCGGTGGCCCGCCGGAGCGTACGCCCGCATCACGCCCGAGCGCTCGGCGTGGAGCCCGGCGGAGCCCGAGTCCCTTCCGCTCGCGGACGAGCCGCTCTTCGAGTCGACCACCACCGGGCCCGGGGCGACCCACCCGTGGACCGCGAGCGGTTTCAGGGCGAGAATCGCGGCGGTCGCGACGCACCCGGGAACCGCGATGAGGCGGGCGGTACGCAGCCGGTCCCGGTAGAGCTCGGGGAGACCGGGGACCGCTTCCGCGAGCAGCTCGGGATGAGGATGGGTGACGTGGTAGTACTCGGGATAGAGGGCGGGGTCTCGCAGGCGGAAGTCCGCGGAGAGGTCGATGACGACGCCGCCGTTCTCAAGCAGCGCGGGCGTCTCGGTCATCGACTCCCCGTGGGGAGAGGCGACGAACGTCACCTCGGCGGGCTTGAGGTCCGCGTGCGGAACGAACCGGAGCGCCGTCGCCCGGCGCAGGTTGGGGTGCGCTCGGCCGACGGCCTTCCCGGCCATCGAGTTCGAGGTGACCTGGACGACCTCGGCGTTCGGATGGGCTAGGAGCAGGCGAAGAAGCTCGCCGCCGACGTACCCCGAAGCCCCCACCACCGCGACCTTCACCGCCGACCCACCCCGACGGCGTACTCGACGATCTTGCCGGCGATGTCGACGCCCGTAGCCCCGGTCAGGGCCTTGAACTCGGGGGTCGGGTTGACCTCGTGCACGACCAGGCCGTGCGGCGACTCCATCAGGTCGACCGCCAGCACTCCGCCGCCGACCGCGTGCGCCGCCCGCAGGGAGAGCTCGGAGAGCTCCGGGGTGAGCGGTGCCGGCTCGACCGCCCCTCCCCGCGCCGCGTTCGTCCGCCACTCGCTCGAGCGGCGGTACATCGCCGCGACCGCCTCGTCGCCGATCACGAGGACGCGGAGGTCCCGGTCCGGCTTCGGGACGTACTCCTGAACGTAGAAGACCGAGTGCACCGGGGAGGAGAGCGCGCTTTTGTGCTCGAGGATCTGGGCAGCCTCCTCGGCGTCGTCGACCTTCGCCATCAGGCGCCCCCACGACCCGACCGGGGGTTTCAGCACCGCCGGGTACCCGACCTCTTCGACCGCCTTCACGGCAGCCTCGGGGGAAAGGGCGACGACCGTCCGAGGGGTCGGCACCCCGTGCTCGGCGAGACGGAGCGACGCGAAGACCTTGTCGCCGGCGAGCTCCACGACGGCCGGGTCGTTCACGGTCGGGACGCCGTAGTGGGCGAAGCAACGGGTCGCGTAGACCGACCGGGTGTGGCTCACCGAGCGGTTAACGAGGACGTCCGGCAGCTCGGCCGGGCGGTCGAGCCCGAACGTCACCTCCCCGTCGTCGTAGCGCTCGACCTTAACGCCCCGAGCCTCCGCCGCCGCGAAGATCCATTTCTCCTCGGGGCGAACGATCGTGTAGAAGACCCCGAGCCGGAACCCCTCACTCACCCCAGTCCTCGGCTTCCTGGGGGGCGGGCTCTACTCGGAACGGTTCCTTCCCCGTCACCTCGAGCTCCGTCCCGCAATCGGGACAGGGGAAGACCTCCCCCAGGATCATCGCGTGGTTCTCTACGGTCGCGTCGCACTCTGGGCACTGCGTCATTTCGGTCCCTCGGTCAATAGCTCCTCGACGAGCCCGACCTTGCGGTCGAGCGAGGAGAGGGAACTCCGCCGGCGCGAGAGGCGGTCCTCGGCCAGGGCGAGCTGCCGGGCCACCTGGGCCGGTGAGGGGCCGCCCCACGACGCGCGGCGGGAGAGCGAGGCCACCGGGTCGGACGGAGCGAAGACCTTCGGGTCGACCCCGGCGGCGGGCGTGTGCGCAAGGGCTCTGGGCAACCCTTCCGGGTCTGCGTAAAGCGCGGCGACCGCCTCGTGAGCCTCCCGGAAGGGTACCCCGTGGGCGACCTGGGCCTCGGCGAGGTCGGTCGCGAGGAGATCGGCGTCCTCGCTCGCGGAACGCAGGCGAACCGGGTCGAACGCGAGGGAAGGAACGACCCGGAGGAGGGCACTGAGCACCGCCGAGAGGGTCGCGACCGAGTCGAGGACCGGCGCCTTGTCCTCCTGAAGGTCGCGGTCGTACGAAAGGGGAAGACCCTTCAACGTCACGAGCAGCGAGGCGAGGTCGCCCACCGCCCGTCCGGCTTTCCCCCGGGCGAGCTCGGCGACGTCGGGATTGCGCTTCTGGGGCATCAGGCTCGAGCCCGAGCCTAGCTCGGGCGACCGCAGAAGGAACCCGAACTCCTTCGAAGCGAACAGTACGATCTCCTCGCCGAGCGCGCTCGCGTGGACCGCGAGGAGCGCGAGGTCGAAGAGGAGCTCGACCAACGGGTCCCGGTCGCTCACCGCATCGATCGAGTTCTCGAACGGTCGTGCAAACCCGAGGCGGTTCGCGACGTACTGTGGGTCGATGGGGAGCGTGGAACCGGCGAGCGCGCCGGCCCCGAGGGGGGAGACGTCCGACCGGTCCACGGTGGCGAACAAACGGTCGAGGTCCCGGTCGAACCGCCAGAAGTGGGCGAGCCACCAGTGACCCACGGTCACGAGCTGGGCCCGTTGAAGGTGCGTGTAGCCGGGCATCGGCGTCGCGGCCCCGGCCCGGGCCTGAGAGAGGAGCGCCCCCTCGAGCTCGAGGAGCGCGTGCGCGACCTGGGCGACCGCCTCGCGGAGGTAGAGCCGCTCGTCCAGCGCGACCTGGTCGTTGCGGCTCCGCGCCGTGTGCAGCTTCCCTCCCGCCGGTCCCACGAGCTCCGTCAAGCGATGCTCGATGTTCGTGTGAACGTCTTCGAGGGCTTCCTGCCAGCGGAACCGACCGTGCTCGATCTCTCCGTGAATCGTCCGGAGTCCCGCGAGGAGCGAGGTCTCCTCCGCTGAGGAGAGTAGACCCACGCGGGCGAGCATCTCGACATGGGCCACGCTTCCCGCGAGGTCGTGCTTCGCGAGCGTCCGGTCGACGGCGAGCGAGCTCAGGAAGTCGACCTGGGGCGAGCGGACGAAGGACGGTAACGAAGAGGGGTCGGACATCGTTTGGAACGAAGGTACCGCCCTCAGGGACGGTACTTCGCGGGCGGCGGCGTCGCGGCTTTCGGCTTCGATCCCACCGCTGCCCAGGTACGCGCGGGCAGCCCCCAGATGTAGATGAACCCCTCCGCCATCTGGCGCCGGAACTGATCCCCCGCGGAGTACGTCGCGAGCGCGGTCTGGTAGAGAGCGTGCGGCGAGCGGCGCCCGGTGACCCGGGCGGCCCCCTTGAACAGCTTCACGGTGACCTCCCCGCTCACCCGGGCCTGGGTCGAAGAGACGAACGCGTCCAGCGCCTCCCGTAGCGGGGTGAACCAGAGACCGTCGTAGACGAGCAGCGAGTACCGTTGCTCGGCCGTGCGCTTGAAGTCGGTGACGTCCCGGGGGAGGACGAGGGCCTCGAGCGCCTGGTGCGCGGCGATGAGGAGCGTGGCGGCCGGGCACTCGTAAACCTCCCGCGACTTGATCCCGACGACGCGGGACTCTAGGTGGTCGATCCGGCCGACCCCGTGGGCTCCGGCGACCCGGTTGAGACGAGCGATGAGCTCGTGCAGGGGGATTCGGTGCCCGTTCAGCGCGAGGGGCACCCCGCGGTCGAACGAGGCCGTCACGTACTCCGGAGTTTCGGGCGCCTCGGACGGGGCGCGGGTCCAGTCGAACGCCTCCTCCGGCGGCTCGACGG
>JASHTB010000030.1 GCA_030040775.1 Thermoplasmata archaeon | reverse complement strand
AGGCTAGATTTCGTCGCATCAGCGAGCTTTACCCGACCCCGGCGATCGCTAACGGCGCCGTCCTGACGGGAGGTGTGAGCCAAAGTTATGCGGTACCGGGCCTCGCCGCTGAACGTCGCCACTGTAGCTCAGTTGGCAGAGCGGCTGATTCGTAATCAGCAGGTCGGGGGTTCAAGTCCCTCCAGTGGCTGCTTTCTCTCAATTCGAACACGTCGTAGATGGAGTCTGAGCGTGCCGTTCAAGGAACTAGACTTCCGACGGGAACAACACCCCACGCTCGAAAGGGTCCGTCCCGCGGCGACCAAGTATCAACGAGATCAAGGTGCACCTTTCGCGCCGCCGCTAACTCTCGATTCTTTACCCCCGTACGGCGTCGGGTTGCGGAATTGCGCCAAGGCGGGGGATTTGGCGAGTGAAATCCACTTCACGAACCCATCCTAACGGCCGAGCAAAATGGCGTATAACACCGCGGTGAGCCATGCGCGACGAGCGCGTGGTCCGGGTCGCCGTGGAAGCGAATCCGGACCTGCACCGACGAGGGTGCGGAGTTCCGGAATGGGTGGCCTCGGGTTCCCAGTCCGGAGTGGACGGCCCGAGGTCGCCGACTGAAGGCGTTGGTCGGTGCTGGTCGAAGGGTTCCCCTTCCGGCGCCGACGACCGTAGCACTAGGGAGGAAGGGGGAACTCGAGGAGGAATTAGGCAATGATATGGAATAGGAAGGGAAAGCGAGTCGCGACGACAGTGCTCGTGATGGTGGTCTCCATCGCGATGTTGGCGTGGACTGTGGGAGTGTCATCCGCGGCGGCAACCGGGAACGGGTCGCACTGCGCGGTACTGAAGGTCCCATCCCACCAGTATCCGACTATTCAGAGCGCGATCAACGCAGCAAGTCCGTGCGACACGATCTTGGTCGCTCCCGGGACTTACGTCGAACAACTGACCATTGACAAGTCCGTCAGCATCATCGGTTCCGGGCCGGGAAGCACGATCATCCAGAGCCCGGCGGTGGTGACGCCCGATGTGTTCGGCAATCCCTGGATGATCGAGCTTGGCGGCGGCGCCACGGTGGCCATTTCCGGGGTCACGGTGCTGGAGACCCTGCAGTGCATCATCGCTCCCGGCCCCCAGTCCCCCACGGTCTTCATCAGTGCTTACGCGGGGGGCGCCATCGGGGTTGGTGGTAGCGCCTACCTGAACCTGCAGTCGGCGGTTGTCACCACAACCGGTGGTACCGAAGGGGCCGCCTGCGGCGGCCCGTCTCCTACCCCGACGGGAGTTCTCTCGTATGGGGATGGGATCGCATTCGGGCTGGACTACGTGGTGGGCTCACCGCCGGCGTCCGCTCTCCTCGGCTTTGGACAGGTCACGGGAGTGACTATCTCCGGTTTCGGCTATGACGGGGAACCCATCGGCCTCTGTGGCCATGTGAACTCGCCAGCCGGTAGCTCCGCCCTGATCTCGTATGACAGGGTGATGACCAGCAGCGACGATGTTGGCTGGTACTCCGGAATCGACCTCGGCGCCTCTTTGCATTCGTGCTCAGCCACCATCGTTCACAACGTGGTGATACAGTCGTCCGCGGCTAACGCCGTCACAGTAGCCGGCGGGAGCTCCGCGTACATCGCGTACAACTCGATTTCCGTGGTGGGTGAATTCGGACTCGGCGTCTTCGTGAACGATTCGTCGGCGACGATCGTCTATAACTCGATCATCAGTTCGACGACAAACGGTGGGTTCGCTGGCGTGTTCGTGTTGGGGTCCGGAGCTTCTGTGACGCTCTCGTACAACATCATTGGACAATTCGAATGTGCGTACAACGCGGCCTTACTCGCAGCGGGATTGTGTGGTTCAGACTACCTGACCGAGTATCAATTCCCAGGGATCCTCGAAGACGGTTCGGGAACGGTTGTGGCAACGCACAACCAGATTTACGATAACGACGCCGGCATCGAGCTTGACCTTGGATGTTCGCCGAATTGCGTGGTGCAAGACAACGCAATCGCGAACAGCTACGACTACGGGCTCATGGGGGTTGACGGAAGCTACTCGTTTGGACCGAACCTGGTCGTCGGGGGCGCCTATGGCGTCGCCGCGGTCGCGTATTCCGTCGATACGACAGTGGCGCTGTCGCACGTCGTGATCGTCGGCCCGTCCGTCGCCCCGCTCTACTACGAAGTCGACTTCTCTGGAGGTACCGCGACGATAACGGGGTCGTGGATCGTTCTGCCGTAGCCCATAACGTGCCGGGGTCGAAAGATCCCGGCACCAACCCATTCTTCGAGTGAAGGGCTCTTAGGGGAGAGGGCCCGTGATGTGATTTGTCGGAAGAAGAGCGCAGGTCGGGTCGTTTGGATGACGGGCTACACCGGTATGGACAACGGATCAAGGTATCCGAGGAACACCCGAGAACCGGCTCACCGTCGGAAACGGACCCTTTTCCCACGTCGACTTGGAGCCGGCAACGTCCTTCAGCACAAGTAACCTAGGATAAGCTGGCTGTCTCAGGGACATGAACCCTTGGTTCCGGTCCCTCCAGGGGCTGCTTTCCTCCGCGACTTGGCATCGGGAACGAGTTGCAGAGAAGTGCGAGCAGTCCGGAACGACGCCCTCGGCGGGAGCACGACCGTTCGTTCACCAAGGTCCGTCTGATCGATCGTTCACTCGCGAGGTCTGGGCATCGACCGATTCATGGGCCTTATCCTGGCCCGGCCCGCGTTCGCCGTGCTGTCCGATTACGAGGAGTTCGCCGCCTGGGCCAGGAAATCCCTGACGACCTGCATGAACCGGCCCCGCTCCTTGAAGGCGGGTTCATGGCCCGCGTTTTCGAAGACCACGAACTTCGACCCCGGAATCCCGAGGTGAATTGTCCGGGCACAAGATGGGGTGATGAAGTCATGCCGACCGACCATGACCAAGGTCGGGGCTCGGATTCGTCCGAGCTGGTCACGAACATCCCAGTCCGTCATGGTTCCGGTTGAATGCGCCAGGATGCCTTCGCCCGGGCCGAACAGTGCCGTCTGAAGTTCCCGGTTCTGACCTTGAAATCCGAGGGCCACCTCATAGGGACGCACGGGAAGGCCGTTCCCGTGGAGGCGATAGAACTTGGTGACGGCAGCACGATAGGCCGCCGTATTCAGGCGACCTCGGGATTCTGCGGACTCTATTGCACTCCGGTCTCGACGCGGCAGACGCCGGACAAGGCGCGCCAGCTCTGCTTCAGCTTGGCGCGCGCATGCATAGCCGCTCGAGACGATCAGAGTCCGAAAACTCTTCGGAGATTGGAGCACGGCCTGGAGGGCAAGGGCTCCGCCATAGCTCGATCCCCAGAGGTGACATCGGCCCAAGCGGAGTGCCCGACGGACAGCGTCCACCTCTCTTGCCGCAGACTCGATGGAGTATCCTTCGAAGGACCGCGGCCGGTCGGACAGACCGCACCCGAACTGGTCGTACATGACGACTCGAAAGCCGAGGGTCGCCATGTCGGCCATGGGCATCGTAAACCAGTGATTGCCTCCCGGCCCGCCGTGCAAGCACAAGATCGTGCCCTGCTCGCTCTCACCGATAGACTTCCAATAGAGGCGATGGCCTAGGACTCGGGCGAACCCTTCTCGGAATCCGAGACTCACATGGGTTAGAACGAGCGTTCGACATATCCGCTTAACTCTCCGAACCGCCGGGAGCTGGATCGTCGGGAACCCCCGGGAGGCGCCTGCAAGAACCCCGGAGGGAACCTTCCCTCCGGTCAGCAGAAGCCTGACCTACAACCGGGCACGCGGCACGGGAGCTGGGGGCGAATAGCGCATCGCGGCGGGTTTTGACTGAGAGACTCGCGACTCCGAGGACTTGAACCCTTAGTTCAGGTCCCTCCAGTGGTTGGCTCATCCGAATCCTCATGGTCTCGAGCAACTCACGTTGCGGGGAGATGATATGCAGCGCCTGAGCGAGCCTACGACCCACCGACTCGAGGCGCACGAACTCGAACCGTCGCGGTGGTCAGACTTTGAGGCGCTTTTCCGCAAGTACCACGGAGTGCAAGCGGGATGTTGGTGCATGTTCTACCACCGAGAAGGCCCTACGGGGCCCCTCGCCAGCGCAGGGCGCCAAGAGGCAAATCGCCGAGACCATCTGGCTCTCCTCCAACAGGGACACGCCCAAGGGATTCTGGTCTACCGAGACGGACTACCCGTGGGTTGGTGTCAGTTCGGTCGTCGAGAGGACCTTCCTCGAGTCGAACGTGGGCGCAAGTACAACGCGATTGTTGGCTCCCTCGGCGGGCCACCCCGTTGGAGGGTCACCTGCTTCTTTGTGGATCGGCCGTCCCGTAGGTCGGGAATCGCGGGCCTCGCCCTTCGTGCGGCGTTGGATGCGATTCGGCGTCAGGGCGGTGGAATAGTTGAAGCGTATCCCGCAACTCACGGCCGAGCCGTGGCGACCTGGTTCGGGACCGTCGGCATGTTCCAGCGAGAGGGATTCCGGGTGATCCGGCCGTTCGGGGAGAGCAACGTGTTGGTCCGAAAGAAAGTTCGAACTTCAAGCCTCTCTCACCGGACCCAATCTTGACCCGGAGGACCCGCGAGCATGGTCGCTCTTCGAGCCCGGTGGACTTGAACCCTTAGTTCAGGTCCGTCCAGTGGCTGCTTATCCCGATTCGAACCCGCTGTCGGGCCGGAGGATGCGAGAGTGAACGATGGCAGTGGTCCAAGTACCAAGTACATATACACTATACTGCATACAAGGCGGCCATGAGCGCGGGAGCCACTACCGTTAGAGTTTCTCGGGACACGCTCCACGAGCTCGAACGGTTTCAGCGAGCGTTACGAACCAAGACCGCTGACGAGACGATTCGCGAAATTCTCAAGTTGCAGCGCGCGGCCGTTATCGCGCGACTCTCCGGTAGCCTTCGGGGGAAGGTCACCCGATTCACCGAGGCCGATCGCCTTGATAGCGATCGTTGACTCCTTTGCCTGGATTGAGTTCCTGGCGGGTTCGGCGAAGGAAGCGCAGGTTCGGGAGGTCATCGCCGGTTCGGAGGTTGTGGTCACGCCCGACGTAGTGCTGGCTGAGGTCGCGCGTAAACTCTTCCGTGACGGTGTTGGTCGGTCGGTCGTACGCCGGAAGGTCGCGGACATCTCCACGCTCAGCCAGGTTACTCCGATCTCCCTCGAAATCGCGGTGGGCGTGCATGACGCCGACCTGGAGCTCCGAGCGAACGCGAAGTCCAAGGGCTTGAGCAACCCCGGACTCTCAGATGCGGTGATCTTTTCGACTGCCCGAGTCCTTCATGGCACAGTTCTGACGGGCGACCCCCACTTCCGTGGCTTCCCAGAAACAACCTGGCTAGGCTCGTAGTACCGCTAGCTCACCGGTCGCGAGAGGGAAAAGCGCCTTCACAGGTTCGTCGGTGGCACTGAACCCTTAGTTCAGCTCCCTCCGGTGGCTGGTTTCCCTAACGCCCGCCCACCATCGGAAATGGTGGAGCACCGCGTGCGAGGAGCAGCGAACCCTCTGAGAGCAATACCCACTGTTCGAAAGGGCTCGTCGCGCGGCGGTCGCACTTCCGCAAGGTCAAGGCGCCCGACTCTCCAGATAGGCGCCCACTAGCTTCTCTCCGGCAAGCGACAAGCAGAATGGGACCTACCCGCGGCCTTAACCCCCGGAAGGCCGTCTCAGGTCCGTGTCGTCGACCCGACGCCTCGCGGCGATCATGTTCACCGACCTCGTCGGCTTCACGAGGCTGGGTCAGCAGGACGAGGAGGCAGCGTTGCGCTTGCGCCGCGAGCATCAGTCTCTGCTGCGACCGATCTTCGCGTCCTACGGGGGACGCGAGGTGAAGACCCTCGGGGACGGCTTCTTGGTGGAGTTCGCGAGCGCGGTCGAGTCGGTCCGGTGCGCGGTGGAGATCCAGCAGGCGATCGCCCGGCGGAACGCCTCGGTCGATTCAGCGGACCAACTCCAGCTCCGGATAGGGCTCCATGCCGGGGACGTCGTTGAGGAGGAGGGCGACGTGGTCGGCGACGCCGTGAACGTCGCCTCCCGGATCGAGCCCCTCGCCGAGCCGGGAGGGATTTGCCTTTCAGCGACTGTCTACGAGCAGGTGCGGAACAAGCTCCCGATTGCCATTGAGAAGGTCGGCACACGGAACCTTAAGAACGTCGAGAAGCCGGTCGAGATCTACCGTGTCGCCGTCGGAGCGTCGCGATCTCCCTCCGCATCCCCCCCGACCCAGAGGTTGCAGAATCTCCGCCTCGCGGTCCTCCCACTTGCCAACCTCACCACCGACGCGGCCGACGAGTTCTTTGCGGACGGCCTGACCGACGAGCTGATCTCACGGACGGCGCAGGTTCCCCAAGTCCGCGTGATTGCCCGGACGTCGGTCCAGCGTTACAAGGGCCAACCGAAGTCGATTCGCGAGGTCGGCCAAGAGCTGGACGTTGGGTTCGCGCTCGAGGGGAGCGTCCGCAAGTCGGGCGACCGTGTCCGGATCGCCGTACAGCTGGTCGATGTGCGGTCGGAAGCGCACATCTGGTCGACACGCTACGACCGACCGCTCGGCGATATCTTCGCGATCCAGGACGACATCGCCGGCCAGGTCGCGCGGTCCGTCGCGGCGACCCTTACCGGGCCACCCTCCGAGCCCCCACCCCCGCTCGCATCCGCCGCGGCGGAGACGTCGGATATGGAGGCTTACTCGCTGTTCCTGCACGGGCGGCAGCTGTTCGGCGAAAAGGGTTCCGTCGAGGCGATTCGCACCGCCCTGGGGCTCTTCGAGAGCGCCGTCGCCCGGGACCCAAGGTTCGCCCGGGCCCGGGTCGGTGTTGCCGAGACGCTCCTGTGGCTCGCCACCGAAGGATTGATCCATTTCCACGAAGCCGAGGATCGGGCCCACCGGGAACTCCACAAGGCGCTCGAGCTCAACGACGGGATCGCCGAGGCGCATTCGGTCCTCGCGGCGCTGTACCTCGGTTCGGACCGCTTCGCCGAATGCGAGCGGGAAGCCCACCGAGCGATGGAGCTGAACCCGAGCCTTGCGGACCCGTACCGTTGGTTGGCGCAGCTCGCCGCCGGGAACGGCGACATAGACGAAGCCATCCGTCTCCTGGAAGCCGCCCGGCAGTTGAATCCGGACGACATCAACGTCCTCTCATTTCTCGGCCGAGCCCTGGCCTACGCCGGGCGAGAGGTCGACGCAATCGCGTTCTGGAACGCGACGAAGCCGCTCGTTCGCTTCCGGACAAACGCTCACTTGAGTGAGTACTATCTCGGGAAGAACGACCTCGCGAAGGCAGAGCTGTCGATACGCGAGATGGAGCGCATTCGGCCGGACAGCCCGTGGACGCTGGTGTACCGCGGCTTCCTTGCGGTCCGCCAGGGCGACCCGGCGACGGCCCGCCAGTCCATCGAACGGCTACAGGAGAGGTCGAAGCAGGGCGAGATGGTCGTGTTCTTCATCGGCTTCCTGCACTACGCACTCGGCGAGATGGACTCGTTCGTCGCGTCGATGGAGGAGGCGCACCGTCGCGGAGTGCTCCCGCTTCTCGAGCTGCTCTACTCACCGCTGTACGCGGCCGCCCGGTCGGATCCTCGTGTTCAGGACATTCTCCGCAGACAGCGCCAGGTCCAGAACGCACCCTCGCGGGCGTAGTCTCCTCTTTCGCGCGGGTCGGTTTAGTGCCCGCGTGCCTCCCCCCGGCGTGAATGGGCCGGATGCCTCGAGTTCGCCGTCGCGAGCGCGGAGGGACTCCCCGCTCCGGGAGGGGACCGCCGCACGGGGGGCTAGTCCGGGACGACTGGGATCGCCCTGGTCAGGACGAGGCTCCCAGGAAGAGAACCGGGGCGGACTGTCCTCTCGAGAGGTTCTTCTGCAACCGGTCCGTCCGGGGAACCATGTTGAATTCGGACGTCCGGGTCCGGCCAGTCGAGAGCTCGGACCGAGAGGCTTGGCTGCGACTTCGAGCCAAATTGTGGCCCGACCGCTCGCCCGAGGACCTCGCCCGCGAGTCCGATTCGTTCCTTCGAGGCGGAGACCTCTGGAGGTTCGGGGCCCTCTCGATTCCGTTCCTCGTCTTGGTGGCCGAGCGGTCGGGCGACGAGCTCGTGGGTTTCCTCGAAGCGAGCGTTCGCCCGTTTGCGGACAAGTGCCGTACGGCCCCCGTGGGGTACCTGGAAGGCTGGTATGTGGTCCCCGAGTGGAGGCGCCGAGGAATCGGAAGCACGCTCGTCCGGGCCGCGGAGGCCTGGGTGCGCTCGCGGGGATGCCGTGAGATCGCCTCGGATGCTCGTGTCGAGAATTCGCTCTCGGAGCGCTGCCACCGGGCCCTGGGTTACGAGGAGGTGGAGCGATTGATCCACTTCCGCCGCGAGCTCGGTTGAGCCGCCCGGTTACGGTCTCGGGACCTCCTCCTTTGCGCGGGTCCGCGTGCCGGAGCCCGCGCCCTTGCTTCGAGCGACCGCGACCAGGCGACGAGAGTCGAAGGTGTGGGGGGAGAGCTTCGCGAGATCTCCGTACGACCGGAGGTACTCCCAGCCGGCACGTTCGAGCAAGCTTCGCAGTTCGTGCAACGAGTAGAGCCGGACGATGGTCTCCTGCTCGAAGATCTTGCGCCGCCGCCGACCCCGGCCTCGGAAGAAGGTCCATTGGGAGACCACCGCCGAGCGTTCCCAGTCGAACCGGCGACGTTCCCGTAACTCGAGGTCCCGTCCGTACCGAACCACTCCGGTCTTGGCATAGTGACGCAAAACCCAATCCCGGCTGCCCATCTCCAGGACGAACAACCCGCCGGGACGAATCACCCGGCGGACCGCCCTCAGTACGGCGAGGTCTCCTTTCTCGCCGTAGTGGCCGAGCGAAGTGAAGATGCAGACCGCCGCGTCAAACGGCTTTTCGCCTGCCGCCCGAAGGGTCCGATCGATGCGGCGGTAGTCCGTCACGTAGAATCGGATTCGCTGGGAGTCCAAGTGAGCGCGACGCGCCCAAGCCCGCGCCTTCTCGATGAATCGAGGCGAGAAGTCGCATCCCACCGCTCGATAACCGATCTTGGCCAGCGGAACGATATGGCGGCCGATCCCGCAGGCAATGTCGAGGACCCTACCGTTCCGGGGAATCCCGTGCGCATCCAAGAGGCGATGTACTCCTAGAACCTGCGGGAGCGCCGCGGGTTTCATCACCTCGAGGACCTCCGCGTAGGGCGAGTCCGAGTCGACGAACACGCGATGGGTCCAGTACCCGGAGCCCCGCGGCATCCGCTCCGCGAAGGCCCGACCGCTCCTTAACCACAGCGCGAACGACCTCTCGCCCTCGGGTCTCCCACGCGCGCGGGATCCTAACCGAGCCGACCTTTCCGCCGCAATCGGTTGGGAGCGCCCTCTTCTCGCGAAGATCCTACCGTTCGTCGTTCCCCGGTCGGGTCCCCGCTAGTCCCTGTCGCCTCTAGTCGCGTTTCGGCCTCGACGGCGCGAGTCCGACCTCTTCGAGCACGCGCGCGACCGTGCCCTCGACGGTAGGCACCGGTGGAAAGAATCGGGCCTGAAGGGTCGTATCGGCGACGTACTGGCCTGTCGCGAAGAACTTCGCCATCGCCATGAAGTCGTGGAGCTGACGCTCTGAGAGGTTCGCCCAAGGGGACGGGCCCGCAGGAGCTGGTAGGCGGAACTCCCTTCCCGAGAGCGCGCTGAACACCTCGGCCAATTCGACCCGTGAGACGGCCCGGTCCATACCGAGTTCGACCCTCTGGTGGACGACTCCCGGGTGGTCGACGGCGGCCGCCACCGATCGGGCCACGTCGTCCGGATGGATGTAGGTCCAAGGCACATTCTCCGGGCCGAGCCCCGGAATCTCGCCCCGGGCGAACGAATCGCGCATCCACGGGTTGCCCCCTAAGAACGCTCCCGGACGCAACGCTACGAAGGGAATCCCCTTCTTCGCAAGATAGTCCTCGATGCGCTTCTTTTGGTAGAAGTGAGGGACATCGACCGCGAGGTCACACTTCAGGATGCTCAAGAAGACGAACCGAGAGACCGCGGCCTCGCTCGCAGCGTCGGCGAGATTCCGATTCCCTTCGTCGTCAACGGCCTCAAGGGAATCGGTAGGGCGTCGTGCGTACCCCTGGGCGGTCGTCACCACAGCGTCCACCCCTTGGAGCGCCCGGCGCAGCGAATCCGGAATCGTCAGGTCACCCTCGATCAGGAGGGCTTTCTTTGTGCGGAGGGCGGAGACGTCGCTCCCCTTGCGAACCAGCGCCTGCACGTCGTGTCCGGCGCGCAGGAGGTGGTCCACCACCCGGCTTCCCACGACACCCGTCGATCCGACCACTAACACCCGTTTCCTGTTCCCCGAACGCTGCTGCCCGGCCATGGCTCTCGGAGGGGGAGGAAGCCTCGCAGGATAACGACCAGCCTCGGAAGGAGCGGCTCACGCGGCGTCGGGGCGAACTCGCATGGGAGCGAGCGGGCAGCGATTTCGCGTTGTTCCCGCCGCGGGTCTGGATCTTCTTCCGCGCTTGGCCGAGACGCAAGGGGGGTTGTGGGAAGGGTCGCTCTGCTCGCGCTGGAGCGGTACGTGCGCTGCCTCGGGAAGCGATAAGACCGAATCCACGGTCCGCTGGCCCTCCATGGTCTCCTCCCTACCTTCCAGCACCGAGGAAGGGGTCGACTGGGAGCGGACGCCGTCCTCACCTCCCAGTCCTGGGACCGTTCCTCACGGACCTCCGAGCTATCGTCGAACCCTCGGCAATCGGCCGTTCTTCTTGCTCTGGGTCTCTCAGCTCGTTTCTCAATCCGGAGACTACATCTTCGAGGTGGCTCTCCTCTGGTTGGTCCTCGAGCTCACCGGGTCCGCCTTCGCCGTGGGCATCGTCGTCACCGGCACGATCCTCCCGGGGGTTCTGTTCGGACCGTTCCTCGGGGTCTACGTCGACCGTTGGGATCGGAGGCGTACCCTCGTCGTGACGAACGTGACCCAGGGCCTGGTCGTCGCGGCGCTTTCGGCCATCGTGCTCGCCGGCGTCGCGAACCTCGAGGGGCTGTTCGTCATCGTCGTGATGCTCGGCTCCGGGGCTACGATCGTGCGCGTCGCGACCAACGCGTACGTGCCGTCCGTGGTCCCGACCTCCGACCTTCCGCCGGCCAACAGCCTGCTCTCGGTCAGCGGCAGCCTCAACCAGATCGTCGGCCTCTCGCTCGGGGGTGTGTTCGTCGCGCTGCTCGGCGTCACCGTGCCCATCGAGTACGACGCCCTGACGTTCTTCGTGGCGGCCGTGCTGCTGCTCGCGATCCCCCGCCCCGCGCGCGGGCTCGACCCGAGCCGCGAGCCCGGACCGCAGTCGTTCCGAGCAGAGCTCTCGGAAGGATTCTCGTTCATCCGACAGAACCGTTTCATGGTCGAAATCATCGCCATCGGGGTCATCGTGAACTTCTTCGGCAACGGGCTCTTCGCGCTGTTCGCACCGTATGCGGCGTTCGTCCTGCACGGAGGGGCGGACGTCTACGGCTTCCTCGGGGCGGCGGCTGCGGCGGGGGGTCTCGTCGCGGCCGGTCTCCTCGGCCGCTTCGACATGCACCGTACGTCCGGTCGGTTCGTCTTCACCGGAGGCGTCGCGATCGGTCTGGTCGTCCTCTTGGTCGGGCTCACCCGGAGCTTTCCGACCGCGCTCGTACTGATGGCCGGGCTCGGCGTGACGCTCGCAGTGACGAACATCCCGATCAGCGTCGTGATGCAGGCCAAGATCCCCGGCCGTCTGCTCGGGCGGGTCGGGGCGGCGTTCAGCGCCCTGGTCCTGGCAACGAGCCCGGTCGGCCCGATATTTGCCGGGTGGCTGGCTCAGCGCTGGTCGGTCGGCGCCGTGTTCGTCGTCTCGGGAGCCATCATTGCGCTGGTTATCGGCACCGGTGCCGTTACAATGAGGGCGCTGCGATCGGTCACCTACTGATCCCGTGTGCTCATGGGCCGGTAGAATCACGCCCGAAGTCTGTCCGGGGGAGTCCGCCCGTCCTCTCTGAGCGTGGCTTTGGGGTGCGGCTGTCGGTTCCGCCCCAAGCAGGGAGCGCGGAATCGATAGGTTTTCAAAGGAGACCCATGCGTATTTTGTTACGGAGTTCTCGTGGCGCTGCCTGCTCCGTCGTGGTCCCGCACCCCGCCGGCGCTCTACCGCGTCTCCCGCTGGTTTCGCCGCCTCGCGTTGATCGTCATCGTCATCCTCACCATCTTCCTGGCGACGGTCGGGTACTCGGCGTACGAGTTCGTGAGCGCGAGCCCCCAGTCAGGGGGTTACTCGGCAAGCTTCGCCTCGAACAGCACGGTGGCGGTGACCGGCGACCTCTCCGTCGCGAACCACGGATGGTATCCCCTTTCCGGTTTCGACCTCTCGCTCCGGATCCGGAACGCCTCGGGCGACCTGATCGGGACGGTGACGACCGGTCCCGAGACGCTGGCGGCGGGGGCGACGACCACGGTCCCGATCGCGCTCTACCTCCCCATCAGCCCGAACAGCTCCGCAGCCTCCCTTCTCGTCACCGACCAGTACCTCGCGGTGGGAGTCTGGGGGAACGCGACCTACGCCTACCTGTTCCCGATCTCGGTCCATTTCGAGCAGAACAAGTCGTGGGGCGCTCCGTTCGCGAACCTCGCGTTCCAGGTCGGCGCTCCCAGCGAAGCGAACGGTTCGACGGTCGTGCCGGTGACCGTGAGCTTCTCGGACCACGCGCCGTTTGCGGAGGACGGTCGACTCGGTCTCACCCTCCGGGCGTCCAACGATACCCCGTGCGGGAGCGTCAGCTACGGCCTTGACGTCCCGTCCCAAGGGTTCTTTTACCAGACCGAAAACGTCGTCCTCTCGAGAGGCTGCTCTCTCGCCGGTGGCTCGGCCGACGCGGTGGTCGTCCTGGGAAGCGCGACCATACCCCTTCCACCGGAGACCCTCCCGTGATGCCAGCCCCGCCCGAACCGGTCGCACCGACCGCCTATTCGGTCCCCTCGCTGGGATACCGGATCCTGGCCGCGGCGGCCCGTCTCGTTCCGCTGCTCATCCTCCTGGTGGGCCTCCCTGTCGCCGCCCTCACCTACCTCCAGGCCCAGGGGATTTCGTTACCAGTATCGATCACCACGGTGGAGGTCGCAGGCGTCCTGATCAGCGTGCTCAGCACCGCACGATACATCCTACGGCCGACCGCGGCCTACGGTCCGGTGTCGATCGCCACCTCCGCGGTCTCGGTCGGGTATGTGCTCGTACTGCTCGCTCAATCGACCTATCGGATCTCGCTCCCGAACAGCTCGCTCGGGGTCGATGTCGACTACGCGCGCCTCCTCGAGCTCGTGCTGCTCGTTCCCGCCCTGACGCTCCTAGCAAGTCTCGTCACGACGGTCGAGGACGCCAAGGCACCGAAGGAGCGGCTTCCGTTCGACTACCCGGCATAATCGGAGCACCTAGCCTAGGGAACGCTACCCACCCGAGACCGTCACTTCGACGATCCGCACAGGGGTGCGGGGTCGGTCCCGGGCGTCCCGGGGGACCGCGGCGATCTTCTCGACCACATCCTGGCCTGAACGAACGTGGCCGAAGACGGTGTGTTTCTGGTCGAGCCATCGGGTCGGGGCGAGGGTGATGAAGAACTGGCTACCCCCGGTGTGAGGGCCGGCGTTCGCCATCGAGACGACGCCCGGGCCATCGTGCCGCAGCGTCGCGTCGAACTCGTCGGGGATCGTGTAGCCTGGCCCTCCCGTCCCGTCGCCGATCGGGCAGCCGGTCTGGACCATGAACCCGGGGATGACGCGGTGGAAGGTGAGGCCCGTGTAGAACCCTTTGCGCGCGAGCGACAGGAAGTTCTCGGCCGTCTTCGGGGTTCGGTCCCGATAGAGCTCGATTCGGACGTCGCCGAGGGTGGTGCGTAGGGTGACCATCGGGTTGGGCATGCACCCGGGACCACTTCGGGAACTAAAAATGCGTGCGGGGTGGTGCGACTCCGACCGGTTTATAGGCACGGGGGCGGCTACGATTGTAACGGACGACGGCGGCGCCGTCGTTCCGGACGATGAACCGCTCGATTACTCTGGTTGGGGTGACGGTCATCGTTGCCGGATTCGCGCTCATGGCGTTCCCGATCGTCGCGACGGGGGCCGAACAGCTCGACCTTGAGCTGGAATCCGGGGTCTTCCTTGCGCCGATGGGCCTCCTGGTCGTGCTGATCGGAGCGGTCCAGGTGAACCCCGAGCGCACGACGGTGGCGGGCACGTTCGGGAACCCCGACCTCAGCCCTCCCCGGCCGCCCCTCACCCGGGCGAAGGAACCCGAGCGCGCCGCGATCGGATTCAACCTAAAGTCACCCGTCCAGTGCCCGAACTGCCGGACCTACATCGCCTACGACCTCGCCTTCTGCCCGCGTTGCGCGCGCCCGCGCGACTGTCGCGCCTGCGGCCGGACTCTCGGCGTCGCCGACGACCGTACCGATTGCCCCGGCTGTCACCGGGCCGAGGCGTTCTGTAGCTGTCCTCGCCTCCCGGGCCCCGCGGGTGGAACTTATGGGGCCGATGGTCGAGTGCCTCGACGCCGATGACGCGAACCGACGATCGGGAGATCCCGCGGGGGGTCGCGGCGATCGACCCGGCCCGGGTCGAAGTACGCTTCGACGGGGCGTGCGATCCGCCGCGCGGAGGCGGGGTCGCCACCTTCGGATTCGTCGTGTCGGGCGCGGGTCTCTACCACGAGGATTGCGGCCTCGCGGTCCGACCGCACGTGCTGCACGCCACGAACAACGTCGCGGAGTACGTCGCAGCGATCCGGGCCCTCGAGTGGCTCAACGGCCAAGGGTACCAGGGCGCGGTCGAGCTCGTCGGGGATAGCCAGCTCGTGATCCGCCAGATGCTCGGTGAGTACCGTGTCCTCAAGGAGCACCTCAAGGCCTATCACGACCGGCTCACCCAGCTCGTCCGCGGGTTCTCTCACGTCGACTACCGATGGGTCCCGCGCGAGGAGAATCAGAGGGCGGATGCACTGTCCAAGCAGGCGCTCGAGGAGGCGGCGGAGGACGCGCGGCGCCACCGGCCGTCTTTCGCGGTGGCTCCTCTGCTCGATCCCGGAGACGAGGAAGGGGCAGGACCGGACGGCTAGCTCCAGCGCACGGTGTACACGAGCGTCCGTCCCTCGATGGCCGCGCGGGCCCGTGCCGAGTCGACATACGTCGCGAACGCGGCGGCCGCCTCGAGGGAGAGCCGCGGACGGGTCCCGTACCCCCGGGGCGAGCCTTGCCCGAGAACCACCGGGGTGGTCGTGACCGCAGCCACGGCGCGAGCCTCAGGCTTCGGAGAGGAACTTCTCACAACGCCTCGCCGAACGGATACGGCCGCGTGAGGGGTGGGGAGGCAAGGCACGGGATGACGGCCAGTGAGTACGTCGACCCTCCGAAATCCCGAGCGTCGACGGGAAGCGCGGCGAGGATGACCGACGACTCCGGTCTGTCGGACACGGTCCCGAGCGCCTGTCAGACGCACGTCATACATAAACCTACGACTTCGACAGGAAGCGGAGGGGTACCCAAAGAAACCCTCACCGGGGGAGCCCGGCGGACAGATGGCCGACCGGCTCGATCCTCGGTCTGAATCGCCCTCCCTCTTAATAGCCGGAGCCGGGTGAAACGCCTCCGTGCTCGCGGAGCCGTCGTCATCCTCGGCGACCGAATTTCTCGCTCGGACCGAGGAGCGGCTGCGGGTACTGGCGATCGAGTCGCAGCAGGCCGACTGGGTCTACCAGACGTTCATCAACTCGGACACCGAGTCGCTCGCTTCCCACGCGTTCTCCCGGCTTCTCTCCGCGACCGCCGAGCTCGTGAAGGAGTCGACGCGCGTCCCCGTTACG
Organism: Thermoplasmata archaeon; assembly: GCA_030040775.1. Lineage (GTDB taxonomy): Archaea > Thermoplasmatota > Thermoplasmata > Lutacidiplasmatales > UBA184 > Lutacidiplasma. Next base: position 5,940 of record JASHTB010000030.1, on the reverse strand, counting down.
GGCGGCCCCCCCTCGGATGCCCGCAAGCTGAAGCTTCTCCGGCTCACGCTGCCTCTCATCGCCTCTTCGGCGCCGGGCGAGTCCGAGGAGCTGAGCCGGCTCGTCACGGTGATGGCCGGCCGGTTCGCGAAGGGCCGCCACGTCATGCGGGGGGAGACCGAGCCGCTCGACCTCCAGGGCCTCTCCCACGTCCTCGAGGAGAGCCGGGACCCGTCCCGCCTCGAGGACGCCTGGACGGGTTGGCATCGCGTGGGTCGGGAGATCCGCCCCGAGTTCGAGAAGTACGTCGCCCTCGCCAACCGGGGGGCTCGGGAACTCGGCTTCGCGGACACCGGCGCGATGTGGCGGTCGAAGTACGACATGGACCCGGACGACTTCGCGAAGGAGACCGACCGCCTCTGGGCCGACGTTCGGCCGCTCTACGAGGCGCTCCACGCCTACGTGCGGCGCCGCCTCTTCGAATTCTACGGACCTGAACGGGTTGAACCCAACGGACCCATCCCGGCGCACTTCCTCGGTAACATGTGGGCTCAATCGTGGGAGGGGATCTTCCCGCTCCTGGCTCCGGTGCCGAGCCCTCCCGGGGTCGACCTCACCAAGGTTCTCGTCGCGCGCAAGACCACGCCGGTCGAGATGGTCCGGTTCGCCGAGCGGTTCTTCGTTTCCCTCGGCCTCGAGCCGCTCCCGGCGACGTTCTGGGAGCGGTCGATGCTGACGCGCCCACGCGACCGAGAGGTCGTCTGCCACGCGAGCGCCTGGGACATCGACTTTGAGAACGACCTACGGATCAAGATGTGTGTCGAGATCACCGGAGACGACTTCCGAACGATCCATCACGAGCTCGGGCACAACTACTACCAGCGGGCCTACGCCCGCCAACCGTTCCTGTTCCAGGACAGCGCACACGACGGCTTCCACGAGGCCATCGGAGACACGATCGCCCTGTCGGTAACGCCGGAGTACCTCCGTCAAATCGGACTCCTCGACCGAGAACCGGAGACGGGGGCGGACATGGGTCTCCTTCTGCAGCGGGCGCTCGAGAAGGTCGCGTTCCTTCCGTTCGGCCTCGTGGTCGACCGATGGCGGTGGGACGTCTTCTCAGGGAAGATCTCCCCGTCGGAGTACAACGCGAGCTGGTGGGCGATGCGCCGAGGCTACCAGGGGATCAAGCCGCCGGAGCCCCGAGGCGAACTCGAGTTCGACCCCGGGGCAAAGTACCACGTCCCCTCGAACGTCCCGTACATGCGCTACTTCCTCGCGCACATCCTCCAGTTCCAGTTCCACCGGGCGCTCACGCGGGCGATCGGCGCCCCGGGGCCGCTCCACACGGTCTCGATCTACGACTCGAAGGAGGCAGGGCGGCGGCTCGGGAAGATGATGGAGATGGGTTCGAGCCAGGAGTGGCCGGACGCGCTCGAGGCTATGACGGGCGAGCGCCGGATGAGCGCCGAGGGGCTGATCGAGTACTTCGCCCCGTTGAAGCGTTGGCTCGACGAACAGAACCGGGGAGTTCCGGTAGGCTGGTGAGCGGGCCAGGGCGCACCCGGCCGCCGGGCCCGACCAGAGTGTATTAGCCTCTCCTCGCGATGGGCCTCTCGATGCTCCTCCACTCGGGCGAGCGTGTCCTCCGCAGCGCCTACGCGGTCATCGAGTCGGACCACCGCCCGCAGGACATTCGGGGGCCCGGCGTCCTCTACCTCACCAACTACCGCGTCCTGTTCGAGGCGCCGTCCTCCCGCGGTCGGGTCCGTGACTTCGTCCGGGGCCGCGAGAGCCGTGTGGTGTTCTCGAGCTCGCTCCAGGAGATCACGGACGTGACGGTACGGCGAGGTCGTCTCGGGAAATCGCGCCTTATCGTCGAGGCCGGGCGGTGGCGCCCTGCGTTCGACGTGCTCGACCCCGACGCCTGGGCCGGTTCGATCGCTCAGGCCAAGCGGGCCCCCCTTCCGCCCAGTGCCGCGCCCGTCATCATCGAACGGCAGGTCGTGAAGGTGCGCTGTCGGTACTGCGGCAGCCTCGGCAACGAGGTCGACGGCCGGTGTCCGTACTGCGGAGCCGCGCTCTGACCTCACTCCGTCTCGTACGTGCGCCGTCCTTCCCCTCGCTGAGGGATGGCTCGACGAGAAACTCGGTCCGTGCGCGAGGGATTAAATTGAACGCGGGACTAAACGAAGGGGAAGCCGGCAGGGGCCGTCCTTCGGTTCCATGGCCGAGGTACCGAGCCCGCCCGGGGTCCAACCACGATGATCACCGCGCTGGTCCTTGCGGCGGGAACCTCGTCCCGGATGGGGGAACCGAAGCCGCTTCTCCGTCTCGCTTCCGGCCCGGTGCTCGCCGAAGTACTGCGGTCCGTCCGCGCGTCCCGAGTCGGTGAAACGATCGTCGTGCTCGGGCACGAGGCGGGGAAGGTGCGCTCGGGGATCTCGTTCGACGGAGCGCGCGTGGTTGAGAACCCGTCGTTTCGCGAGGGGATGAGCAGTTCCCTGAAGCTGGGCGTGACCGCTCTTTCTCCCGACTGTGAGGCGTTCTTCGTCGTGTTGGGCGACGAGCCCTTCGTGCGGCCGACCACGTACGACGCGCTCATCGATGCGCGGGAGCGAACGAAGGCGCGAATCGCGGTGCCGACGTTCGAAGGGGTACGCGGGAACCCCGTCCTGATCGACCGGTCGTTGGAGCGTGAGGTCGACGCGCTCACCGGCGACCGCGGGTGCCGGGCCCTGCGCCTCGCCCATCCGGAGGAGACGGTCGAGGTCCCCGTCGACGACCCCGGGGTGCTGATCGACCTCGACACGCCCGAGGACGTCCGGCGGGCGGAGGAAGCGCTCCGACGAGGCGATTCGCTCGCCGACCTCGCGAGGGAACGGGAGCACCGCCCGCTCGCCCCGTCCGCCTCCGCCCCTCGGCCCCGGACGAGAGGGAAAGAGGACCTCTACGCCCTTGTCTCGGAGCTCGAACGCCGACGGGAGGAGTTCTGTCTCGCGATCGTCACGCGGGTCGAGGCCCCCACCTCGGGGAAGCCGGGGTTCAAGGCGGTCGTGAAGGCCGACGGGACGCTCGTCGGATGGGTCGGCGGGAGCTGCTCGCGTCACGCGCTGCTCACGGAAGCGCGCGCGGCCTTAGCCGAGGAGGTCCCTCGGGTCCTCCGGTTGCGTCCGGGGGCCGAGCCGACGGCTTCGTTGGAGGCCGGCGTGGTCGAACGGGTTATGGAGTGTCAAAGTGGAGGAGCGATGGACATCTATCTCGAGCCGCACGGGCGCGTGCCACAGCTGGTCGTGGTCGGGGACTCCCCGCTCGCCGAATGCCTCTCGGCCTTCGGCCGATTGCTCGGGTTCCGCGTCGTCGCCGCGGGACCCGGCCTCGACGCGGCTCGGTTCCCGGACGCCGACGAGATCGTCGAGGACCTGGCGAAGCTCCCCTCCCGGGTCGACCGGGAGACGTTCGGGGTCGTGGCGACGATGGCTCAGTACGACGCTACGGCGCTCGAAACCCTCGCCCGCTCCCCCGCGCGCTACGTCGCGCTCGTCGCGAGCCACCGGCGCTCCGAGCTCCTACTGTCGGACCTTAAGGCCCGCGGAGTACCCTCCGAGCTCCTCGCCCGGGTGAGGACCCCGGCCGGTCTCGACATCGGCGCGAAGACACCGGAGGAGATCGCCCTCAGCATTGCGGCGGAGATCGTTCGCGACCGGAGGCGCTCGGCCCCTGCGACCGAGGAACCCCCCGAGACCGTACCTTCGCGAAAAGCGGCGGTCGATCCGGTCTGCGGGATGGAGGTGGAGGAAACAGGGACCGCGTGGAAGACTCTCCACGCAGGGAACTCCTACTACTTCTGCTCCGAAGGCTGCCTCCGCCGGTTCGAGCGGAACCCAGCCGAGTTCCTGGCGTAGGGATCAGTGCCCGGCGTCCGCGGCCGGGTCGGTGTCAGTTGTCGGCGGTCCACCCGGAGGGGACCCGACCGGGTTCCGCGAAGTACGCTGCCCCGCCTACGGTGGGTGGCTCCGGTCGCAGCGACTCCACGGCGTGCACCAAAAGCTCGTACGCGGCGTCCTCGGTCTCCGCCGCCTCCTTCGACTCGCTCTCGCCGGGGACGTAGACGCGGAGATGCCCCCGGTCCACTCCAAGGAGGACGTAGCCCGACCCGTCCCGTCCGGCCCACGCGAGGAGCCGACCATCCGGTCGTTCGACCACTCCGACCCACCGAAGAGAACCGAACCAGCGACCCGCGAGCCGCCCGAGAAGCAGGGCCGGGGTCGCGCCGGGAGGAAGGTCGACGCTCGCGATAGGCCGGAGCTCGGCCGTCAGCTCCTCCATCGAGCGCGGCCTCTCGCCGAGCACCTGATATCCCCCGTCGACCCGTTCCACGAGACCTTCGCGCTCCAGACGACGAAGCGCGCGGGAGAGCGATTCGGGGTGTGCCCCGAGAACCCGACGCAGTCCGCTGAACGCGACCCGCCCCGGTAGACCCTCGAGGGTCGCCAGGATGCGGTCGTCCAGCCTCGCGGAGGCGAGCGAGGGCCGCTCCTCCTTCTCGGGCCGCATGGGCGAGAAAGGGAGAGCCGGGGATTTAGGGGGTCGGTTACGCCACCGTTACTGACTCGCCCGGTCCAAGGCCGGGGTCGGGGTGGGTTCCTCCCCGGGGGACGTCGCGCCGGACCGGTCCTTCTGTGACCGGCCGGCCCACGACCCGCTCAATATCCTCCGTCGTCGGGTAGCGAGGTTGGAACGAACGTTCCGAGAGGAAAGACCATGACGGAAGAAAGGGAAGACCGTTGGTCCGGCGGACGCCAGTACGGACCCTGGGTCTGGTCGGCCTACCGAGCCTACCACGAGCTCCTGCGGGAGAAGGTCAAGAAGCGGTTCGAAGCGCAGGAAGGTCCGTGGATGGACAAGGTCGCCGACCTGCTCGTGCAGATCGTGAACGTGCGATGGGAAGGCGGTCGGAAGAAGCAGAAGGAAGAGGAGGAGCTGTTCGAGAAGCTCGACAAGCTCCTGTCGGAATGACCGCGCGTGAGGTCCCCCTCCCTCTCGAACCCGCGCCCCAGCCCCCGATCGGTCCCGAGCCAATGCTGCCGCGGCCCCTCCAGCGCGTTCGCCGAGGAAGTCGCAGAGGAGCACCATGGCACTGACCGAGATTGAGGGTCGCATCATCTCCGCCGTCGAGGCGATCGCGCCGAGCGTGGCGGGGGTCGAGAGCCTACGCATCGGGCGCCGGCGCGGGGAGGGACCGTTCGCGATGCCCGCGGGCGCGACCGCGGTGGTCATCGACCCGAAGGGCTACCTCATCACGAACCAGCACGTCGTCGAAGGGGCGACCCAGATCCGCGTCCAGCTCGCGGACGGGCGCTCGCTGGACGGCGAGGTGCTCGGCGGCGACGCCGTGACCGACCTTGCGCTCGTCCGGGTCGACGCGGTAGACGTTCCCGCCGTCCGGTTCGGCGATTCGTCGTCGCTGAAGGTCGGCCAGATCGTCCTCGCGGTCGGCCACGCGCTCGGCCTCCCGGGGGGGCCGACCGTATCGACCGGGGTCGTGAGCGCCCTCGGCCGACCTCTACCGGGAGCCGACTTCATCTTCGAAGGCCTCGTCCAGACGGACGCCGCCATCAATCCGGGCAACAGCGGCGGGCCGCTCTCCGACCTCTCGGGGTCGGTCATCGGGATCAACACGGCGATGATGCCGTTCGCTCAGGGGGTCGGGTTCGCGATCCCCATCCAGGCGGTTGCCCGGATCGCGAAAGAGCTTCGAGAGCGGGGTCGGGTGGTCCGGCCGTGGATCGGGGTGATGGTCACCGAGCTCAGGCCGAGCCTGGCCCGTCAGTACGGCTACGCGCCAGGTTCCGGGCTCCTCGTCGCCGAGGTCGTCCCCCGGTCGCCGGCACACCGCTCGGGACTGCGTCCCGGCGACGTGGTGCGCCGGGTGGGCCCGTTCGACGTACGCACCGTCCG
>JASHTB010000029.1 GCA_030040775.1 Thermoplasmata archaeon | reverse complement strand
ATGGGGTTGATCGACTTCGCCGACCGCCTCTCGATCACGCTCTCGGGTGGGCAGCGTCAGCGAACGATGGTCGCGACCGTCATCGCGACCGAAGCGCCGCTATTGTTCCTGGACGAACCGACGATCGGTATGGACCCGTTCGCCCGAAGGGACGTCTGGGAATCGCTGCGGACGCTCACGCGTCGGGGTTCGACCATTCTCCTCACCACCCACTACCTCGATGAGGCCGACGCGCTCTCCGACCGCCTCTACATCATCGAGCGGGGCGAGGTGCTGGTGACCGGGACCGCGGACGAACTCAAACGCTCTCTCGGAGGGACGCTCAAGGTCTCGATTGTCGGAGGTGCCTCCGCGGTCGAGTCGTTCCGTTCGTTCGGGTCGTGCGTCGCCGACGGAGAGCACCTGAGCGTCATCGTCGCGCCCGAGCGACTCGGCGAGCTGATGGACCTCGCGGTCCGCTCGCGCCTCACCGCGACGGTCGGGCCGGTGACGCTCGAGGAGGCGTTCCTTCGCGTCGTGGGTCGGTCGATCGATGAGGACTAGCGAGGACGTAACCGTATCAACTCCGTTTCGCGGCCTCTCCGCGTTTCTCTGGACCGAGGTCCTGGTCCAAGCGCACGAGAACCTCGCCATGGCGACCTCGATGGTCGTCCAGGGGGTCCTCCTCGTCTTCGTCTACATCCTGGACCCCGCCCTCCTCGGTGTGGCGCTCTTCGGGGCGATTCTGTTCTCGATGTTCGCGATGGGTCAGCGCGTCCTCAACGAGGCCGCGTACATTCGCATCGACCACAAGGCGAACGACCTCTACCTCGCAAGCCCCCTCGCCCCCGAGGCGTACTTCCTCGGCATGTCGGCCGGGATCCTGATCGTCTACGTGGCCCCGGTCTTCGTTCTCGGGGTCCTGGCCGTGGCTGTCGTTCATCCGAGCGTCGCCGTCGTGAGCCTCCTCGCCCTCCTCGCGGCGACCGTCTGGTTGTTCGCTGCCTCGGTCGGCTACGTTTTTTCCACGTTCTTTCGTGACAACCGCGCGATATGGGCCTACGCCAGCCTCTTCTTCAACATCTTCGGCGTGCTCCCCCCGGTCTTCTACCCTTTCGACCGGTTTCCGGCGGGGATCCAGCCGGTCGCGCTGCTCATGCCTCCGAGCGCCGCGGCGGCGATCGTCCAGCACGCCATCGGCGCGACCGCCCTGTCGTCCGGGCAGCTCCTCTTCGCGGCCGCGGGACTCGCGTTCGAGACGATCGCCGTCTTTCTCTTCGGGGTCTGGTGGGCCCGGCACACGGTCCAGGGGGCGTAGGTGGCGACCAAGACGAGCGGAGTTCCCCCCGTGGTGACCCGGGGACGGGCCCTGCCCGCGTTCCTGATCGTCGGGTGGCGTTGGATCAGCCGCAACCCGGCGGTCGCCGTCACCCCGATCCTCCTTCCGTTCATCTTCCTCTACTTCCTCTCGATCATCTCTCCGCCCTCGCTCCTTCCCCTCGAGATCGTCGGAGCGATGCTGTTCACGATGCAGAACATCGGTTCCTGGGTCCTCGGGGACAGCGCGACCTGGAGGATCGAGTGCTCGATCCAGGACCTGTTCGTCGCGAGTCCGCTCAGCCGGATCCGCTACCTGTTTGGGATCGCGTTCTCGAATCTGGTCGCGATGCTCCCCGCGCTCGCGATCCTCACGGCCCTCCTTGCCTGGGTCGGCGGCGAGCGAGGGGTTCCCCTCACGCCGTACGGTGCGGTCGTGCTGGTCGGGAGTCTCGGAGTCCTCTGGGTCCTCTTCTCCGCCGTCGGGATCGCGATCTCGAGCCGGGTGCGCACCCAGCGCGAGGTCTGGCCGGTCGGGAACCTGACGTTCACCATCCTCGGGATGCTCTCTCCGCTCTACTACCCCCTCTCCGCCCTGCCGCCCCTCTGGCGGGACGCGGCGCACTTCCTTCCCGCGACGTATGCCGCTCTCCTCGTGCAGGGCGCCCTTGGCATCACTCCGGCCTCCGCGGAAGAGATGGTCCTCTACGCCGGGCTTCTCGGGGCGACGGCGGCCGCGGTCCTGGTCGTCAGCCTGCGGTTGTACCGGTGGGGGGAGGGGTAACAGAACGGGAGGAAACGTTCAAGGGGGGGCGGCGGTATGCATCGATTGGTGCGCACGCCCAACTCCTCAACATCCTCCGCTGCCGACTCCCGGGCGGTCGACCCGAAGGACTGTATCCGAGTGATTCCGCTCCATCCTCTCCTCAGGGGAGGACGGTAGAGAGACCAAACGATGGGTAACGAAGAGTTCGACGAGATACTGTCGGCGCTCGACCGGGAGACCGCGCGCATACGGGTCCGCGCCGAACCCCGACGGTACAACAAGCCCGCCACCGTGATCTCGGGGTTCCCCCCCGGGGTCGACCTCGCCGAGACGACCCGGTCGCTCAAGAACCGTCTTGCGACCGGCGGCTCGGTCGTGGACGGTGAGGTCTACCTCCAGGGAGACCACCGCGCCCGCATTCGAGACGAGCTCGCCCGCCTCGGCTTCGACCCCGAGACGGTCGAGGTCTCCGACACGGCGCTCCCGAAGCGAGGGCGTCGAGGCTAGGCCGGACCGCGGCGGAACCTCCGCCGGGCCGCCCTCCACCGCTCGCGAAAACCCCTTGCCGCCTCCCAATTTGCGCACTCCGGTGAACGTATATTCACCTGCGGCTCGGCGTATCCGGAGCGAGCATGGCTGCCTACGCGCATCCAGACGCGCTGGTCGAAAACGAATGGCTCATCGCCCACCTGAACGACCCGAAGGTTCGCGTCGCCGAGGTCGACTACGACCCCGCCGCGAACTACGAACTCGGCCACATCCCCGGGGCCGTGCTGTTCGACTGGCGTAAGGACATCAACGACCCCGTCGCGCGCGACATCCTGAGCCAGGAGGCGCTCACAGCCCTCTTCCGCAAGGCCGGAATCAGCGACGACACGACCGTCGTGCTCTACGGCGACTTCAACAACTGGTTCGCGGCGTTCGCCTTCTGGGTCTTCACCTACTACGGGGCGAAGCACCTGAAGCTTCTGAACGGAGGGCGCAAGAAGTGGATCGCGGAGGACCGGCCTCTCACGAAGGAGGTCCCGCAACCGGCGGCGGGGAAGTTCGGCGCCAAAGGCGCGGACCCGAAGCTCAGGGTCTTCCTGGACGACGTGCGCGCGGCCCTTCCGTCCGTGAAGGCCGGCAAGCTCAACCTCGTGGACGTCCGCGGACCGAAGGAGTTCTCGGGAGAGATCACCGCGCCCCCGGAGTACCCGACCGAGCACGCCCAGCGCGGGGGTCACATTCCCGGCGCCAAGAACATCCCGTGGGCTCAGGCGGTGCGCGACGACGGGACGTTCAAGTCCCGTGAAGAGCTCGAACAGCTCTACCAGTCGAAAGGGGTCACCCCGACCACCCCGGTCTACACGTACTGCCGGATTGGGGAACGGTCGAGTCACACATGGTTCGTGCTGAAGTACCTCCTTGGCTACCCCGATGTCCGGAACTACGACGGCTCGTGGACCGAGTGGGGGAACCTCGTGCGCACCCCGATTGAGAAGCCGTAGCCGCCGCCCGAAGGCTCACCGTCCGCGCCGTCGAGGGACGGGGTTCGCCTCCTTGCGCACCAGGAACTGGAAGAGACTCCCCTCTCGCCGTTCGGCGACGACGGAGTGACCGGTCTGGTCAGACCAGCGGACCATCTCGATCGGGC
>JASHTB010000028.1 GCA_030040775.1 Thermoplasmata archaeon | reverse complement strand
AGGCCTGCGGAGGAGGAACATCGCGTGGTGAGCGCCCGGCTCGGCGACCCGTGACCGCCGGACCAGCTCGAAACCGGCGTGACGGAACCAGCGCTCGTAGGTGTCGGCGTCGGCCTGGCTCCAGTACATCTTCGCGTTCGAACCGAGCCAGTTCTCCGCCACGCCCGTGTACGCGGTCTCTCCCGTGATGATCAGGAGGATGCCGCCGGGCTTCAGCCAATCGTGCACACGCGCGATGAGGGGAGGCTGTTCCTCGAGCGGGACGTGGATGAGCGAGTAGAGGCAAAGGATCCCGCCGAACGTCTCGGGACGGAACTCGACCTCGGTCATGTCGGCGCGGACGAACCGCGCGCTCGGAACGAGCTTGCGGGCGCGGGCGACCTGGACGTCCGAGATGTCGATCCCGGTGACCCGGAAACGCCTCGAAAGGAGCTCGGCGTCCGGTACCCCACAACCGCAACCGAGGTCGAGGACCTCGCTCCCTCGGGGGACAGCGCGGAAGAACGGTCTCAGCCACTGTTCGTGGTCGGCGAAGCTATGTCCGAAGGGGTCGGCCGAGGCGCGCCCGGGCCGGTACGTCGCGGAGACCCGGTTCCAACCGGAGCGGACGAGCGCCTTCGGGTCGAACTCTGCTCCCGCCGCTCGGAGGGTCTGCATCTTCTCCCGCGCCCACGTTCGGGAGTACTATTCCGCGCGCTGCGGAAGAACCTATAGGCGCCGCGATTCCCGAGGCGGCGAGGCCCCCTGACGGAATGGCGGCGCGCGGTCTCGGCGACGTTACTCTTTCTTCTCTTCCTCCGAACCCTTGTACCCCTTCTTCGCCCCCGAGGCGAACCCCTTCACGCCGCCCACCAGCCCTCGGCCCACCTTGCCGGCGACCGCTCCGGTCTCCTTGGCAAGATGCACGGTCTCTCCCGCCGCGCGGTGGCCCAGGCCAACCTCCCGACCGCACGCGCTGCACGTCTTCGCTTCCGGGGCGAGCTCGGCCCCGCATCCTTCGCACTTCATGGGATGCCTCGGGCGGCGCGAGCCCGGGCCCTGAGATAGCAGTATCCCCGCGGCCGGCGGATCAGGCGTATCCGAACTGACGGCGAGCGAAATCGCTCATCCGGTCCGGCCCCCACGGGGGCTCCCAGACGATCTCGACCTGGACGTTCGGGAGGCCCGACGCCTCCCGGGCGGCGCGGGTGACCTCCTCGGTGAACGCCTCGACGGCCGGGCAGCCGGGGCTCGTGAGCGTCATGCGGATGGTGAGGTCGTTGGACCGGCCCCACTCCATCCCGTAGATCAGTCCTAGGTCGATGACATTCATCGGGATCTCGGGGTCGTAGATGTTCTTCAGCGCCTCGCGAATCCTCTCCTCGATCGCCGCGTGCTCCGGGTTCGCTACTGTCGGGCGCGCCGCGCGCTCCCCGGGCGCGGAGGGAGCGGGCGGGCCGGGCGGGGAAGGTGGGGGAGCCGCCGAGGCCGACGGGAGGAACGGTCCGACGACCTCGAACCCCGGCGGGGTCTGGTCGGTCCGGTACCTGACCTCGGCGTCCCGGAGGAACTGAAGGCTGCTCTCGTCGAGGAGGAGGGGAATGCCGTTGAGCTCGAGTGGAACGTCCCGATGCGAGGGTCGGTCGATCATCATCTGGGCGTGGGGTCGCATCCCCCGCTCGACCCAGATCCGGATCCCCGACCCCGACGGTCGACCGGCGAGAGCGGTTCGGAGGGCCTCCGCCGCGGCGGCGGTCATCCCGAGGCGGATCGTCTCCGTCCGGGGGTCACTTCTCCCAGCCGAGGGTTTCGGGTCGCGCGGTTCGGGCATCGTCCGCTCGGAGGAGGAGCGCCGCCCCGCGTTTACGCCTGTCGCCCCCCGGGCGGACGGCCGGGCAAGCCTCAGTAGCCGGTGACGTTCTCGAGGAACTCTCGGACCGTGCCGAGAAACTCGCGCGGCTGCTCGAGCACCTCCATGTGGCTACTGTGCGGCAGGACGCGCAGGTGGGCCGGTTCGATCCGTTCGGCCATCTCCACCGAAGACTCTAGGAAGGCGTCGTACTTCCCCACGACCACCACGCTCGGGGTCTCGATCTTCGAGTAGTACCTGCGGCCGTCCCAGGACGCGATCGTGCCGTCGACGACGAAGTCGGCACCGGTTCGGCTCATCATCGCGCGGTAGACGCTCGGGCTCAGTCGCGTCGCCTTCCAGTCCGCCGGGATCGACTCGAGGAAGCGGTACTGGAACGGCCGTACGATCTCCTCCACGAGTCGCTGGTATTCCGGAGATTCGAACGACTTGGCCCGGGTCAGTTCGTTCAACCGCTGGCGCTGCCGGGGGGACGCACGGGAGAGGATCAGCCGGTTCGCCGCGCGCAGTTCCTCCGCGCTCCCGGCGGTCGCGCAGAGCAAGAGGGAGGTCAGTCGGTTCTCGTACCGATGGGCGTACTCGAGCGCGACGAACCCTCCGGCCGAGTAACCGAGGAGGTGCAGCTCGCGTATCTTCAGGGCCCGGCGGATCGCCTCGACGTCCTCGGCCATGTTGGTGATCGTGTACTCCCGGGGGCTCTTCGGAACCCAGCTGTGTCCGACCCCTCTCGGGTTGAACAGAACGACCCGCAGGTTGGCGTTCGCGAGGCGGAGCAATCCCCTTAGGTAGTGGTAGGTCAGCCCGGGACCTCCCGGGTGGACGACCAGGGTCGCCGGGCCCCGCCCTCGGGCCACGTACTCGAACGACCGACGACCCGGCACGGTCACCGTACTCGCCCGCGACATCCTGGCTAGGTTAGCACCGCCGGCCCAAAAACGTCTCGACCGAGGCCGGGAGTTGCCGTCGGTACCGTGCTCCAGCGTTCGGAAACGTTCTAAACCCCTGGTCCAAGGGTCGTCCTATCGGAGCGGAGCCTCCGTTCGGCCGCCCGTTCGAGAGCAGGGTGGGCGAGGTCGGTGCGATCGAGGGAGGTCGGTCAGTGCGGGCACCGGGATTTGAACCCGAGTTATAGGCTTGGCAAGCCTATGTGATAACCAGACTACACTATGCCCGCAGCGGTCGGGGCCATCCGACGGGCTATCTAAAGTCACCCGACCGGAACGCCTCGCAATCGGGTTCCGTGCCGGTTCGGTCCGGCTGCCGTTCGGGGAGAGACCTCTCCTACGATGGATGGCTCGGGTCGTCGCGCTAGGCGTGAGTCCTCCGGGTCGGGCCCGGCATTTCCCCGACACGGGTCGGTGGGCTCAGGAGGGACCCACCGCAGGGACTCCCTCGTTCTCGCCGACTAGGGCAGTGAGAAACCTGCGCCGGAGTTCGCGTACGGGCCCTCCCCTTGGACGTTGAGTTCATAGTTGAGCCCGCTCGGGTCGGCCGTGCCCATGTCGACCCAGATGGAGGACCCGGGGGAGATCGGGGTGGAGGCGTTGCCGACGCCCGGGGTCCACGTCGACTCCTCGGCACCCAGGGAGTAGACGACCACCTGGCCTTCCGGGTTGAGCACGGCGTACCCGACCGGAACCGAGCTCGTCCGCCCCGACGCGTTGCTGACGTACAACTCGAAGTCCGCCGGCGTGACCTCAGCCGTCGCGTTGCCGACCGGCAGCTCGTAACAGTAGTCGCCGCTCGTGCAACCTTGGCTCGCGATCGTACCGCCCGTGCCCGAGCCCTTAACAGGTTCAGGTACCCCGGGCGAGAGGGCTGAGTAGATTGTATTGGGCGGCGGCCCGGTGACGTTCTGCTGGCAGTCGACGGTCTCCGGGGAGGCGTTCAGTACGGCCCCGGTGATGGCGTTCACGCTCGCATCAAAGTCGAACGCGCTTTTCGGACCGGTCTGGGGCAGCCCGAGCAACGAGCACTGGGTGTAGCCGAACTCCCACTCCGGTGTTGCGAGCGACGAGAGGAGGAGCATCTCGAGCGACGTGCCCGTGCGGTGCGCCGCGAGGTACTGCGCGCCGCCGTTCTGGTCGACCGCCTGCGCGGCGACCCCGCTGTCGACGAGGTCGGTCGGAAGCCCGGCGAAGCCGGCGTAAACCGTGACACACGCGGGTCCCGAGAGGGTGTAGAGCGGTCGGGCGACGCCGTTCGTCACGAGGACGACCATGGAGCTGTTCGTGGAGGGCGCTACGTACTCCAGGATCCAGAACACCGCTGCCCCGGTTGAGAGGTTCCCGCGGAACGACGGAATGGTCAGGGAGCGCGGCAGAAGTTCCGGCGGAGGGCTCAGCGTGCAGTTGGCGGGCGCGCTCGAGGTGTTGAGCGGGAGAGTCGTGGAGTTCCACAGGTCGAGGCCCAGGACCAACGCTAGAAGCCAGGGAGGCGAAGGGGCGCTCTCCCCGCCCGCCCGCTCTGCGGCCGAGGAAGTTACCGGGTTGCCGGGGGCCGCGGCACCTCCGCCCGATCCCCCCAGACCCGCGGCCAGCACTGCGACCAGCAGCACCGCGACGGACACCACGCCGACGACGAGCATGGTCCGCGAAGTGCTCCAGGAACGCCGCGGCCCGACGGGAAGAATGGTCGACGACATCTCGTCCCCGAAGCATCCGAGGACTCGGCTCGCGATGAAGCCTTCCCCCTACCGACCGCTATCGGCGCCTTTCGGTCCGCCGCGGCCCACGGCTCGGAGGTCGGTCCCTCGGGCTGGGCGGGAGCCCAGCCTTTAAATTCCGACGGCAGAGCGGCAGGGCAGCCGAGCGACCGCGACGGAGCACCCGTACCGCAAACGTGAGCAGGATGTCCGGACTGTCCGCAAGGGGGTCGGGCGTCGCGTCTCGGCCGCGAAGCGAACCCATGGAGGACCGGTGGCGGGAAGGAGACGCCGGGATCCTCAAACGCCCCGGGTCGCCTCCCCTTCTGGTCCGGATCGCGCGGGGCGTCCAGTCGGTCGGTGAGGAGGGCGCGATCGACCTCTCCGGCGAGATCGACCAGCCGGTCGGACGCTCGATCACCTGGTCCGGGACCTCCTACCTGCTCTTCCGGCCCTCCCTCGGAGACCTTCTCGCCTCGGTCCGGCGGGGGGCTCAGATCGTGACCGCGAAGGACGCGGTCCACCTGCTCTATCTCGCGGGCGTGGGACCGGGCGCGACGGTCGCCGAAGCCGGTGCGGGGAGCGGCGCCCTGACCGTGGCGATCGCCTTCTCGGTGGGGCCCCAGGGCCACGTGACCTCGTTCGACCGGCGCAAGGACTTTCTCGCGGCTGCCCGCGCGAACGTCGAGCGCGCGGGCCTTTCCGACCGCGTGACGTTCCGGGAACGGGACGTAGCGACCGAAGGCATCGACCTCACCGGACTCACGAGCGTCGTGCTCGACCTCGCCGAACCGTGGAACGTGCTCACGTCGGCCCGAGAGGCGCTGGCGCCGGGGGGCTTTGTCGGAACGTACACGCCGACCTACAATCAGCTCGAGCGCACCGTTCGGGCCCTCAGAAGCCTCGGCTTCGGGGAAGTACGAGCGCTCGAGGTCCTGGAACGAGGGCTCCACGTGGGAGAGGGAGGCACTCGCCCGGAGTTCGAGATGCTCGGACACACCGGTTTCCTCGCGTCCGGTCGGAAGGGGAGCTGACGATGGCGCTCAGTCCGGCCTCCCTTCCACTTTCGATCGGGGCGCTCGTCGGAGTCCTCCTCTCGGGCGGGTTCGTCTGGTGGGAGGTCGGACGGTACGCGACACCCCAGGTGCCGGTGAGCTTGTTCGACGAGCGACGAGAGCTGTTCGCCTATACCGCGGGGCTGTTCGTCGGAGTCCCTCTCGCCGTCGCGTTCGTCCTCTTCTTCGACTCGATGGCGAACGGAGCGCTCGCGGGCGCGCTCCTCTTCCTTGCCCTATTGGTCGTGGGGGGAGAGGTCGCCCAGTGGGGACTTCTCCGTACGCGGTTCTGGGGATTCGGTGAGAGCGGGCCGTTCTACGCGCTCGGTTACCGGGCCTCGATCGGGGGGATCATCGCCCTCGCTCTCGTGTCGCAGTACTTCAGCGTCGCCTCGATCGCCTGGGCGGGGATTCTGCTCGTGGTGGTCGAGGCCGTCGCGGTCGTCGCGCTAGAGGTCGCGGGTGCCCTGCTCTCGCTCCGCTCGCGTCCGGGTAGCGGACGCGCCGGCGGCGGACCCGTCTCGGGTGGGATCTTCGCGTCGGTCGGCTTCTTCCTGGTCGGCCTAGGGCCGATCGCCGGGGAGGCCGGGGCGTTCGGAGGAGCCCTGCTCGCCTTCTTCGGCGCGGTGTTGGTCTACCGTCGGCTTCGCCCGTTGCTCGGGTCGATCCCACCGCCGAGCGCGGGGCCTCCGGCGGTTCGGGAGGGACCGCTTCCTTCGTACGGCCGGACCGACGCGAGCGCTCGCGACCGGCGGGAGGGGTGACGCCGCCTCTCCGAGAGGCAGGCCGTCGAATAGGCTCTTAACTCGGGCCGCCTCCCGACCCCGCATGCCGCCCGAAGCCGAGCCGGTCCCGTTCGGACGGCGGTTCCGTCACGCCCTGCGTCGCTACCGCGCGTCGATCTCGATCCTCGTCCTCGCCGTGGGGGCGTTCCTGACGATCCTCGCCCTCGGCTACTTCACACCGCTCTCGACCTTCGGCCCGTTCCCCGCGATCGACACCGCGACCAACCCGCCGGCCGGTCCCAACTGGAACCTCCTTTTCGTCGTCGTCGGCCCGATCATCATCATCATCGGCGCCTATCTGGTCGGTGCGTACTTCGTGGCCCGCCGGCGGTTCGAGCACCTGATGCTGACGAAGAGCAAGGCGGAGTTCCTCCGAAACATCCCGGAGCTGGAGAAGTTGCTCTGGGACCTCACTCCTCAGGACGAACTCCGCTACGAGGAGAAGCGGGCCGAGCTTCGCCTGAAGCGCTGACGGTCCTCCGCGTTAAGTACCGTCCTCGGGTCCACGGCGCGTGCCGGGAGGAGCGGCGGCCGGCCGGACCGAGGGCTTCCGCTTCCGGCGTCTCGATAAGCCCGAGGAGTTCCGCCAGGTCGACGAACTTCAGCGGACGGTCTACGGACCGGACTCCACCCTCTCGCTCCCGCCGCCGTTCCTGAGGGCGCTCGAGGACAACGGGGGGCTCGTGCTTGGGGCGTTCGCGGACATCTATCTCGCGGGGGTCACGGTCTCTGTCCTCGGCTGGGACGGCACGACGCTCTACCACTACTCGCACCTGACCGTCGTGCGACCGGAGTACCAGAACCACCACCTCGGCTTCCGACTGAAGGCGTTCCAGCGCGACGAGGTGCTCCGCCTCGGGCTCTCCCAGATCCGGGGCGCGTTCGACCCGCTGCAGAGCCGCAACGCCTGGCTGTTCGTCCGGCGGCTCGGCGGTACCCCGGACCGCTATCTCCCCCACTACTTCGGCCAGCTGGCGGACTCGGTGAACCGGGGGCTCGAGACCGACCGGCTCCGCTGCGTTTGGTCGATCGCCGAGCCGCGGGTCGAGGAGCGAATCGCGGGCCACCTCCCGACTCCTGAGGAGGAACGCGGGCGATGGAGCGCCTCCTCGGCGGTCGTGGAGACCGAGACCGGGGAGAGCGGCCTTCGGGTGCCGACCGCGGTCAGCGAGCCGACCGGCCCAAGCGCCCACCTCGAGGTCCCGTTCGACCTCGCCGCGGTCCGTGAGCACGAGCCGGCGTCCCTTCGCCGATGGCGCCACGCGGTCCGGGACGCCTTTCGCGCGGCGTTCGACGTCGGCTACGTCGTGGACGATTTCGTCGTCCTTCCGACGGACCACGAACGGCGCAGCTTCTACCTTCTGTCGCCGCGGCCCAAGGCGGCCGCGCCGCCCGCCGGCGAGGGTGGAAGCGTATAAACTCGCCTACCGCGTTTCGGGGGAGAGGGCTCGACCATGGCCACCGGCGCCTCACGCCGTCCGTCCCCGATCCTCGTGGTCGCGCTCCTGGTCGCTCTCGCGGCCGGTGCCGCGGCGAGCCTGCTCGTCGGGACCGCCATCGCCCCGAGCGCTCCGCCGTCCCACGCCTCCGACCTTATCGTCCCGCCCTGGGTGGTCATCGGCGTCCTCCTCGGCCTCCTCATCGTGCTCGCCGCCCCGTTCCTCTATCAACGGCTGACCGGGGGTTCGACGGCGGTACCGGGCCGGGTAGTCGTCACGATCCTCGTGGTGATCCTGGTTGCGACCCTGTTCCTCGTGGCGTTCCAGCTCCTCACCGGGAGCAGTGTGTCGCCCTCGGGCGCAACCCAGGGCCCCCCTTCCAGCGGGAACTCCTCGGGACCCCCCGGGGGGTCAGGAGCCAACGTCACCAACCTGAGCCGCGTGGGCGCCCCGACGTCGCTCACCATCCCCGGGCTCCCCGGGTGGCTTCCGTTCGCCCTCGTTGCCGGCTTTCTCCTACTCGTAGCAGTGTTCGCAATCCCCGCGGTCCGCGCGTGGGTCGAAGACCGTCGTCTCTCCCGCCTATCCTACCCACCGGCGCCTAGTGAGCGGCGGGAGCTCAGGGTCACGCTCGAGAGGGCCGAAGAATCGCTCGAGCGAGGGGGAGACCCACGCGAGGTGGTCCTCCGGCTCTACGGGGAACTCCTCGGCCGACTCGGGAACGTGGTGGGGGACCTCGGGCCGGAAACTCCGGAGGAGATCCGGGAGCTTCACCTCGTGCGGCTCGGAATACGGGCCGAACCGGCGAACGAGCTCACCCGCCTGTTCGAGGAGGCCCGTTACTCGTCGCACCCCCTCGGGGACGAGGCCGCCGGCCGGGCCCGGAGCGCGGTGCGGTCGGCGCTCGTCGACCTCGATCGGACCTCGGAGGCCTCCGCTCGATGACGCTTCGATGGTACCTTTTGGGGATTGCCGGGGCCGCGGTCGGGGTCGCCGTCTGGGCGGGCGGGAACCTTCGCGTGGCGGTCCCGGTGGCCGCGATCGCTGTCGCGGCCGCCGGACTTCTGTTCGTGGACGCCTGGGCGGAGTTGGGGGGCCCGCTCCTCGAAGCTCGCTCCCCGCCGCCACCGTCGCCCCGCGACGACCTTCGAAGGACGTTCCGGACGGGACGGATGGGCCGCGAGGAGCTCGTCGAGTTCCTCGACCGGCTCGAGCGAGAGGGACCGAACCCTTCCCTCCCGCGGCGTCGTTCGGAAGAGGTCAGGGAACTCCTCCGGCTCTCGCCGAGGGAGTTCCGCGGCTACCTCGCGCAGCGACTGGATGACCTCGAGGCCCGTTCGTGAGCCGGCCCTCGGTCTCCGTCGCTTCGTCCCGGTGGCGGCCGCTCGCCCTGTTCCTCCTGACGAGCGGCGCACTGCTCCTGGTCGGCGCCGTCTTGGTCCGTTCCCCCGTCCCGATCTACCTGGCGATCCCGTTGCTCCTCGCCGCGCCGGCGGCCGCCTGGGCCGGGCCCCGAGGAGCCCCGACCGGAACGCTCGAGCTCCGGGCGGAAGGGAGCGGTACGGAGGTTCGGCTCGCCGGCTTGTTCCGTGCGACGGGCCGACTGGAGGCGCGGGACCTCACGGTCCTCGTCGAGCGGCCGCCGGGGCTCCTCGAGGAGGGCAGCGCCCGGATCGAGCAGGGCCCCTCTTCTCTGCGGTTCGAGTACTCCTGGCGCGCCCCCGAACCGACCATCGCCGTCGTGAACCCTCCCCGAATCCTCTGGAAGGACCCGCTCGGTCTGGTCGAGCGACCCGTGGCCGTCGCCGCGGAACCGCTCGTGGTCGCTCGGTATCCCCCCGAGCTCCTGCGGGTCGGAGCGGTCCGGCTCAGGAGGACGTCCGTCCTACCGGGGGAGAACCCGTCCTCGCGCATCGGTGCGACCGGCGAGTTTCATAGCCTCAGGACCGCGACCTCGACCGACCCTCCGCGGGTCATCAACTGGAGGGCGAGCGCCCGCGCCGGGCGACTCGTGGCGAACGAGTTCGAGCTCGACCGCACGGGCGACGTGCTGCTGTTGCTGGACGCGAGGGGCACGACTCTCGGACCCGCCGTCGACGAGCGCCTGCTCGGCATCGCCCGCGCGGCAGCGTTGGGAATCGCCGACTCGTTCCTTCACGAGAAGACACGAGTCGGCGTCGCCGTCTTCTCCGAGTTCGTGCAGGCGGTCCCTCTTTCCACCGGTCGCGGCCATCACCTGAGGCTGCGCGAGGCCCTTCTCTCCTCCCGCGTCGGGCCTGCCGGGGTCCCGTCGGAACGTGGGGCGGTCTCGGTCAGCCGCTACTATCCGCCGGGCGTGACGACGATCCTCTTCTCTTCGCTGACGGACGACGCGAGCGCTGAGCTCGTCCTCGGCCTGCGCCGGCGAGGCTACCCGGTCCTCGTGCTGAGCCCGTCCCCCTTGCCGATCCTCGCCGAACACTCCCCGCTCGCGCCGGAAGACGAGACGCTGGTCGCGCGGTTGGTCGCCCTGACGCGCCGTGCCCGGATCGCGCGGAGCTGGAAAGACGCCCCGACGGTCGACTGGGACGATTACTGGTCCCTCGGGCACTTCGTGAAGCTACTGCGCCACCCGACGATGCGGAGGGTCGGGTGAGCGGCCGGAGACCGGGCCGCCCGGTCCGTCCTCCGCCGCCCGTCTCGACCGCCCTCGTGCTCGGGGTCGGTGGGCTCTTCGGGTACGTCGCTTCCCTTCCCCACCTCGGGGGAGTCGCGATCGCGCTCTTGGGCGCGGGGCTTGCGGCCGGTCTACGATCGACCCGGTCGGCCCGGGTCCGCGCCGTCGCGCCGATCCCGCTGGTCGTCTCGGTGGGGCTCCTCGCGGTCGTGAGCCCGCTCGGCCTCGTGCCGGAGGTCTTGAGCGGAGCGGCCGGACTCTCGATCCTGGTCTGGCTCGCCGACGACCCGGCGCGGGCCCCCGGCGGGGTCGGACGGGCGGGCGGGACGATCGTCGTCCCGGCGCTAGCGCTCGGGATCGCCGGCGCGAGCGCTCTCCTGCTCCCGTCGACCTCAGCGTCCGTCGGGGTCGCGGCGGGCCTGCTGGTCCTTGCCCTCGCGGCTCTCGCCTTCCTGTTCGCGCGCCCTCGACCGTACGACCGGGAGGAGGCGGCAACCTATTAGCGAGGGTCGACCGTCCCCTTCTGACGCGGCTGCGCGCCGCGCCCGGATGCCGTCGAAGGGTCCCTTTCGACTCAACGCGGGCGGGTCGCCCGCCGAGGATGACGTGAGGACAACCCCGGTGTCCGACACCCCAGCCGGGGTCAGACCTCCGAGGGGGCGGTCGCCTACCGTGACGCAGGTCGTTACGGCTGGGGAACAGGGGAAGGGCGCCCCCCGACCGGCGCTACCGAGCGGGTTATGCCGAGGATGACGGTCGCGCTCCCGGTCCACGTATGAAGGCCGAGGACGCGCAAGCGCTCGCCGGGGAGATCCGTCGGTCGGTCGCCTCGGGTGTCGTAGGCCGAGTCGAGGCGGTCGAGCAGGTCCTGACGTCCCTCGTCGCGGACGGCCACATCCTCATCGAGGACCTACCGGGGCTCGGAAAGACGCTCGTCGCGAAGTCGTTCTCCCGCGCGCTCGGCCTCACGTTCCAGCGGATCCAGTTCACGGCCGACCTCCTTCCGCACGACATCACGGGCTCGGAGGTCTTCGACACCGTGAAGGCGACGTTCTCGTTCCGCCCGGGCCCTCTGTTCACGAACCTACTGCTCGCGGACGAGATCAACCGGGCTCCTCCCAAGGTGCAGTCGGCCCTCCTCGAGGCCATGCAGGAGTACCAGGTGACGAGCGAGCGGTCGACGTATCCCCTGCCCCGTCCGTTCCTCGTGCTCGCGACCGAGAACCCCCTCGAGCTCGAGGGGACGTACCCCCTTCCCGAAGCCCAGGTCGACCGGTTCCTCGTCCGCCTGAAAGTGGGGTACCCGACGCCCGAGGAGGAACAGACGATCCTCGCCCGGCGTCGTGCGCGCAAGACCGAGGCGATCGAGGTGCCGACCGTGACGAACGCGAGCGCGTTCGCCGAGCTCCAGCGCGCCGTCGAGGAGGTCGAGCTCGGCGCGGCGGTCTCCGAATACATCGTGCAACTGGTCCGCACGACCCGCAGCGATCCGCGCGCCGAGGTCGGAGCGTCGCCCCGCGGTTCCCTCGCCCTCCAGAAACTGGCGCGGGCCCGCGCCCTCCTGAACGGACGCGACTTCGTGCTCCCGGACGACGTGAAGGCGTTCGCGGTGCCGGCACTCGCCCATCGTGTGATCGTCAAGCCCGAGCCGTGGATCCGGGGCGTGCGCGGCGAAGCGGTCGTTCAGTCGGCGGTCGAGCATACGGCCGTGCCGAAGGTCGGGTGAGCCCCGGACAGGCGCAAAGGGTTTTCAGCCTGTCCTGGGTCGGCCGCGCGATGGCCGAGCTCCCGCTCGTCGTGCTCGCCGACCCGATCGACCGGTCGGCGCTCGAGCGACTGCGCGCCGGACCCTGCCGCGTGCTCGACGCGAGCGCGGACCCGGCGACCCTCCCCGACCGCCTCACCGACGCGTGGGGCCTCATCGTCCGTAGCCGGACGAAAGTCACCGCTTCCCTGCTCGGGCGCGCGCCCCGCCTCCAGCTCATCGCGCGCGCCGGGGTCGGAGTCGACAACATCGACATGGCGGCCGCCGGCGCACGCGGGGTCCGGGTCGTGAACGCTCCGGCCGCCGCGACCCTGAGCGTCGCCGAGCTCGCGGTGATGCTCGTCCTCCTTCTCGTGCGGGGCGCGACCCCGCAGATCGTCTCGACGCGGGACGGCCGCTGGGAGCGGGGTACCCTCGGTCACGAGCTCGCGGGGCGGACGGTCGGTTTCGTCGGCTACGGCCGGATCGCCCGCGAGGTCGCGCGACGGCTCTCTCCGTTCGGGGTGCGCCTCCTCGCGTTCGACCCGTTCGTTCCGCAGGCGGTCGACTCCACGGAGCTCGTCCCCTTCGACGAGCTACTTGCCCGCTCGGACATCGTGAGCGTCCATGCGGCGCTCACCCCCGAGAACCACCGCCTGCTCGACGCGCGGGCGTTCGCGAAAATGAAAGCCGGCTCGCTCCTCGTCAACGTGGCCCGCGGTGCCCTGGTCGATGAGTCCGCGCTGCTCGACGCGCTCACCTCGGGCCACCTCGGGGGCGCCGCGCTGGACGTCTTCGAGGTCGAGCCTCCGGTGAACCGGGCGCTCCTCACGCATCCCCGGGTCGTCGCCACACCGCACCTCGGCGCGTCGACCGAAGAGGCCCAGCGACGCGCCGGGGCGGATACGGTCGAGGAGGTGCTCCGCGCGCTGAAGGGAGAGCCGCTGACAGCGATGGTTGCACCGCCCGCGGGGGGACGATGACGTTCGACCCCGAGACGACGACGTTCCTCATCGCCGGGCCGGTCCGGATCCATCCGAGGGTCTTGCGCGCGATGTCGATGCCGTCGCTCAACCACCGGGGCGACTACTTCCACGGGATCGTCCGGGAGATCCGCGAGCTGCTGCCGGTGCTCTTCGGCACGACGGGTCACCAGGTGGTCCTGACCGGGAGCGGCACCGCCGGCCTCGAGGCCGTGTACGCTTCCCTCGTGCCGAAGGACGGTCGCACGCTCGTCCTGACGAACGGCAACTTCGGTGACCGCACGAACGAGATCGTGCGGCGCTACTCCTCTTCGGTCACCACCCTCTCGGCTCCCTGGGGCTCGCCGATCCCGCTTGACCCGGCGAAAGCGGAGCTCGCCAAGGGCGACGTGCGGGCGGTCTGCGTGGTGCACAACGAGACCAGCGTCGGTCTCGCGAACGACCTCGCCGCGCTCGCGCCGGCGGTCCGAGAGGCGGGGGCGCTGTTCCTCGTGGACGGGATCAGCGCGGTCGCCGGCATCCCGGTGTCGGTCGAGGCCTGGGGGATCGACGCGCTGGTCGCGGGGAGCCAAAAGGGGCTCGCCGCCCCCGCCGGCCTCGCGCTCGTTCATCTGTCCGAGCGCGCCCGCGCTTCGCTTCGACCCGGGACGTTCTACCTCGACCTCGCGGCCCACTTGAAATCGCTCGAGAAGAACGACACCCCGTGGACGCCGGCGGTGCCGCTCTTCCTCGCCCTGAGGGAGGCGCTGCTCCTCCTGAAGGAGGAGGGACTCGAGGCGCGTCTCGCCCGGACGCACCGCCTCGCCGAAGCGGCCCGTGCCGCGGTCGACGCGCTCGGCCTCGAGCTCTTCCCGGACCGTCGGTTCGCCTCCGACACCGTGACGGCGGTGAAGAACCCTGCCGGCCTCGGCGACCCCGAGCTCCGAAAGGTCCTCGAACGGCAGTACAACATCATCGTCCAGGGAGGGCAGGGGGCCCTCACCGGCAAGATCTTCCGGATCGGGCATATGGGGATCGCGGACTGGCCGGACCTCCTCGTCACGTTCGCGGCCCTCGAGCGAATCCTCGGGAAGGCCGGACGGCTTGAGAACCCCGGCGCTTCGCTCCGGGCGGTCGTGGACCGGATGCCGTAGGCACGACCGCGCTAGATATCGACGATCACGCGCGCCCGGCCCCGGGCCGGGTCGAAGACGAGGTCGTGGTAGGTCACGGCCTTCACCTCGATGCGCGAAGGGTGCCGGTCCGGGTCGAACGGCTCGCCCACGACGCTCGCGACCAGTGCGGTCGGGGGGTTCCCGACCGTCCGAACCCGGGCGTCGTGCACCAGGAACCCCTCCGACTGCTCCAGGACCAAGAGTTCGTTCAGGAAGGCGACCGCGAGGGAGGCCGGGTCGCTCGCCGAGGCGCTGACGGCCCGTTCGACCCTGGGACGGATCGTGCGCCGGTCGGTCATCAGCGCGAAGAGCCCGACCGCGAGCCCTTCCAGGAGGGCCGCGGCCGTGGGGCCCGTGGCCCAGAGGCCGACGTCGGCGGTCGTCGGGAAGCGACCCCAACGTCGCGAGGGTCGCCGGCGGGGACCAGGGGCGGACGTGGGGTCCGCACGTCCGCCACCCGTTTAAGCGGGCGTCGGATACGAACGCTTCTAGGATGCGCGCCACGCTGGTCATTCCCACGCTGAACGAGGCTACGTCCATCGCCCACGTCCTCCGTCTCTTCCGCAGGGCCGCGGCGGAGGCGAACGCGACCGTCTTCCCGGACGACCCGATCGACTGGGAGGTCCTCGTGGTCGACGGCGCCTCCGAGGACGGAACGGCGGCGATCGCCGAGGCGGAAGGGGCCCGGGTCGTCATCGAGCGCCGCCGTGGCTACGGTCGGGCCTACAAGACCGGCTTTTCCCTCGCGAAAGGGGACGTCATCGCGACCGCCGACGGCGACGCGACGTACCCGGTCGAGACGATCCCGATGCTCGTGAGGAAGCTCCTGGACGAGAAGGTCGACTTCCTCACCGGGAACCGGATGGCGTATCTCGACCGGACGGCGATGACGACCGAGCATCGGATCGGCAACCTCGTGTTGAACTGGTTCGTCTCGATCGCCTACCATCGCTTCCTGCGCGAGGTCCCCGGTCGCACGCTCGAGGACAGCCAGAGCGGGTTCTGGGTCTTCCGCGCCGACGTGCTCCGCCGGGTCCACCTCACGCAGGACGGGATGGCGTTCAGCGAGGAGCTGAAGATCGAGGCGATCCTGCGCAGCGTGAAGTTGGTCGAGGTCCCGATCCGGTACGGCGAGCGGTGGGGGCCGCCGAAACTGTCGAGCTGGCGGGACGGGATCGGGAACCTAGTGTTCCTGGCACGCAAACGACTCGACGTCGCGCTCGAAACCCGACGGGGCGTCCCGGTCGCGTTCGCGAGCGGGGGCGAGAGCTCGCTCCCTCCCTAGCGCGCTACTGGGTCTTTCCCGAGCGCTCGCGGGACTTCACTCGCAGGCCCTTGTAGCCGCAGCGGCGGCACTGCACGGCTCTCGGAGGGTTGCGGGCGGAGCAGTTCATGCAGACCTTCTTGTTGAGCAGTCGCTCGACCGCCTCAGGAAACGGCATGGGGACGGCGGGAGCCGCCGTCGTGTATAAAGCATCCCGCCCCGGGACGGCGAACCGTTTTCCGCGCTCGCCCGCTAGAACGTTTGTGCTTTCGGTCGACGAGCGCCGGCACGCCCTCGAGATCGCCCGAGAGGCGATCGACCGGGCCCTCTCCCCGGCGCCTCCTAAAGACCCGGCGACCCAGTTCGCGAGCCGGCCCCTTCCCCCGGTCTTCGAGGAGCACCGGGGCGTGTTCGTGTCCCTAAAACGCCATCCGAGCGGCGCGCTGCGCGGATGCATCGGTTACCCTCTCCCGATCCTGCCGTTGCGCACCGCGCTTCCCCGCGCGGCCGTCGCCGCGGCGGTCGAGGACCCGCGGTTCGCGCCGGTTCGCAGGACCGAGCTCTCTCGGCTCATCGTCGAGGTGTCGGTCCTGACGGTGCCCACTGTACTGGACGGAGTCCGGCCCGATGCACGCGCCGGTGAGGTCTCGGTCGGTCGAGACGGCCTCATCGTCGAAGGATTCGGCCGCAGCGGCCTCCTCCTGCCCCAGGTGGGGCCCGAGCAGGGCTGGTCGGCCGAAGAGCTCCTCGACGGGACGTGCGAGAAGGCGGGCCTCCCCTCGAAATCGTGGAGGACGGACGCGGTCACCGTTCGACGGTTCGAAGCCGACGTCTTCTGGGAGCGGGTCCCGTCGGGCGACCCCGAGGCGGACGCGGTCGCGGTCAGCGAGGCCGACGGACGAGCCGGGCCGTGAAGCTGACGCCATCGAGGTCCCACGACTGCACGTCGGGCCCTGCCGGTAGCGGTCCGTCCACGAGGTCGAGGCGCTCCGCGAGCAGGTCGTGGGCGAGCGGCTCACGGAATCGCTCGAGCGCCGTCCGAAGCGTCCCGGTCGCCGCGACCGTCGCCTCCACCGGGTCGGTGTAGGCGAGGCCGAGCTCCTTGCGTCGCTGCTGGAGACGTCGGCCGACCTCTCGGACGAGCCCCTCCTCCGCGAGCGCGGGGGTCGGACGGCGGGGGAGCGCGGCGACCGGCCGCCCGTTCTCCTCGCGGACGACCCAGTCGTCGTCCGCGAGGCGGCTTCGCTCGGCGGCGGGAAGCCGCCGAACGGCCTTCACGTTGAGCTCGTCGGCGAGGAGTTCGACCCCCTCCGGACCGACCTGCGCGAGCGCCGCGGACGGCTCGCCGAAGAGGACGATCTCGGCGAGCGGGATCCGGGCCTTGACGCTGGCCCGCTGGCGGAGCTCGCGGCCGACCTCGACGAGCGAGCGCACCTCGGCCATCGCCTCCTCGACGGATTCGTCCCGAGGGGCGAGCGGGCCGGGCCAGTCGGTGCGGTGGACCGACTCGTCCCGGGCTCGGAAGCCGTACTCTCCGACCTCCTGGTAGACCCACTCGGCCGTGAACGGCACGAGGGGGGCGAGCAGTCGGGCGAGGCCGAGGAGCGCGTAGGAGAGCGTCGCGTGGGCTTCGCGTCGGTCCGGGGAGGTCTCCTGCGTCCAGAACCTCGGGCGGGAACGGCGCAGGTACCACGTCGAGAGGTCGTCGACGAAACCGGCGAGGGCACGGGCGGCCTCGCCGAGCTCGTACTCGCGAAGTCCGTACTCGACCGCGAGGCGCGTCGACTCTAGCCGCGAGAGGAGCCAGCGGTCGAGGGCCCGGGACGGGCTCGGTCGCTCGAACACCGGGGCAAGCCGGTCCGCCCGCGCGTTCTCGAGGTGGAACGTGACGGCGTTCTCGAGCGTTCCCAGGGTCCGTGCGGCCGTCTTCTGGACGGTCGATTCGCCGAGGCGCATCGCCTCGGTGAAGTGGAGGGAGAGGAACGTCCACCGGGCGGCGTCCCCTCCGTAGCGCTCGAGCATCGACATCGGCTCGATCGCGTTCCCCTTCGACTTCGACATCTTCCGGCCGCCCTCGTCCAGGACGAGGCCGTTCGTGATGCACGTACGGTAGGCGGCCCGGTCGAACAGGAGGGTCGCGATGACGAGGAGCGAGTAGAACCATCCGCGGGTCTGGTCGAGCCCCTCCGCGACGTAGTCGAGCGGGACGGCCGGGTCGAACGGACCCGGCTCGAACGGGTAGTGGAACTGGGCGAACGGCGCGGATCCCGAGTCGTACCACGCGTCGATGATGTACGGTTCCCGACGAGCCTCGGCCCCACAGGTCGCGCACGGTAGGACGATCCGGTCGACCGTCACCCGATGCGGGTCGAACCCGGGAGGGAGGGGCGTTCCCGAGCGTTCGGCGAGCTCGGCGAAACTCCCGACACAGGTGAAATGGCCCGCGGGGCAGCGCCAGATCGGAAGCGGTGTCCCCCAGTACCGGTCGCGCGAGAGGGCCCAGTCCTTCGCCTCGGTGAGGAAGTTTCCGAACCGCCCGTCGCGCAGGTACTCCGGCACCCAGTGCACGGTCGCGTTGTACCGAACGAGCCGGTCGGTCGCCCGCGACGTGCGGACGAACCAGGAGTCGACCGCCCGGTAGAGCAGCGCCGAGTCGCACCGCCAGCAGAACGGGTAGGTGTGGCGAACCGTCCCGACGTGGAAGACCCGACCCCGACGCTCGAGGTCGTTCACGAGGATCGGGTCGGCGGCTTTGAAGTGCTTGTGCTCAACGAGCGGCACCCGGTCCGTGAAGACCCCGCGGCTGTCGAGCGGGTCGAAGACCCCGACCTTCTCGCGGGCCCCGATCCGCTGGTCGTCGGGCCCGAAGCTCGGGGCGACGTGGACGAGTCCGGTACCCTCCTCCGTCGTCACCGAGTCGTCCAAGACGACCCGATAGCGTCCCGGCCCCGGTCCTGGGGTATCGAACAGGGGAACGTAGGAGAGACCCTCGAGGTCCCGACCGGGGAGGCGAGCGACCACGTTCGCGCCGGAAGGAAAGAAGCGGGGGACCGACGGGGAGGCAAGGACCAACTCTCGGCCGTCGTCGGACCTGACCACCGAGTACTCGAGGTCGGCCCGCGCGGCGACCAGAAGGTTGGCCGGAAGCGTCCACGGTGTGGTCGTCCAGACGAGGAGCTCACGCCGGGGCGCGTCGTTCGCTCCCGAGACCGGAAGGCGGACCACGACGGACGGGTCGGTCGTCTCGTGGTAGCCCTGGGCGACCTCGTGCGAGGAGAGCGGGGTCTCGCAGCGGGGACAGTACGGGATCACGTAATGGCCCTTCTCGAGCAGGCCCCGGTCGAACAGGGTCTTGAGCGACCACCATACGCTCTCGATGTACGGGGGGTCCATCGTCCGGTACGCGTGGTCGTAGTCGAGCCAGTAGCCGAGCCTCCGGCTCATCTCCTGCCAGACGGAGGCGACCTCGAGGGTGCCCGCCCGGCACTCCTCGCAGAAACGTTCGACCCCGAACGCTTCGATCTCCCGCTTCGACTTGAACCCGTGGCGTCGCTCGATCTCGATCTCGACCGGAAGGCCGTGACAGTCCCAGCCGGCCATCGAGCTCACGATGCGGTCGCCGCGCATTCGGTGGTAGCGCAGCTCGACGTCCTTGACGATCCGGGCCACCAGGTGGCCGATATGCGGCGCTCCGTTCGCGGTCGGGGGGCCCTCGGTGAACCGGAACGTCGGACCGTCGGGTCGACCGCCGAGCACGGACCCGGGTACCCCGGTCGCCTCCCAATAGGAGGAGACCCGGTCCCTTCGGGCCCGGGCGGCGCGCTCCACGTCGGTCGTATCCTCGGCGGTCACGGGCGGGCGCGACGGGGAAGAGAGAGATAAAGCGCGTGGGCGGGCGGTTGAACCTACCGGCGTAGACCGTACGGCGGGGGGCTCTTCGACTCCGGGCCGACCGAGCTCGTAGGATGACGACGGACGACCGTTCCTTCGAGCGTCGTGACGTGAGCGTCCCGGCCGAGCACGATCTCCTTCGCGCGGACGAATGCGACCTCGACCGCCTCGAGCTCGACCGAGTCGGCCTCGACCCGCTCCACGGTAACCGGTTCGAAGCGGAAGAACACCTTGTCGACGAGGGTAGAGACCCGCCCGAAGAGGCGGACGCGTCGGGCGCGCACCTCGCCGAGCTCCGAGCGGAGGCGGAAACGGGCGAGCACCTCGAGCGCCCGGACCTCTCCGGGGATCGTCGCGGATCCGTCCAGCTCGAGAAGGCCGGCCGTGAGGGAAGGGGCATGGACGTTCCCCCGCACCGTCCCTTCGCGGTCGACCGTCACCGCGCCGCCGATCCGGGCGTCTCCGTCGAGGGCGAGCTGCCCCGCGTGCACCGTCGAGCCGAGATGGGCGTTCCCGCGGGTCGATAGGAGTTCGCGCACTTCCACCGGGCCTTCGACCTCCAGCGTTCCCCGCGAGCGAAGGGCGCGAGCCGAGAGCCGTCCCCCCACGGAGACGGTCCCCGCGACGTCGGCCGACCCGACTTCGACGTCCCCCGAGACCTTCACCGAGCCGTCCGCGGTCCACCGCTCCGCCCTCAGGGAGTCGTGCCGAACGATACCGTGGTCGGCGACGGCCCCGAGCGAGGGGGGAGGATTCGAGGGA
>JASHTB010000027.1 GCA_030040775.1 Thermoplasmata archaeon | reverse complement strand
GGCCTGGGAAGCTTGGTGCGTCGCGCCAGCATGATCCCTCCGGCCCACGGAGGTCGGCTCATCGACCGGCAGGTCCCGGCCCGAGAGGCCGAGCGTCGGCTCGCGGAGGCGAGCGAGCTCGCTTCGGTCCGGCTCTCCGTCGACGAACTCTATGACCTAGAGAAGATCGGCCTCGGAGCCTACAGTCCGCTCGAAGGATTCCAGGGGTCGGAGGAGCTCGACCGGATATTGTCAGGCTGCCTTCTGACGAATGACCTCCCCTGGACGATCCCAATCCTACTCTCGCCGGCCGGCGCCGAGAACGGGGCGGTCGTCGCTTCCGCTGCCCCGGGGGAGGAGCTGGGACTCAAGGACGGCGAGGGGCGACTAGTCGGCCTCCTTCACCTTTCCGAGAAATTCACCCCTTCGAAGAAGCAACTCGCGGAGTCGGTCTACGGGACGACGGACCACGCCCACCCGAACGTCGCCGACCTTGAGCGAGCCGGACCCACCGCTCTGGCCGGAAAGGTCGACCTTCTCCGTCGACTCGACCTCCCTGCCGGTCGGTTCGAGCTCGCTCCCCGGGAAACCCGGGAACTGTTCCGCTCGAAAGGATGGGAGAACGTCGCGGCGTACCAGTGCCGGAATCCTCCCCATGTCGCGCATGAGCACCTCCAGCGGGTCACGCTCGAACGGGAGGACGTCGATGGCCTGCTGATCCATCCGGTCGTGGGACGGCTCAAGCGGGGCGACTATCGACCTGACGTGATCCTGGCAGCGTACGAGGCCCTGGTCCGGAACTACTACCCCACGGATCGAGTGGTCCTGAGCGCGCTGTCAATCACGATGCGGTACGCCGGTCCGAAGGCCGCCCTCTTCCTCGCGATCGTGCGGAAGAACTACGGTTGCAGCCACTACATCGTTGGGCGGGACCAGGCAGGGGTCGGCTCCTACTACGAGCCGTACGCCGCGCACCGGATCTTCGACCAGTACGATATCGGGGTAACTCCGCTCCGTTACGAAGAGGCGTTCTGGTGCCGTCGTTGCGGCGGCACCCAAAGTGGGAAGACCTGCCCTCATGCGGCGGAGGACAGGATCGACACCAGTCAGACCCGCATCCGCCGGCTCCTCGCGGAGGGGGGCGAGCTTCCGCCGGAGCTCCTCCGACCCGAAGTCGCCGAGATTCTCCGGCGACCCGGCGTGCTGATCGAAGGGGACTGACACGCTGGGAATCGCAGAGCGCTAAGGCCCCGTCCTCGGGAGTGTGAGCGAGAACCGACGGCTCGCTCCGTCGCTTTCGCGGTATCATCGAGCCCGCCCTCCCCGCGAAGGGATAAGTGGGGGACCAATCCTTCCGCCTGAGCTTCCCATGAGCACGGGCCATCGGTCTATTGCAGTCGTCTTCGGACTCGTGGGCCTCTTTCTCCTGTCGACTTTGCTCGTGCCTTCGGTTTCTCCCGTCCCGGTCCCTTCGGCTCACGCGTCCACGACCGACGCGAGTGCGTCAGTGCCCAGCGTGGGCCCCTCCAGAAGTGCTGCCACGTCGGTGAGGACCGGTTCCAGCACGCTCTCGCTCGCGGAGATCCGCCACGACCTAGCGGGGCGGAACGTCCCGGCCAGGGAACTGCATCTACCCGACCTTTCGGCCATCGCGGAACATCTTACAGGCCAGGTCGCTCCGACCTATCCGAGCGCTCCGGCGCCGATGGGAGTCGCCGACCTCGGCCTGCGGGATGTCGGCGGGGTCATGACCGGTTACGTACTCAACACGTCGAGTGCCGAGGGAACACTCGCGCTCACGAACGCCCAGTCTGTCTACGTCGACGGGGACGGACCGGACATGTACGGCGTCCAGCTGAACAGCGTTCTCGTCAACGTGACCTTGTTCGGAAACTCGAGCTACCAGTTCTGGATGCAGAACTTCGTGAGCTACACCTCGAGCTCGGGCGAGCTTGCCTTCGGCGACAACGTCTGGAACTTCTCGAACCTCGCGGGCTTGATCTCACCGAACGTCTTCTATACGCACAGCTCCCACGGGACGCTGGACGCCCCGGTCTACTACTACGCGATAGGTCCAACGTTCACAATCCACTATCCGTTCACGGTGACGTTCTACCTGAACTCGACCACCCTCTTCGACCGGCCGGCGGTCTTCTTCAACTACACGCTGTCAAACGCGACGTTCCGCACGAGCGGGTGGTTCGACTACGTGGTCTTCAACTCGAGCGCGACCGCGCCGACCTCGCCCGCCCCGGTCGCCTACTTCCAGGTCAACGGCGAACAGTACGACCCGATCGGCCTCATCAACGACATCGAGCTCTCGGTCCTCGGGAACGACGACGGGGACACCACGACGTTCTACCAGCTTGCGGCGACCGCGACGATCGACTACTGGGACGCGACCTTGGCTCGCTACGAACCGGTCCCTTCGGCCGTCAACGCTGGCGCGGACACCGGCGAGACCTCCGACGGCGTCGCGTCGTACTATCTCGCGAGCGCCCCGACCACGGCCGAGCTGGGTCTCGGTCCTTCGTTCCTCCAAGGTCTGTGGAACAGCACGACCGCACCGGGCGTTCGCACGGTCGTCTCGACGGTCACACCGGCCGCTTCCCTGGTCCTCGTCAACCCCGGAACGGCTCGCAACGCGAGCTCCGCCCAGTGGGTGCCGACAGGCCCCTCAGGGACGACCACGTTCTATCTGCCGAACACAGGGACGTACTTCCTCGACTACCTTCTGAGCGAGCACGCCCCGGCGACCTACACGGTCGGCCCCGGGGGTCCAAACGGAACGACCCACATCGGCGGCGCCCTCGCGGTCGACTCCGCGCTCGGGATCTACACGCCGATGATCGCCTGGGGGAACGCGGAGCTCGCGTCGTTCGCCTCGTCAGGAGCCGGGAGCGCGGCCGACCCGTTCGTGCTCTACGACAACGAAGTGGGCACGCTCTACCCCGAGTTCACGCAATGGAACGACTTCCGCTTCCCGGTGTTCCCGGGTCTCGAGCTGATCCAGACCACCGATTACGTCGTCGTCTCTCCGGCGCCGTACTCGGTCAGCTACCCGGCCTGGATGACCCCCACGATCGTGAAGTACGGACTCCCGTCGACGAACAATCTTCAGGACGAGTTCTGGAACGTGAGCCACGTCGTGGTCGAGGATGCATCGATCTCGGGATGGCTCAACCAGAGTGCGTCCTTCCTCGAATTCTACCCTCTCGGAGAGGTGATCTTCTGGAACTCGACCGACGACCTCGTCGCAGGGAACACGTTCAACGACCAGGGCTCTGCCCTTGCCCTTTACGGAGGGACGGACAACACGGTCTGGGGGAACTCGTTCGTGACGGCGGGGACCGCCGCGGTGGACCCGGCGAGCCTCTACGAAGGTCCCTCGAACCAGACCGGAATCTGGGAGTCGGAGTCTGGGGACCTCCTCTACAACAACTTCTTCTCCGTGCCGAGCCCCGCGTACACTCCGACGTTCGACCCCCTCTCCTGCCAGATCAACTGCACGGCCGGGAACTACTTCGACCGATGGAACGTCACGAAGGAGAGTGCCTCGGCCTCTCAGACCGTTCTGGGGGTCGCGCTCACCGGCAGCATCATCGGCACGGCCTACCAGGGCGGAAGCTACTGGTCCAACTACGGGACGCCCAGCAATCCGTTCGGCGTCCTCCCCTACGACGCGCGGTCGGTCGGAGTGCTTCCCCCGACGAACGGGTCGATCACGAACGGCGGCGACTTCGTCCCGCTCGTGCCTTTCTCGCTCTTCCACGTCACCTTCGAGGAGACCGGCCTTCCCTCGGGAACGCTCTGGGGGGTGAACTCCTCGCTCGAGGAGGAGAACACGACTCTCTCGGACCTGACGATTGAGAGTCCGAACGGAACCGTGCCGTTCTCGGTCTTCTACCCGGCGTGCGTCGAGGTGTCCGGTCCTGCTTCTCCGTGCACCGCGTACACCGTCGTCGCGCCCGCAAACTTCACCGTCAACGGCGCGAGCATCTCCGTGGAGGTCTCTTTCGAGGAACTCACCAACGTCTCGCTCGTCGAGTTGGGACTCGCCGGAGGGCACTTGTGGTCCGTTACGGTGAACGGTACCGGCACCGCGGGGACAAACGAGACGCTCACGAGCGCGGCCGGTTCGATCAACTGGTCGCTCACCGCGGGCGGGTACAACTTCAGCGTCGCGAGCGACGGGTACGCGGCGACGCCCGCGAGCGGTTCGTTCACGCTCGAGGCCGGTACGCCCGAAAAGGTCTCGGTCTCGTTCGTGCCTGAGGCGACCCTGACGTTCCGCGAGACCGGCCTTCCGATAGGAGCCGCCTGGACGGTCCACCTCACCCAGGGCACGACCACGACCAACGTGAGCTCGACCGGC
>JASHTB010000026.1 GCA_030040775.1 Thermoplasmata archaeon | reverse complement strand
TCGCGCGCAGGTAGACTAGTCCGTAAGGAAGCGGTTCAGATTTTTCGGGGGGAACCCCGGATGCCTTCCAGCCGGCGGCCGTCCGGGCGGACGAGGACCGGGAATCGCCCCAGCTGATGCAGGGGTTCCTGGATGAATCGCCGGAAAGCGGTCTCTTGGCCGACATCTACTGCGTGGCGTGTTTTGCCTTTCTCTCGGGCGAGCTTCCTGACGAGCTCGACAGACCCTTTTTGGTCGTCCGTGAGTTCGCCGCCCCGCACCGGCCTACCGCCGAACCGGCCGCAATCGAAAACCGTGGAACCCAAGAATCCTTCGTGTCCGGCCTGCGGCAGCGTCGGCCAGGACGGGTACGATCCATCCTCTCGCAACTCCTCGATTGCGGCGCCGTGGGCATCCGGCGGCAGGGTCGCAGGACATGGTCCGAGTTGACGTAGAGTAGCACGTCGCGTCGGTCGACCGGGTCCGACCCGACATCGGAGGGTTTCCTCCGGGGCAGGCTCTTGACCCGGATATCTGCTCGGGGAGACCCGGTTCTCCGGTCAGGAGAGGACGATTCGGGCCCGCCGAGAAGAGTCAGGTCGCCTTCGAAGAGGCCGAGCGGGACCGGCTCGAGGGGGAGGGCTCGACCTTACGCCGAGCTCCCGTCCGCTCGAACTGCTCGGTCTCGGTCGACCCCTCCATCGCGAGCGTGGAGGTGAGACCTCCCGAAAGGACCTGAGCGACGTCGTCGAAGTAGCCGGTCCCGACGAACGACTGGTGCTTCACGGCCGCGTACCCGTCCTCCTCGGCCCGGAACTCCTCTTCTTGGAGGTCAGTGTACGCCGCCATCCCCGTCTGGGAGTAACCCTTCGCAAGCCGGAACATCGACAGATTGAGCGCGTGGAACCCGGCGAGCGTGACGAACTGAAATTTGTAGCCCATCTCGCCGATCGTCGCTTGGAACTCGGCGATCTCGTCGGGCGGGAGCTTTTTCCGCCAGTTGAAGGAAGGAGAGCAGTTGTACGCGAGGAGCTTCCCGGGATACTGGGCGTGGACCTCCCGGGCGAAGCGCGCGGCTTCCTCGAGGTCGGGTCCCGCGGTCTCGAACCAGAGCAGGTCGGCGTACGGCGCGTAGGCAAGCGCCCGTGCGATCGCCATGTCGAGTCCGCCGGTGACCTCGAAGAATCCCTCGGGGGTTCGTTGGTCGGTCAGGAAGTTCTCGTCCCGGGGGTCGATGTCGCTCGTCAGAAGCTTCGCCGAGAGCGCATCGGTCCGGGCGATCAGGATCGTGGGGACTCCGAGGACATCGGCCGCGAGGCGGGCCGCCCACAGTTTCTGGTTGAACTCTCGGGCCGGTACGAGGACCTTGCCTCCCATGTGGCCGCACTTCTTCACCGAAGCGAGCTGGTCTTCGAGATGAAGCCCGGCGGTCCCCGCCTCGATCAGGGCTTTCGTGAGCTCGAAGACGTTGAGCGTACCTCCGAACCCGGCCTCGCCGTCGGCGACGATCGGCGCGTACCAGTAGACGTCGTCCTTCCCGAGAGCGTGCTGCTTCTCGTCCTCGCGGCGGAACGCGTTGTTGATCCGCCGGACCAGGTGCGGCATCGAGTCGGCGGGGTAGAGGCTCTGGTCCGGATACGTCTGGACCGCATCGTTCGCGTCCGCCGCCACCTGCCAGCCGCTCGCGTAGACCGCCGGAAGACCCGCGGCGACCATCTGCACCGCCTGGGTCCCCGTCATCGCTCCCAGCGTGGGGACGTACGGCTCGGAGTGCAGAAGCCTCCAGAGACGGTCGGCGCCCAGGGTGGCGAGCGTGTTTTCGACGACGACCGACCCCCTCAGTCGCTCGACGTCCTCCGGCCGGTACGGCCGAACGATCCCTTTCCACCGGTCGCTTTTCTTCCAGTCCAGCCCGACCGGCTGCCTCATGATGTGACTCCCGGGGGGGCGTCCGCCAGTTCTGGGTAGGCGAGGAGCGTGATAAACTCCACGAACGACCTAGACGAAACGGCACGGTTGAGGAGGGCGCCGGCCCTGTCCACGGCGCCCCCGCCGGGGACCTCCGCGACCTCCGAGCGGAGCTCCTCCGACTCGGAGGAGAGGAACGACCGGAACAGGCGAGGGTCGACGACCCCTCCTCCCTCGAGCGGGGCCCGGTGGTGGATCCACTGCCAGAGCTGGGAGCGGGCGATCTCGACCGTCGCGGCATCCTCCATCAGGTGGTCGATCGGCACGCAGCCGATTCCCCTCAGCCAAGACTCGAGGTAGCGGAGCGCCACTCGAGTGTTCCGACGGACCCCCTCCCTGGTGATCGGTCCGGAGGGGATCGCGAGCAGCTCGTGCGGGCGGACGGCCTCCTCCCGAACCGGCCGGTCGATCTGATTCGGCCGCGGCATTTCGAGGTCGAAGACCTTCTCCGCCACCGGGACGAGGCCGGGGTGAGCGACCCAGGTCCCGTCGTGGCCCGCCCGAACCTCCCGCTCCTTGTCTGCCACGACCCGGGCGATCGCCTCCGCGTTGGCGGTCGGGTCCTCGCGGATCGGGATCTGGGCCGCCATACCACCCATGGCGTGAGCCCCGCGGCGGTGACACGTCGCGATGAGCCGATGGGAGTAGGCGGTCAGGAAAGGGGTCGACATCGTCAGGAGGGCCCGGTCCGGGAAAAGGCGCTTTCCGTCGTCTCGGAACTGCTTGACGAAGCTGAACAGGTAGTCCCAGCGCCCGCAGTTGAGCCCCACCGAGTGGTCTCGTAGCTCCCAGAGGATCTCGTCCATTTGGAAGGCCGCCGGGAGCGTCTCGATGAGCACGGTCGCGCGGATCGTGCCCGGCGGCAATCCGAGGCGCCCTTCCGAGAACGAAAAGACGTCGTTCCAGAGTCGGGCTTCGAGGTAGTGCTCCAGCTTGGGAAGGTAGAAGTACGGTCCGGTTCCGCGTCGACGAAGCTCGACCGCGTTGTGGAACAGAAAGAGACCGTAGTCGAAGAGGCTCGCCGAGATCGGACGTTCCCGGCGACGAACGTGCCGCTCTAGTAGATGCCAACCCCTCGGTCGGACCATCAGCGTGGCGGTCCGGTCGTTCAGTCGGTAGTCCCGTCCGTCGGGGCTTCGGTACTCGATGCGGCGCCGAACGGCGTCCCAGAGATTCACCTGCCCTGCGATCGTCCCGACCCACGTCGGAGAGTGGGCGTCCTCGAAGTCGGCCATGTACACCTTCGCGCCCGAGTTGAGCGCATTGATGATCATCTTCCGGTCCACCGGTCCGGTGATCTCGACCCG
Organism: Thermoplasmata archaeon; assembly: GCA_030040775.1. Taxonomy (GTDB): domain Archaea; phylum Thermoplasmatota; class Thermoplasmata; order Lutacidiplasmatales; family UBA184; genus Lutacidiplasma. Next base: position 8,129 of record JASHTB010000026.1, on the reverse strand, counting down.
TCGGTCCCTGAGGTCCGCCGGCGGCGAGGGAATCTTCCAGTCCGAGCGCCGGACCGACCGAGTCTCTGGCGGAAACCCCGGGGTCCGGCCGGCTCGCAGCGCGGCTCGGAACGCCCCCCGCCGAGCGAGGAGCCGACGCCGAGTGGGCCCGAACCCGCGGTCAAGCTCCTCGAGAAATCGGAGCGCTTCCCGGGTCAGGACCTGCTCGGCCCGGGGGCACGGCGGACCCACGATGCGGAGGCCGGCCGAGGGATGAGGGAGCACGGGCGCCGGCGAGCGGGAAGGCATGGGCGGCGGCGATCACTCCGCAGCCGGGTCAAGTGTCACGCGCTCCGCTGGCCCGTGACGAACGACCATCGCGGCCGGTTACGGACGCCGGGGGAAATACGTTTGGAGAGCGACCGAGCGGGCGCAACAATCGGTTACCCTTGCCCGGATGAGCAGACGGGAGGAAGCGAGGTGTCATAGAAGGGCCGAACAGGGCGACAGTCGGTACGACGTCCGACTAAGCGACCGTTCGGTGCCGCTGCAAAGGGTGTCCCGGGAGACCCGCTCAAACCTCCTTCCCCCTGCTCTTAGCCTGGAACCGACGTGGGGCCTCCGTCCCGTCGGCGAGATCGCCATGCCGACTGCGAGAAACGCTTCCAGAGTCGAATCAATTCGAAGGTCGTATAACCGAGAAACGGATACGTGGCTCGTGCCCCGGGCATCCCGGGTAAATCCCACCGCCGCGCAGTTGCGGATCTTGGAACGGTGGGGTAGGGGCGGCTCTACCCCGTTTCGTCTCGTCTTCCGTGCCAAGATCGTACTCCTCGCCTCGCAGGGCCGTTCCAACCGCGACATCGCCCGGCGCCTTCGCATCAACCCGTTCACCGTGGCGCGTTGGCGGTCGCGGTTCCTTCTCCTCGGCCTGGAAGGGATCGCGCACGAGACGCCCCGTCTCGGGTCCCCTCCCCCCCTGCCGAAGGAACTCGTCGAAACGATCCTGAACAAGACACGGTACGAGTGCCCGCCGGGGCAATCCCACTGGTCCACGCGGTCGCTCGCCCGGGCGGTCGGCGTGAGCCACACGACGATTCGCCGGATCTGGAAGGCGTATCGTATCAGGCCGCCTCGGTCCCGGGTCGCTCGACTGGGTCGCCGGCCGAAGGTCCGGGGCGCGTCGATGGATATGCTTGGGGTTTTCGTCAACCCCCCGTGTCGGGCGGTCGCCATCTCGTTCTTCGACCCGCAGACGGGGGAACGGCGGCCGCCGGTCTCTCCCGCTTCCGGGGGCAACGGGGGCCCTTCCGCGGGCCACCGGCCGTGGCTCGAGGACCTTGCCGTCTCGTTGAACCTCCTCGACGCTCCGGGTCTTAGGGGCTCCTCCCGGCGTCTCCTCGACCAGGAGTTTCTCTCGTTTCTCCGCTCCGTGTACGAACGCCGCCGCGGAGGGGAACAGGTCCACCTGTGGACTGCGGCGGACAGCTCGGAAATCCCAAGGTCTCTCGACCGGTTCCTCCACCGTCACCCCGAGTTCTCCGCTCGCTTCGACTCCGGCGGGGCCTCGTTGCCGCGCACCGTGATCCGATGGATCGGGGATGTCTCCCTGAAAGAATTGACCGACGCTTCTCCCGCAAGCCTCCCCCACCTGCGCACCGCGGTCGAGCAATGGGCGCGGGAGGACGGCGGGGGTTCGCGGCCGTTCGCGTGGACGCGCGAGGACCACGGCTAGGCCGCTCGCGGCATGGTCCCGGTTTCCGCGCTGAGTATGCTAATCGGTTCCACCGAGAGTTCGGTCGGTTGATAACGCGGAATCCTGATTCCGGCAGGAAGTTCGCTCCGGGTTTACCCGGGCGGCTATCTAAAGAGGCAAGCAGGAGATGAACGAAAGAAGTCGTCAGAGTCGAAAGGGCCTTTCCCTGGCGTTGCTCGTGCTCGCGGTCTGCGCCGTCGCGGTGACCGGATTTTCGCTCGCGAACGCGGTGGGGACGATTTCGGCCGCCGCCGAGTCCGGGGGCACCGGTGCACCGGCGGCGACGAGTTCGGCTGCCACGGGAGCGCTAACTCAGGTACAAGGAAGCTCGAGTCCCCTCAGTACCTCGGGCGTGACCTCCCTCGGGTCGGTCTCGGTGGTGCCGGAGCCTCAGGCGTACAACCCGAATGCGCCCGACTCGGTCACGGTCACACTGACGCCTAGCCAGAGCTTGACCACCTTGGTCAACGAGCTATCCGACGTCGCCAGTCCGTTGTATCGCCACTATCTTTCGGCGAGCGACCTCGGGAGCGCTTACGGAAGCGCGGCCTATGGGTCGACGGTCGCCTACTTCCAGAGTTACGGGCTTTCGGTACAGACCAGTGCCACGTCGCTCTCCTTGGTCGTGAGCGGAACGGTGGCTCAGATCGCCGCCGCATTCCACACGAGCCTCTCGTCGTTCGCCACGGAGTATCAGTCCCAAGGCGTCTACAACGCCGCGTTCGGCAACGCGAGCGGAGTGGCGGGCACGGTCAAAGGACCCCTCTTCTACTCGAACACCGCCCCGGCGGAGCTTCCCGCGAGCGTCGCGGCCGCCGTCAACGGCATCGCCGGTCTGGACGGCATGGCCGCGTCGCCGAGCCTCTCGATGCCGGCGGGGCTCTACCCGGGCATGGTCCCATCGGACAGCGGGCTCAGCAACACTTCCGCCGCTTGGTCGAAGATCCCGTGCATGTTCGGCGTGACAGGGACGTGCAATACCTCACTCGACTCGCACCAGGGCCTCACAAGCAGCTACTTCCTCTGGACCAACTTCTCACAGGAGGGCCTCACCTGCCAGGATTACAACATCTGCGGACAGTACCAGTTCCTGTTCCCCTCCACCATGCCCGACCTCTCGGGCGCGGACAACCTCTGGAGCGGCGCGACCACGATCGATTCCGAGCCCGACACGGGCCAGGGGGTCACGATCGCGGTGGTCGAGGTCGGTTGCGCGATCCCGAGCGACCTTTCGCAGTTCTCCGAGATGGTCTACAAGAACCCGAACACCCTACCGGACCGGGTCACCCAGATCGCGGTGAACACGAGCGGTGGGTACGCCCTCACAGGAATCCCGAACACCAACATCGACAACTGCGTGCTGGAAGGCGAGTACGCCGGATGGACGCTGGAGACCGAGGTCGATATCGAGTACGCCTCGACCATGGCACCGGGTGCGCACATCGATGTCATCGGGATCCCGTACCCCGGATACTTCGCCGACTTTGACCGGGCGTACGCGGACATCGCCCAGTACCTCGCGCTCGGCTCGACGGGCGGCACCTGCGCGTCCAGCGGGACTTTGAACGCCGCCGGAATGTACGTCGTCGAGGGCGGTCTCACGGGAGGCGCGTGCTCGGTCACCATCACCTCGAACAGCTACGGGGAGGGGGAGGAGGACGAGTACTTCGAGGGCAGCCCGATGTACATTTCGGCCGAGGACCAACTGCTCGAACTGCTCAACGCGGTCGGCGTTACGAACTTCTTCTCCTCGGGCGACAGCGGCGGCACCTACATCACCGTCAACGACTTCTCCCCGGCCGACTCGCCAGGTGCGACCTCGGTCGGCGGCGCGCAGATCACGGCCTTCGGCGACGGTTCGGAGTTCCCGATCACGTCGACCAAGTTCACCTACTGCGATGGGTATGAGGAGGAGGGCTACTGCTACGGTGCGGTAGGAATCGCCTACTTCGCCCCGGCGAGCAGCATCGGCGGAGCGGCGTACTGGTCGTACAGCGAAGGCCTCGGGGGCACCTATAAGGGCGTCGTCGGGGGCGGCTTCGGCCAGTCGTTCGTCGACAGCCAGCCGTGGTGGCAGAACGCGCTCGACACCTACTCGACCGGTGCCAAGATAGATCCGGTGATTGCCGGTAGCGCGGCGTTCAACATGACCGTCTATGTCTTCGGAACGTGGAGCCTGTTCTGGGGAGGCACATCGTTCGCCTGTCCGATCGAAGCGGGCGAGTGGGCGCTCCTCGAGGAACAGGCGAACGTGGCGTTCGGCAACCCCATGATGGGCGACATCAACCCGCTGCTCTTCGGGGCCCACAACGCGTTCGAGGCGGGGGCCGTCGCGATGAACCCGTACACGCCCGAACAGGCTGTCACGAACGGGCTCGACGCGGCGCCGGTGGACTCGTTCACCTGGTACTACTACAACCTCTCGATCGAGGTTCCGAGCGCTCCGGTCCAGCCCCTCTGGTTCCCGAGCCTCGCGAACCCAGCCGGGAGCGGGTGGAACTACCTGCAGGGCCTCGGCATCACGAACGTCGGGCTCCTCGACAGCGAGCTCATCGGACAGACGGGAGCCGCGGGCCACGCCCTGGCCAACCCCGCGTTCAGTCTGTTCCTGGTTACAGAATCGGGCCTCGCGCCGTTCACGGACCCGACGCTGACGGCCGGGACGTCGTACACGTTCGAGGTACTGGACCAGGACGGTCAACCCGGGATCTACAACGTCGCGGAGTACTCGGGACAGTCGAACGGCGGCGCGTACGGGGGCGGAGTCCTCACGACGGTCCAGACCGGCTCGAACGGGCAGTTCACCTACATCCCGACGACGGGAACTCCGCCGGGCGGGGACGCGGCGACGACCTACGCCTACTTCCTAGTGTCGTCGCTGGTGGGAGCGAGTCCCGAGTGGGCCTTCGTCGACTACGCCGTGCAGGCGCCGACGCCCTCGGGGACGCTGTCGCTGTGCGTCGTGGACCCGTACGGGAGCTGCGACACGGGCGATGCCGAGACGACGATGTTCACGACGACGATGACGGGGTACTACAACCTGTTCGGCCAATCGGACGTTTGGCTGAACGGGTTGCCGGTCTCTGGCGCGGTCGTCACGCAGGTCGCCGAGGTCGTCCAGTTCGGCCCCGACCTCGACCCGACGCTGCCGCCGGCGGACTACGCGCCCGGCACGACCATTGGTCAGACGATTTCGGATGCCCGCGGCGAAGCGACGTTCTGGACGGACGCACTGATCGCCGAGCACAACGGGCCGCTCTACACGGATGTCTACACCCTGACCGCGACGTACGACGGGCTGACCTCGAATACCGTCACCGTCTTCGTCGAGCCGCAGGCCGGGTCGTTCTATACGGGTGACCTGACCTACTCGTCGGGGCCGGATCCGGACCAGAAGGTCACGGGCAACCTGTCGTTCGCCGACATGAAGTATGCGAGCTACGTGAACGTCTCGGTCGGGAGCTCGCCGGGCCAGTATGTGAACTACACCTGCCCGCTCCCCGCGGGCGCACCCCAGCCGGCGAACACGGTCTTGCTGCCCGGATGCAGTCCGTTCTACGACACGAACTTCGGGGCGGACGTCTGGGAGAGCGGTGTCGACTTCGGCACGCTGCCGGTCGACCTCAGTACGGCCGGGATCACCGGCCCGGTCGTCGTCAGCGAGATGGCGGGAGGCGTGAACGACCTGTCGTTCGGGATCAGCGAGTACTTCGACGGGTTCTACTACAACTTCACCGAGCTCTCCGTGCAGAACCCGATCGTCTGGCAGGACCCGCTGGTCTTCCTCAACGCGGGCGTGTCGCTCGCCGCCACGGGAACGGTGTCGGGAACCGATGCGGTCTCGTGGAGCGGAAGCGCTTACCCCGGAGCGGTCGGAACGCTCGCCCTGGTCTGGGGTGGCGGTTCGGAGGTCCTCGCGACCTACCCGCTGAGCCCCGGCGACGCGACGAGCGGCACCTTCCCGCTCGACACGACCCTGCTCCTCGACGGGAGCTACTCGGTGACGTTCACCGAGACGGCTCCGGGAGCGGCGGAGTCCGTGCAGGAGGCGACGTTCTACTCGGACAACCAGGCCGCAAGCACGAGCGCCCTCATCGCCGAGCTGCAGGCGCAGCTGAACCAGGACACGTCGACGATAGCCGCGCTGAACGCGCAGGTGGCCGCGCTCACCGCGGACAACGCCGCGAACGCGAGCGAGGTCCAGACGCTGCAGGGCGACCTCTCCACGCTCCAGGCGCAGCTTGCGTCGGCAGAGGCGACCGAGGCGTCGTTGCAGGCCCAGATCGCGTCGCTCTCGGATGATCCCGGGACCATCGCGTCGCTCCAGGCCCAGCTCGCGACGGCCCAGGCGACCATCACCACCGACCAGAACGAGATCGCCTCGTTGCAGAGCCAGGTGCAGACCCTGCAGAACGAGTTGAACTCGAAGAAGGGGGACATCGCACCGGCGTGGTACGACACCTTCCCCGGTGGGGGCCTCGCGGTGGCGATCCTCTTCGCCGGGGTCGGCGCGGTCGTCTCCGGGCTGGGCGTCGCTCTGGCGATGCGGCGGCGACGGGAAGCGCAGGCTCCGTCCTCCGAGCGAACGAAGGGTGAGGCAATGCCGGCGGCCACGAACGCCCCCGTCCTGACTGAGCCCACCGAGAGTGCCCCGCGGACCCCGCGGGAGGCGCTTCGGCAGGCGCGAAAGGTCCTCGGGCTACCGCTCCCGACCAGAGAGGTCCCCGAGGTCCCCCGCGGGGCGTGGATGGACCGACAAGAGGGACCCTGGAACCGGCCCGACGACCGGTCTGCTCCGGAGGCGATGTACCGGTAGGGCGAAGCTGGACCCGTCTTCCGCAACCGTTTCCTCCGGCCGGGGGCTTGGGGATCCCCCGGCCGACGCGTTCGAAAGCGATGGGCGCGCGGCGGAGAGCGGGCGGTCAGCTCTCCCTTGGCTCGACCCGCCTTACCGCTCCCAGGTTCGGGAAAAGAGGTCCTAAGATACAGACCACCGGGCTATAAATTCCGGAACACCTCCTCCGACACCGTGTCGGAGGTAGCCGAGCGAGGCTCACCTCTTTCGCTTCTCTCGCTGCGCGAGATCCGCAGGTACATTCGTACCTCGCACGCGGTGATGATGACCGTCACGTTCGCGGTCATCTACGCGCTCGGCGCCATGGCGCTCGGCGGAATGTTGGTCCTCTTCAACCAAGGAGGAGGGTACACGGTCGAGGTCCTGTGGGGGAATGCCCTGGGTCAGAGCCCGTGGACCTACCCCGGGCTTCTCGTGATCGCGCCGTGGGGCGTTCTCGTACTGCCGTTCTTCGCCACGATCGCGATGGTCGTCGTGTCCGCCGGGGTCGGAACCGGGATGGCCGTGGCCGTCCTCCTCGTGGTCTCCCTCCTCCGCCGCCGCCGAGCCTCGGGTCGCGCGACCTCGCTCGGCACGGCGGCGGGATTGACGCCCGTGATGATCACGCTCGTCACCCTCGGAGCCTGCTGCTCCACGACGGCCGCGGCCACCGCCGGCGTCGGCTTGGTCGCTCAGGTGAGCGGTACGTCCGCGAACAACCTCCTCCTCAACAACTGGTTCCTGGGCGTGTTCCAGATGGTCATCGTCTGGGTCGCTCTCCTCGGGCAAGAGCTCGTCCTGCGCGTCTACGGAGGCTTGTTCGGCCTCCCAACTGCTGCGGCGAACCCAGCCTACGGTGCTCCGAAGCGATCGCCCCGGCTCTGGGCGGGAACGCTCCTGCGAATCGGTCTTCTCGTCGGCGGCGTCACTTGGGCGCTTTCCATGCTGGTCGAGTGGACGGTCACCTCCCCCTTCTCGGCTCCGGCGGCTCTCTGGTTCCGATGGGTGGTCCAGTACGAACTGCTGGCGTTTCTCGCCATTCTCTCTGCCCTTTTCCCGAGAGGGACGTCCGACCTGATCCTGCAGCGCGGCGGCCGACGGATGCGCCGAGTCCTTCGGGCGAGCTTGCTCGTCGGGGGCCTGACCCTGACGGTGGGGGCCCCTCCGCCCCTCGCCGGGTGGGGGATCGAGGGTCTCGGTAACGAGCTGCTCGCGCTCCTCGGTTACTCGTCCAGCGTCGGGGCGGTATCTCCCGTTTTTTCGCCCGGCCTTGACCTAGCGTTCCGCTGGGGAGTCCAGTACCTTCTGGTAGGTGGGTTCGCACTCGCGGTGGCGCTCTTCCCCCAGCAGGCCTTTGCCCCCCTCCGCTGGACGGTCGGCCGAACCGAAACGGCGGATGCTTCCCCCGGCTCACCTTCCGTCGAAGTCGGTCCGCGTCCGGTGTCGTCCCCGGCGAGTGCTCAGGGCCGTCCGTCGCGAGAGGCCGAGCCGTCCCGGCTGGTGGTGAGCCAGGGTCCATGACGTCGGCCCGACGGCAGCGGGGAGCCTGATGATCGTCAG
>JASHTB010000025.1 GCA_030040775.1 Thermoplasmata archaeon | reverse complement strand
TGACGGCGGGGGTGGAGACCCGGAGGGACCGGTTTCGGTCGACGGCTCGGAGGGGCTCTCCTTGGAGAGGGACGAGGCGGAAGCCGCCGTTCCCGAGGCGGTAGGCTGCTGTGGCTCCTTCTTTCGCCGTCGGGCCAGGAGCAGGAGGAGGAGAAGGGCTAGGATCACGGCCGCGAGGCCGGCCCCGATCTCGTACTCTTCGGTGCTCGTGAGCCCGGACGGGCTCGCGCTGTGCGACGACGGTGTCGAGGAGACTACCGTCACGGTCGTGTTCGCCGTGGCGGTCGCGGGTTCGTAGGCGCTGTCGGTCACGGCCACGCAATAGGTTGAGTTAGCGGCGAGGGCCGCAGTGGTGTACGCTTGTGTGGTCGCGAGGACGGTTCCCGAGCACGTCGCTCCGGCATACCAGGCATAGCTGTCGGCCCCCGTACCTCCGGAGGGCTTCGCCGTGAGGGTGATGGTCAACCCGCTCCGGAGAGAAGGCGAAGGAGGCGTGATCGTAACCCCGAGGGGAGAGGCGCTCACGCTCACCGAATCCGTCGCGGTGGCCGTCACGGGTTCATAGGCGCTGTCCGTCACCGCCACGCAGTAGGTTGCGCCGGCCGTGAGGACTGAGGTAGTGTACGCCTGGGTCGTCGCGAGGGCCCCTCCCGAGCAGGTCGCTCCGGCATACCAGGCATAGCTGTCGGCCCCAGTGCCCCCAGAGGGCTCCGCGGTCAGGGTGATCGTCTGCCCGCTGTCCACGGACGGGTCGCTCGGGTGGATCACGACCGCGAGGGCAGGATTGACGGTCACGATCGCCACGTTCGAGTACGCCTCATCGTGGGACGACGTATCGGTTGCCCACACGCAGTAGTAGCCGGTTCCCACCGGGAGTGCCGGGGTCGTGTAGGCAAGGCCGGTGGCCCCGGGGATGAGCGTGCCGGACCTGCAGGTCGAGGAACCGTTGTACCACTGGTACGTGTAGGAGCCGGACCCCCCGGTCGCGGCCGTCGACGTGAGGTCGACCTTCTGCGAGGCGTCGATCGCCACGGCGGCAGGGCTGACGACCCCGGCCACGAGCACCGGGGATGGCCTGAGCGCGACCGCGAGCGCGGCCCATTCGGCGCTCGCGAACGTTGCATTGAGCGTGATGGAGCCGGTCGTCGGGTCGGACTCTTCGAGCATCGAGCCAGAATCCGAACTCGCTCCCGCAATCTCCTGTAGCGTGACGACGGAGTCTCCTCCGCTGCCCGCGATGGCCTCGTCCCCACGGACTTCAACCCCGAGGATCACGAGGTCGTTATCCACGGTCGTCGTCACCGAGGCCGAGGCGACCGTGCCCGCCGCCGTCGAGCAGACCGGCGCTCCTGCCGTCTCGAACGGCGACGCGGCGGCCCCCTCCACATCGAGCGCGTGGATGGTGTAGTACTCGGCGCCGGCGTAGGTGACCGTGAAGTTGACCGAGGCCTGGGCCGTCACGTTGGCGAGGCCGTAGACGGCCACGACCCCGTGGCCGAGCACCGTGCAGCCCGAGCTACCGAGAAGGGGGAGCGCGACGTTCCCTCCCGAGGTCACTTCGTCGACCGACGAAGGATTCCCAGCCGTCGTGGTGTGCTCCGTCACGATGACGACCAAGGTGTCGCCGGATTGTACGCCCGCGAGGCCGGGTGTCGTGCAGGTCGTCACCCCCAGGCAGCTGATGGAGGTGGCGTTCCCCAGTGAGATCGCGTCCGGTGCGAGGCCCCCAACCGGGGCGAAAGGGGACCGCGACGGCGCAGCGCCGAACGGGTCCAGGCTCACCACCGCGGCCGAGAAGATGACCAGGCCGACGGTCAGAACGACGGCGAGAACGATGCGGTTCGACTTCAGGCGTGGCATCGGAGAGGAATAAATTGGTCGGACCCCCCCTAAAGAACCTTCGCGCGCGTACCGGGGGGAGGACGAGGGCGTCCTCCGCTCCGACCGAGCGAGGTCACGCTCGAATCGGGGACAACGAGGATCGAAGTCCGAGAAAACGGTCGATCTTTGCGACCGACTCGGCTGCATCCTGCGCGAGGTCGAACATCGAGCGTATCGCGTCGATGTTGTCAGGCACGACGATCGACTCCTGACGGATCGCCTGGACGGCCGCGACCTCACCTGGTCGAGTGGGGCTCGGGACCGAAGAACCTCACCTACAGCCGCGCGGCGAAGAGCTTGATCAGGTCGCGACAGCGACACGAGTAGCCCCACTCGTTGTCGTACCACGCTAGGACCTTGAGGCAGTTCGAGCCCACGACCCGCGTGGAACAGGCGTCGACGATGGCGGACCGCGAGTCGCCCCGAAAGTCCACGGAAACGAGCTCCTCCTCGGTGTAGCCCAGAATCCCCTCCATGGGGCCCTCGGCCGCCCGCTTGAACGCCGCATTGACCTCTTCTACAGTGACCGGCCGGCCCGTGATGACCGTCAGATCCACTAGGCTGACGTTCGGTGTGGGCACTCGCAGGGAGTACCCGTCGAGCTTGCCTTTCAGTTCCGGCATGACCAGGTGCAGTGCCTTGGCGGCGCCGGTGGTGGTGGGGATCATGGACAGCGCTGCGGCGCGCGCGCGGCGCAGATCCTTGTGCGGCAGGTCGAGCAACCTCTGATCGTTCGTGTAGGAGTGGGCCGTGGTCATCATCCCGGCGGTGATCCCGAAGCTGTCCAGAATCACTTTGGCCACCGGCGCGAGGCAATTCGTCGTGCAGGACGCGTTCGAAACGACGTGATGCTTGACCGGGTCGTACGTGTTGTCGTTCACGCCGAGAACAAGGGTCGTGTCGGGGTCCGTGGCGGGCGCCGAGATCAGGACCTTCTTCACGGAGCCCCGAAGGTGCCTGCGCGCCTCGGAGCCCTTTGTGAACAGCCCGGTGGACTCCACCACGATGGACGCCCCGACCGACGACCAGTCCAGCTCCGCCGGATCCTTGACTTTGAAGACCTTGATGCTCTTGCCATCAACCGAAATCGTATCGTCCGTGTGCGCGATCTTGTTCGGAAGGTTGCCGAGAATCGAGTCATACTTCAGCAAGTGAGCGAGCGTTCTTGCGTCGGTGATGTCGTTGACCGCGACCACTTCGATTTCCGGGTCGCCCAACGCCGCGCGGAAGATGTTCCGACCAATGCGCCCGAATCCATTGATGCCGACCCGTATCGCCATGGTGGCCTCAGAGCCGGTCATCAGAGGGGGCTTTAAGGAGTTCCTCGAGGGTTTCGGTCCCGTACTCGCCGAGCCTAAATCCTTGGGGCACGTCCGGAGTCGGTCTCCATGGATTTCCGTCTCTCCGACGAGGAAGCGGCGTTCCAGGAAGCGGTACGCAAGTTCGGGGATCGGACCCTGCGCCCGAACGAGGCGAAGATCGACTCCGAGGCCCTGATCCCTCCCGACATCATCCAAGCGATGGCCGACCTCGGTCTCCTCTCGATGATGGTCCCCGAGGAGCTCGGAGGGATGGGCGCCTCGGCGGTCCTGACCGAGCTCGCGGCCGAGGAGATCGGCCGGGGGGACTCGTCGATGGCGACGGCGGTGTTCTTCCTGCTCGAGGCCGGCTGGGGACACATCCTGGCCCGTCACGGGCAGGAAGCGGTGAAACGCGAGGTGCTGCCGCCGGTATGCCAGGGGAAGGCGTTCCTCGGCATCGCCACGACCGAGCCCACCGGAGGGAGCGATCTCGCCGGCATGAGGACGACCTCGCGTCGGGACGGGAGCCTGTTCGTGCTCCACGGCGAGAAGTCGTTCATCTCGGGCGTCGAGGAGGCGAAGCGGATGGGGGGAGGTCACCTCACGCTCACCAGGGCGCCGTCCGGAGGGTTCAACTTCCTCTACGTCCCGACCCGCACCGAAGGGATCTCGACCCAGCGGTTCCACAACATGGGTCGCATGGGGATCTCGACCGGCGGCCTCTCCTACCAGGACGCCCGGGTCCCCGCGAAGTACCTCCTCGGCACGGAGGGCCGGGGTTTCGAGTATGCGATGGAGGGGTTCTCGGTGGCACGGACGTTCGTCGCCGCCGCGTGTGTCGGCGCCGCCGAACGAGCGCTCGAGACCGGAATGGCGTACATCCGCGAGCGGAAGGCCTTCGGCCAGCCGCTCGGGAAGTTCGAAGGGATCCAGTTCGAGCTGGTCGACCTCTGGACCCAGGTCGAGGCGGTGAAGTGGCAGTGCCGCCGGGCGGCCTGGCTCCTGGACTCGTACACCCTGCGGGGGGATACGTCCCACCGGTCCGAGGTCGACCGGACGGTCGCCTCCGTCAAGCTCGCGGCGCCACAGGTCGCCTTCGAGTGCGTCAAGCGAGCGATGATGTGGTTCGGGGCGGCCGGCTACACCGAGGAGGCGGGCCTCGAGCGCGGATTCCGAGGGATCATGTCGTACCTGGTCGGGGCCGAGGGGGGCCTCAACATCATGCGGATCATCCTGGGACGGGAGCTCCTCGGCAAGGAGTTCGTCCCGTACAAGTGACCCGAGCTCGATGGTCGGCAACCGGTCGCGAAGAACGGAGATCGACGAGCGGGAGTTCCACGCCTGGCTCGCCCGAACCTTTCCTTCGGGACACGGAGGGCTCCTCCCGCTCGGGGACGACGCAGCCGCGCTCCGACCTCCACCCGGTCGCGTTGCGGTCCTGACGACCGACGCGCTCGTCGAGGGCACCCACTTCCTCCGGCGTTCGCCCCCCGCGCGGGTCGGCGCCGCGGCGGCGGCCGTCAACCTCTCCGACCTGGCCGCGAAGGGGGCGACCCCCGCGGCACTCCTGTTCGCGCTCGTGATCCCCCCCGGAACCCCTCGGGCGTGGGCCGAGGCGGTCTCGAGAGGAGGGGAGAGACTCGCCGCTCGGTACCGAGCCCATCTCGTCGGAGGCGACACGAAACCGGGGCCGGTGCGCGCGGTGGTCGGCCTCGCCTTAGGTTGGGGGCGACCGAACCGGCTCGCCCCCCGCTCGGGAGCCCGGGCCGGTGACCTCCTCGCCACCACCGGCGTGGTCGGGCGAGGCGGGCTCGCGGCCGCGCACCTCCGCGCAAAGGGCCGACCGGCTCGCCACGTCCTCTGCGAGCTCCTGGACGTCCGTCCTCGCCTCGTGGAGGGGAGGGCGCTCGCCCGCTGGGCCACCGCGATGCTGGACACTTCGGACGGGGTCGCCGACGCCTGCCGACTCCTCGCTCAGGCGAGCGGGGTCCACGTGGTGGTCGAAGAGAGACGACTTCCCCTCGCCCCCGGGCTCGCCGCGCTCGCTCGAACCCCCGCCGACCGGCGCGCCCTCGCTTTCTTCGGGGGGGACTACGAGCTTCTCCTTGCGCTCCGGCCGAGGGATTTCCCTCGGGCCGAGCGCGCGGTACGCGCGCGCGGGGGTCGGCTCACTCGGATCGGCCGCATCGAAGCCGGGCGGGGGGCGTGGCTCGAAAGCAACGGTCGAACGATCCCGATGCCACCGGCCGGCTGGCAGCCGTTCGAACGGACCTCAGGTAGGTCCCGATGAGCCCGCGCCGTTTCTGTGCGGCGTGCTTGACCGTCACAGTCTTCACGTTACCCTCAAGTACCGGCTTCCGAGTTCTCCCCTTTGCCCCGAGGTGGGGGAGTTATGCCGAAGAGTGAACCGGTCATCAATCCGTTTGAGACAGCCAAGCGCCAGGTCGACATCGTCGCGGATATCATCGGCCTTGACGAGGCAACCCGAGAGGAGCTCAAGCACCCGAAGCGGGAGATCAGCGTGTATTTCCCGGTGCGCATGGACAACAATAGCTACCGGGTCTTCACCGGCTACCGCGTTCAGTACAACATGGCCCGCGGACCCTGCAAGGGAGGGATCCGATACCACCCACAGGTCACGCTGGACGAGGTGCGGGCCCTCGCGGCCTGGATGACGTGGAAATGTGCGGTCGTCGGCATCCCGTACGGCGGGGCGAAGGGAGGGGTGATCTGCGACCCGAAGCACATGTCGAAGGGAGAGCTCGAGCGGCTCACCCGGCGCTATACGAGCGAGATCTCGTTCATGCTCGGACCCGAGATCGACATCCCCGCCCCGGATGTCTACACCGACAGTCAGACGATGGCGTGGATCATGGACACGTACTCGATGGGAAAGGGATACTCCGTCCCGGGGGTCGTCACGGGTAAGCCGATCAGCCTGGGCGGCAGCGAAGGTCGGGCCGAGGCGACCGGGCGGGGGTGCGCCTACGTCGTCCGCGAGGCCGCGAAAGACATCGGACTCCGGGTCAAGGGAGGCACCGTGGCCGTCCAGGGATTCGGGAACGCCGGGAGCGTTACGGCGAACATTCTCCACGACGAACAGGGCGCGAAGATCGTTGCGGTCTCTGACTCGAGGGGCGGGATCTACAAGGCGGACGGACTGAACCCGCACGAGGTGGAGGAGCACAAGACGAAGACCGGATCGGTCGTGGGATTCCCCGGCGCCAAGGATATCTCGAACGAAGAGGTCCTCGAAATGAAGGCCGACATCCTGATCCCGGCCGCGCTCGAGAACCAGATCACCTCCAAGAACGCGGACAAGATCCAGGCCCGCCTCATCGGGGAGGCGGCGAACGGTCCCACCGTGCCCGAGGCGGATAAGGTCCTCTTCGAGAAGAAGATCACCGTGCTGCCGGACATTCTAGCGAACGCCGGGGGTGTGACGGTGAGCTACTTCGAGTGGGCCCAGGACATCCAGGGGTACTTCTGGCCTCTCGCGGAGGTCAACGAGCGCCTCGAGCAGGTGATGGTCCGTTCGTACGCGGACGTTCACAAGGTGGCGACGGAACGAAAGGTCCACAACCGGACCGCGGCGTACGTCCTCGCGATCCAACGCGTCGTGGACGCGATCCGGATCCGCGGGATCTACCCCTAGGCCCGAGGTCGGGGGAAGGTTCCCCGAGCGATGGCCGACGAGCTTCCTCGCTGCCGGAAGGCGACGTGGGAGGACGTGGACGGCTGGGCGGACCGCGTCGCCGACCTCGTTCGAAAGGCGTCGGCGATCCCCCAGACGGTCGTCGCGCTCGCCCGGGGCGGGTGGGTGCCCGGGCGACTCCTCTGCGACCGGCTCGAGGTCCACCGGTTGCTCTCCCTGCGGGCGCAGCATTGGGGCGTGACCGCGACGCCGAGCGGAAAGGCGGAACTGACCGAGGACCTGAGCGGCTCGGTGACCGGCGAGACCGTCCTGGTCGTGGACGACATCACCGACACCGGAGAGAGCCTCTCGCTGGCGGTCGAACACGTCCGCGCCCAGCGGCCGAGCCGGGTCGAGACCGCGGCGTTCCTGCACATCGACCACTCGAAGTTCGTCCCGACCTATTTTGCCGA
Organism: Thermoplasmata archaeon; assembly: GCA_030040775.1. Taxonomy (GTDB): domain Archaea; phylum Thermoplasmatota; class Thermoplasmata; order Lutacidiplasmatales; family UBA184; genus Lutacidiplasma. The sequence continues at coordinate 25,156 of JASHTB010000025.1, read as the reverse complement.
AGAGGTACCGCGTACCGCCTGGGTCTGGGTCGTCTTTCCCTGGAACTACTGGGAGGACCTCGCGACCCTCGCCGCCCGCGCCGCACGGGTCACTCCCGGGGTCGACGCGGTGCGCAAGACGCTGCGGGAACGCTGCGGCCTCACCGTGCCGCGGGAGGACCTTGCCCGGGTCTCCCGCCACGTCGCGCTCGGATAGGCGAGCGCTTCCCGCTTCGGGCGCGCGGGGAACGGTCAGCCCGCGCTCATCGTATCGGGCGGGGGCGCGCTCCGAGCCGCGGCCCGGAGGTACTGCTGCAGCACGCCCGCACCGATCACGAGCCCGAAGCCCGCGACGATCAATCCGGCGATGAGCGGTAGCGTGCTCGCCGCGGTGATCCCCTCGAGGTAGCGCACGAGGTAGACGATTCCGTAGCTGACGAACCCGATCCCGACGATCGAGGTGGTCCCCACGAGAAACGACCGCGGGAACCGGCCCCGAGCGAACATGCGCCGCACGGCCCGTCCGCTCTCCCAGACCAGCGCTCCGAGGACCCACCAGATGAGGCCGGCCTCGAGGAAGAGGACGTTGCGATCGAGCAGCGGATGCGAGAGGTCCGAGTAGTAGGCGTTGTACCCCTCGAGGAACCCGAGCCCGAGCAGCGCGACCGTGAACAGGCCGAACCCGAAGGCGACCGACCCTTGACGGATGTCGGACGAGGCGGATCGAACGGAGTCGATGATCAGCTCGTCGATGTCGAACGTCCAAAGGATCAGGTAGACCCCGAGCAGGATCGCGAGCCCGATGATCCCCCAGAGGAGCACGCCCCCGGCGGCAGCTAAGCCCAGGATCAGGAGGACGAGCGCGAACGGGAGGACCGTCTTCGCCCGCAGCTTCGGGTCCTTGAGCGCCCGCACGAGCGTGTAGTACGTCGTCTCGATGCCCGCGGCCTGACGAACGTAGACCCGACGAACGCCGTCGACCCGCACGCGGGAGGCGAGGATCGGGAACAGGTACTCGTCCTCGGCTCCGTCGCTCACGAGGTACGCCGACGTAGCGCGGGTCTGTTCGAGGACCCGGTCGAACTGGTCGGCGACCCGGCGGTCGGACATCGGTCCGACCTTGGGCGAGCCGGTAAGGATGCAGACCTCGCACTCCTCCCCCGCCCCGCGGAGCTCGTCCAGGAGGCTCACGGTCGCGAAGATCGCGTTCGTGTCGGAATCCTCGGGGTCGACCGTCCCGAGCTTGACGGCTGCCTCGAGCACATCGGGGCGGCCGACGACCGGTCCGGCGACCCCGGCTTTGCGGCCCAGGTCGTCGTCGCGGTCGATGCAAACGACCAGGCGCATGGCCCGCAAAGTATGGACGACGGTTGGCTTAACAACTTGTACCGAACGGAACGAGCGGCGAGGAAACCCGACCGCCGGACCGGGGCCGGTCTCGTTCCGAGCGCCGGGATTCCCGGTCGTCAGTACTTATAGTCGGGCCGTTCCCTTCGGGCGCTCCGATGGCGGAGCTCCCCGACAAGACGACGGCCTTCATCGACTGGTACCTCGAGGTCGTGGAGGCCGCCGACCTCACCGACAAGCGGTACGGGGTGAAGGGGATGAACATCTGGACCCCCTACGGGTTCGTCGCTCGGCGCAATCTCGACCGGGTCATCGTACAGGAGATCGAGGCGACCGGCTCGAAGCCGGTGGAGTTCCCGGCGCTCATCGCCGCGAACGAGTTCGCGAAGGAAAAGGAGCACATCAAAGGGTTCGACGCCGAGGTCTTCTGGGTGACGAAGGGTGGGCTCTCCGAACTCGATGTCCCGCTCGTCCTCCGGCCGACCAGCGAGACCGCGATGTATCCCGTCTTCGCCCTGTGGGTCCGGTCCCACCGGGACCTCCCCCTGAACGTCTACCAGATCGTGAACGTCTTCCGCTACGAGACGAAGACGACCCGTCCGTTCCTGCGGGTCCGCGAGATCCACTTCTTCGAGGAGCACACCTGTCAAGCCGGGGAGCCGGAGGCGACCGAACGGGTCCGCTCGAACCTCGGGGCGTTCGCCCGCATGGCGGCGGCGTACGCTCTTCCCTACCTCGCGCTCCGACGCCCCGACTGGGACAAGTTCCCCGGCGCGCACTACTCCGTGGCCTTCGACATCCCCGTCGGCGGAGCGCGGACGCTCCAGATCGGGAGCGTGCATCACTATCGCCAGAACTTCTCCGAACCGTACGGCATCCGATACGAGACGGCGGACGGCCGCCAGGAGCTCGTCCATCAGACGACGTTCGGCCTCTCGGAACGGCTCCTCGGAGCCATCGTCGCGGTCCACGGGGACTCGAAGGGCGTCGTCTTCCCCCCCTCGATCGCGCCGTACGAAGCGGTCATCGTCCCGATACCCGAGAGCGGCGGGGGCGAGGGACCGCTCGCCGCGGCCCGTGCGCTCTACGAGCGCCTCCACGAGGCGGGACGTCGGGTCTTCCTGGACGACGGCGAGGAGCGCCCGGGGGCGAAGTACTACCACTGGGAGGTCCGCGGCGTCCCGTTGCGGCTCGAGGTCGGCCGGCGGGAGGTCGCCTCCCGCCGCGCCACGGCGGTCGACCGTCTCGGTCAGAAGAGCGCGGTCGCGTTCGATTCGGCCCCGCAGGACGTCACCTCACGCCTAGAAGCGTTCGACCGGGCTCTCCAGGAGCGGGCGCGGGAGGCGTTCCGGGCGGCGTTCGCAGTCGCCCGCTCGCTCGACGAGCTCCCGAAGTCGTCCAAGGTCCGTCTGGTATCGTGGTGCGGACGCGAGGAGTGCGGCCACCGCGTCGAGGCCGCCCTGGATGGGTCGTTGCTCGGCGAGCCGGAAGAGGGACTTCCGTTCGAGGTCGAATCCCCGGGACCGTGCATCGCCTGCGGAGAAACCCGCGACGCCCGGTGGGCGCTCGCCGGCCGCCCGCTCTAGGTCATCGTCAGGGCGTCGGTGGGGCCGGCGTCGGAGGATTGGGCAAAACGAGCCACATCCCCGCGAGACCGAAGAGCAGCAGCGTGACCGCGACGGCGTACACCCCGTTGTCGATCCAGACGCCGAAGGAAACTCCCCACCAGACGTAGAACACGACCGCGAGAACGACCAGGCTCGCGAAGCCCCAGAACGTCGCCCAGCGCGCAGGGGACATCGTCAGCGCGGGTCGTACGGGGAGAGGCGAATTAGCGGACCGTTCGGCAGCCATCCGAGGTCGACGAGCCGGGCCGCGTTAGATAACCCTTGCGTGCGCGGTTCGGGGCGGACGGGCGGGCACGGGCGGGACGGGCCGAACGCAGGGATTTAACCTCCGCGCGCGACTACAAGCCTCTCGATGGCCGAACGGGGGGAGTCTCGCCCGTCCGGAGAACCGGGCCCCTCGCCCTCGATGGGGGAGCTCGACGCGGACCAGCATCGGATCCTCGCCTACGCGAGCGCGATCGGCCCCGAGTTCGACTTCGGCCTCCTCCGAGCCGCGATGGGAATCGACGAGGAGCTTCTCGCGGAACAGGTCGAGCGCCTCGTCCATCTTCGAATCTTCCGGGAGAGGCCCGGGGGCGACCGGTTCGGGTTTGTCGAGGAGGAGTTCCGGGCCCAGATCTACCGCTCGCTCACCGAGAGTCGCCTGCGCGTGCTCCATCGGAAGATCGCGGAGGTTCTAGAGCAGACGCACCCCCATCCGACGCCCGAGGTCGTCTCCGAGCTGGGTCGCCACTACTTCCTCGGCAAGGTCCCCGACAAGTCGCTCGAGTACAACCGCCAGGCGGCCGAGAACGCGCGCGCCGCGGACGAACCCGAGGTCGCGGCGAACCACCTCCAACGGGTCCTCCTCGACCTGGTAGCCCTCGGGGGGGACCGCCGGCGCGAACAGGCCGAAGTCGCCGAAAGGCTCGGCGACCTGTACTACTCGACCGGGAACTTCCCCGCGGCCGACCGGTCGTTCGGCGAGGCCCTCGAGCTCCTCGGAGGCGACCAGCCAAGTGTTCGGGCCCGTCTCCTGCTCGCCCGGGCCGAGGTCGCGCGCGAGAACCTCGACGTCGAGGCCGCGGTCCGCGGGTCCCTCGCCGCCCAGAAGCTGTTCGAGGCGACCGACGACCGGCTCGGGATCGCCCAGACGTTCCGCCTGCTCGGTCGGCTCGAGTTCCAGCGGGGCGCCTACCGGGAGGCACTCGACGAGAGCATGCGCGCGCTCGACCAGGCCGGGGCCGTGAGGGACCCTCGGTTTCTCGGTCGGCTTTCGATCGACATCGGCAACTCCTTCGCCCTCCTCGGGCCCGAGGTGCGGTCGGTCGCCATCGAATGGTACGAGCGCGCCATCGACCGACTCCGGGAGGCGGGCGACTGGGTCGAGCTCGCCCGGGCCTACCACAATCTCGGGGTGGCGGTTGGGGAGACCCGACCCCAGGACGGCCTCGAGTACCTCGAGCGCGCCCGGGAGGCCGGAGAGCGCGCGCACGACGCGCGGTCGACCGGCCGCGCCCTGCTCTCGGGGGTCGAGATGCGTCTCGCCCTCGGTCAACTGGAGGAGGCGAGCCGGGACAACGAGCAGGCCAGCCGCCTCCTCGCCCGGCTGTCGGACGACCTCGGGCTCGAGCAGGTGGAGGTGAACCGGGGGTTGATCGCGGAGAAGCGCGGGCAATGGGAGGAGGCCGAGCAGGCGTACACCGCCGCGGCTACGATGTGCGAGCGCCTGAAGCTCCCCGCCGACCGCGCCGAGGTCGAGTTCTACCTCGCCCGGCTCCGGCACAAGACCCGGGACACGGACGGCTCTCGCACGGCCTACCGGCGCGCGGCCGAGCTCGGACTTCCCCGGGTTCGACCGAACCTCGCGCAGGCGTTCGAGGAACTGGGTCATCAACTCGGGGAGCCGTCCACTCCGGGTGTCCCTGCGAGCGTCTCCCGGCCCCCGGCAGGGGCCGCCCCCGACGAATGAGCATTATAAGCCCGTCCTGAGCTGAATGGGGCGATGGTCGCGGCGAGGGGGGACCGCCCGGCGACGTCCCCCATCCCGATCGCCCGGGTCGAAGTCCTCGAGGAGGTCGGACGCGTACTGGAGCGGACCTCGGAAGGACACGGGCAGGGCCTCGTCCTGACCGGTCCCGGGGGCTCCGGGAAGAGCTTCACCCTTCGGGCAGCCTCCGACCGGGCTCGGGAGGAAGGGTTCGGGGTGCTCGAAGGCCGCGCCCTTCCCGAGGAGCTCCCGCCCCCGTTCTCCCTCGTCCGGGACCTCTTGGCCTCCGCTTCCTCGGAGGACCGCTCTCCGGTCTTTCCGGGGGCGGGACCGTCGCTCCCGATCTTCCTCGCCCCCCTCGCCCAGCAGCTTTCGGTCGGGCCGTCGACCGAGGCAGCCGCCGCGCCGGCTGCGTCGCGCGGCGACGAGCTCGACCGCATCCTGGCCCCCGCGGGACAGACGAAGGCGGAGGGCCTCGGCGCAAGCCGAGAGGAGATGCTCGGACGGCTGTTCGACCATTTCCGGACGCTCGCGAAGGACGGTCCTCTCCTGCTGGCGATCGACGACCTCGGGTTCGCCGACCCGTCGTCCCTCGAACTGTTGCAGCGCCTCTCGGCCGGCCTCGAGAACGAGCGGATCGCGGTGATCGCGACGCTCGGGGCGGAGGCGGAAGTTCCCGAACGGAGCCGCGCCCCGGTCGCTTCCCTCCAGCACGCCCCGTCGTTCCGCACCGTCGCCCTCCGGCCTCTCTCCCTGTCCGAAGCGACAGCGTTCGTGCAGTGGATCCTCGGAGGGCGCGCCCCGGACCCGCAGGACGTCCGCCGGTGGCACGCCCAGACGGAGGGGAATCCTCTGTTCATCCAGCTGCTCGTTCAGAGCGCCACCGGCTTCGGTCCAAGGACCGGCGCCCCGGCTTCGCCGGGCGGACGGGACGTGACCGAGATCCTCCTGAGCCGCCTCGGGACCCTCGGCGAATACGAGCGGCGACTCCTCACCTATGCGGCGGTGCTCGGCAAGGAGTTCGAATTTCAGAGCCTGGCCGCGGTCGCCGGGATGGGGGAGGAGCGGGTAACCGAACACCTCGACCGGCTCGTGCGCGCGGGCCTCCTGAGGGAGAAGGGGGGAGAGGTGTACGAGTTCGTGTCGGAGCCCGTCCGAGCCAACGTGTACGCCTCGCTGACCGAGACCCGACGGAGAATCCTTCACCGAAAGGCGGGCCGCGCCCTCGCGATGCGGCCGGCGGCGAACGATTTCGAGCTCGCTCGGCAGTTCTACCTCGGCCGGGACGACGCGCGCGCGGTCGAGTACAACCTGCGGGCCGCTCGGGCCGCGACGCGTGCGTTCGCCTTTGAGACGGCGCTGGCTCACATCGACCGGGCGCTCGAGGCGGAACGGCGCCAGCGGGATAGGGACCCGCTAGTCGAGATCCGGATGCTGACCGAGGCGGGACGACTCCTGCATGAGATCGGGAGCCTCCCGCGCTCCGAGGCGGTGTTGACCGAGGCGGTCGACCTGGCCCGCCCGCGACCGGGGCTCGACCTAGAGCTCGGCCGCGCCCTGCTCGCCCTCGCCCAGACCCGGACCGACAAGAGCGACTACCCTTCGGCCGAGAGCCTCGCCAACGAGGCGACGGCCCTTCTCGAAAAGTCCGGTACGTCCCACGACCTGATGGCCGCGCATCGGGTCCTCGGCACGGTCTTCTGGCGACGGGGGGACCTCGCGCAGGCCGAGGCCCATCAGCGGGCCGCGCTCGAGCTGGCCGAACGGGGCGGAAGCGCGCTCGAGCAGGGCCACGCGCTCGTGGACGTGGCGAACACCCTCGTCCCCCTCGGAGGGCTTCGGTTCGACTCCGCGCTCTCGCTCTACGCCCGCGCCGCCGACCTTTTCGCGACGGTCGAGGATTACGGCGCCCGGGCGCGGGTGCTGATGAACCGCTCGGTCCTCGAGTACTCCGCCGACCGAATCGACGAGGCGTTCCGCGACATCGCGGTGGCGACCGAGGCCGCCGAGCGTTCCCGATCGCCGATCTGGATCGGGTACTGCTACATCAACCTCGCCCAGTGGCACGCGGAGCTCGGCCGACCCCTTCAGGCCCGGTCCGCGGTCGAGCGGGCGGCCCAGGTCCTCGTGCCGATCGGGGACCATCTCGGCGACCAACAGATCGCGATGACGCGCGGGATGATCGCCGAGGCCGAGGGCCTCTACGACGACGCCGAGTCCCACTACCAGGACGCCCTTGCCCGAACGCGCGAGATGCGCCTCGGCGCGGAGCACGCGGAGATGCTCTTCCGTCTCGCCCAGCTTTCGTTCCGCCGGGGGGACGCGGCGGAGGCGCGCCGGCGTCTCCAGGAGGCCCGGGAGAACAGCATCCTCGAGCGGCGTCCGGACTTCGCTGCCCGCGTCCGTGCGTTGGAGCACGGCCTCGCCGGCGCCTCCTGACCCTCAGGGTTAAGGTGCGTCCTCCCCGTGAGAGGCCGATGGCCATCCCGGTGAATCGAGGCCGGACGGCGGCGGACGGCTCTCCGTACCCCGACCGGCGAGCCCCCTCGTTCGAGCGAGAGATCCGGCGGATGTTCACGCACATCGCCGAGCGCTACGAGTGGTTCGACCATGTTGCCTCCCTGGGGAACGACTACGTCTGGCGGCCCCGAGCGCTCTGGGACCTTGACCGGTTCCGCTCGGACGGTCCTCCGATTCGCGTTCTCGACCTCGGTTGCGGCACGGGCGAGCTCGCCCGCCAGGTTGCACGGCACTATCCGGGAGCCCGCGTCTTCGCGACTGACTTCACCGCTGCGATGGTCGCCAAAGCGGCCGTGGAGAGCAGCCGACGGGCCGAGGGCCGCCGACTCGATTTCGGCCGGGCGAACGCCCTCCGCCTGCCGTTCGTCTCGGAGAGCTTCGACCTCGTGACGAACGCGTTCGTCTTGCGGAACCTCTCCGACCTTTCCCGGGCCCTCGGCGAAATGCGCCGCGTCTTGCGGCCGGGCGGAGCGCTCCTGACCCTCGAGATCACCGAACCGACCGCCCCCTGGTTCGGTCGACTGTTCCACACCTACTTCGACCGGGTCGTCCCGTCCCTGGGCGCGCTCGTTCGGAGCGCCGGCCCGTACCGGTACCTTCCCGAGTCGCTGCGCTCGCTGCCCTCCCGGGAGGAGTTCCTTCACGCGTTGAAGCGCGCCGGGTTCGTTCGGGTTCGCGCGCAGCCGCAATCGATGGGAATCGTGACGACGTTCCTCGGCGAGGCGAATCCGTCCTCGGCCGAGAAGGGTTAAGGCTCCTCGGGACCGTCAGGGGGACGTGTCGACTCCCGCCTCCGACGCGTTCCGTTACGCGCACGCCCACCGCGCGGAGATCGCCTGGCTGAGCCAGAACACGAACCATCTCGTCCCACCTGAGGTCGTCCGGGGCGCCCTGGACGAGGCGGTCCGCGAGCGCCTGTACGAGGGCTACCCCCTCGCCTCCGGCGACCCGGAGCTCCTCGACCTGGTCGTCCGGGACTTCCGCCTGCCCGGGGTAGAGCCGTTCGTCTCCTCGGGCGGCACCGAGTCGCTCTACATGGCCATGCGGGCCCTGCTCGGCGCGGGGGACGAGGTCATCGCGTCCGACCCGAGCTACCTCATCATCCACAAGTTCATCGAGCTGGGAGGAGCGCGCACGGTCAACCTCGACATCTACACCCCGCCGTACCGTCTCACGGCCGAGCGGATCGCGGAGGCGATCGGTCCCCGAACGAGGATGATCCTCCTGATCGACCCCCTCAACCCGCTCGGTTCGGGATACCCGCGCGAGGAGGTCCGCGCCATCGCGGAGATTGCTCACGACCACCGCCTCCTCCTCCTGAACGACGTCACGTACCGCGACTTCTCCGAAGGACACACCTTGGCGGCCGAGTTCGCTCCCGAGGAGACGCTAACCCTCTGGTCGGTGTCGAAAAACTGCGGCCTCGCCGGGCTACGGCTCGGGGGTCTCCTCGCCCGTCCGGAGCTCCTCCAGAAGGTCGTTCGGTACAACACGAACGACCTCGGCGTCAACGTCCTCGCCCAGGTCGCGGCGCGCGCGGCCCTTCGGACCAAGCCGTCCTGGATCGGGGGCGTGGTGCGTCAGACCCGCGCGAACTGCGAGCGGATCCGTTCGGTGGTCGCCGGCGTCGAGGGGACCTCGCTCCCGGTCTACCCGTCCCGGGCGAACATGATGGTGTTTGACGTCCGGGAGACCGGGGTCGCGCCGGAGGCGATCCAGGACGAGATGCTCCGCCGGCACGGAGTGTTCGTCCGCGCCGGTAACTACCTCTCGCCGAAGCATGGGGCTCAGTTCGTTCGGGTCTCGTTCTCCAATCCCCCCGGGGACATCGAACGGTTCGCGCGAGCACTTCCCGAAGCGATGCGCACGCTTAGAGCGCGGGCCGTCGCCCCCGCTCCCCGGTAGTCCACCGCTCGGGCTTCTCAGGGACCCGGCCTCGCCGGCACGTCGACCACTCGGTGGACCCGGCCGGGCCCGTACGGTTTCACGTCCCGTACGGAGACCGGCGCGATCAGCGTGCCGCCCGCCCCCCGCACCGCGTCCTCCACCTCGGAGGAGGTCGTCCTCGGGTCGTCGCGCGTCCCGGCCAGGAGGTGGACATGGAGGGTTCCCCCTCGGGGGCGCGTAAGCTCGAGCGCCCGCGGCACCCAGGGGACGGCGCTCGGAAGGTAGCCGAGGAAGACCCGGTCGGCCACGCCGTGCGGCAGGGAGACCGTGCGGTTGTCCCCGGGGACGACCTCAATCCGGGCGGCGACCCCGTTCCGCTCGACGTTCTCCCGAAGGTACCGTAGGGCGGTCGGATTCTTCTCGACGGCCCAGACGCGGGAGGCTCCAGCCCGGCCCGCGGGAATCGCAAAGTAGCCGATGCCCGCGAACAGGTCGACCACGGTCTCCCCCGGTTGGACGAGGAGGCCGGCCCGCCGGCGCTCGGTCCGGTTTCCCTGGGCGAACATGATCCGGGCTGCGTCGAACCGATAGCGCACGCCGAACTCGGTCACCTCCGTCTCGGTCTCCTCTCCCGCGACACGCTCGAGGCGAGGCCGGCGGTATTCGCCTTCGATCGGTCCGCACGGAACGAGCACGGTCGCGACCCCGAGCTCCTCCTGCCAGGCGGCACCGAGGAGCGGGTAGTACGGCCGCAGCGTCTCGGGCAGGCGAAGCAGGAGGACACGCCCGAGGCGCTGGTAACCGGACGGCATCGTCCGCGCGACCGCCTCCCCCGCGACGGCTCGCAGCCGCTCCCGCACCCTCTCCCCGGGCGGCCGGCGCCGGTCGGGTCGGGGGGCGAGGGAGTTCCCCATCGCGGGCACGGGCCCTAGGCGGTCGGCGTCTCGGGCCCTTTCTCCAGAACGACCTCGAGGAACTGCTTGAGGTGGGCGATCAGGATCGGGTTGTCGGTGAAGCCACACGCTTCGAGCCCGGGGGCCGCGAGGAGCGCGTGCTCCCCGTCGGCCAGCACCTCGGTGGCGAGCAGGTTCTCGCGCGGGACGTACTCGACGCCTTCGGGGACCCGCTGGAGCGGGGCCGTGACGAACGTCAGCCGGACCCCGCGTTTCACCGCGTGCTGGATCTTCTTGCCGAGCTCGTCCCTCATGTCCGCCACCTGGGGCGTCGTGAGGATGAACGTCCGCGTAGACTGGTCGAGGAGGTCTCCGATCTTCTGGACGACCTTCTCCCGCTCGGAGAGCAGGTACACGAGCTGGGGCTCCCCGTGCTCGCTCGTCACCCGATGGAGCAGGGCAAGCTTCTCGAACACCTCCTGAATCGCTCCCTTCAGCGACTCCGCGACCTCCAGAGGAGGCGTTGGTCGGAACAGGATCGGCTTGCCCCCCGTCGGCTTGGCGTACCCCTTCTCCGCGAGCGACTCTAGGACCTTGTAGGCGCTGGTCCGTGGGATCCCGGCCGCGGTCGCGAGCGTCGCGGCGTCGCCGACCCCGCGCCCGACCAGCGCGATGTAGGCGCGCGCCTCGTACTGGGTCAGGCCGACCTTCCCGAGGACCTCCGCCGCCTGACGGAACTCGTCCGACGCCTGGTTGCCGAGTGCGACGGCGGTCTCCTCGAGGGTCGCCATGGCCGCTCGAGCGTCGAACGGGCCCGGAGCGTCTTAACAGTAGAGGTCCGGCGTTCTCACGGAACTGGCTCCGTGAGTTTCAGCAGTGCCGCTTCGCCGAGGAGCGCGTCGGCCTCCTCCTTCGTGAGGAGCCCCCGCTCGATGAGGAGCTCGCGCACCGGCCGGCCTGAGCGCTCGGCCTCATGGATGAGCTCCGCGACCTTGAGGTATCCGAATCGAGGGGTGAGCACGGTCGCGAGCGCCGCCGACTCGACCAGGAACTTTTCGAGCCGCTCCCGGTTCGCGGTGATCCCGTCGACACACGTCCGGGCGAAGACGGGCAGGTAGTTCGCCAGGATCTCCGACGAAAACAGGACCTCGTAGGCCGCGAGCGGCATCATCACGTTGATCTCGAGCTGGCCGGAAGCGACGGCGAACGCCGTCGCCTGGTCGGCCCCGAGCACGTGATAGGCGACCATGTCGAGGCACTCGGCCGCCGAGGGGTTCACCTTCCCCGGCATGATGGAGGAGCCCGGCTGGATCTCGGGGAGGCGAATCTCGTCGAACCCCGTCGCCGGTCCGCTCGAGAGGAGGCGGAGGTCGTTCGCAATCCGCACGAGCTCGAGCGCCACCGTGCGCAACCAGGCCGACGCGGCTCCGAGGGGCCAGCGGCTCTGCATCGTCTCGAACGGGTCGCGGCTCACGGAGAGCGCTAAGCCCGTGAGCTTCGCGTATTCCTCGACCGCCCGCGCGCGGAACCCCGGAACCGAGTTGATGCCGCTGCCGACCGCGCTTCCTCCGAGCGGGATCTCTCCGAGCGCCCGCTCGACGGGCGGCAAGGTCTCGAGGAGGTGGTCGAGGGCCGTCGCGTAGGCTTGAAACTCGGCCCCGAGCGTGACCGGCATCGCGTCCTTGAGGTGAGTCCGTCCCGCCTTGGGGAGGCGGGAGAACTCCTCGCCCTTGCGACGCAGGCTCTCGATGAGGGTCCGCAGGGAAGGGGTGAGCTCCCGGAAGGCGAGCAGCACCGCCACCTGGGCCGCCGACGGAAAGGTGTCGTTCGTGGACTGGCCTCGGTTCGCGTGGTCGTTCGGGCTCATCTGGCGGTAATCACCCCGCTTCTTGCCGAGGATCTCGAGCGCCCGGTTCGTCAGGACCTCGTTCACGTTCATGTGGAACGACGTCCCAGCGCCCGCCTGGAAGACGTCGACCGGGAACTGGTCGTCGAACCGGCCGCCGGCCATCTCCTCGGCAGCCTGGGCGAGCGCGCGTCCGCGCTCGGGGTCGAGGCCTCCCTTCTCGACGTTGGCCCGCACGCACGCGAGCTTGAGGAACGCATACGAACGAACGAGGTGGCGCGAGGCGCGCAGGCCGCTCACCGGGAAGTTCTCCCGGGCACGCAGGGTCTGGATCCCCCAGTAGACCGAATCCGGGACCTCGCGAGGGCCAAGCGAGTCCTGTTCGACGCGCGGAACGACCATAGGCCTCGGAGAGGACCCTCTGACAAAACGTTTAGGCTTGGCCGGTGACTCTCCTTCGTTCTTCCCGACGGGAGAGGGGGGAAAAGGGACCGTGGTCGACCCGTTCGCGCTCGCCAGCGACATCGTCACGGACTCGGTCTCGCTGGTGTTGCCGGCGGCCATCTGGGCCCTCTTCTTCCTCCTCGCCTTCGAGCATCCGTCGTTCGCCGAGAGCGTCGGCTTGGGCCGGAGAGCGTTCTGGCTCCTCTTCCTCGGCTCTCTCCTGGCCACGTTCGCGATCCTGCCGTTCGGCACGGTCTCCTACGACATCGTCGCGGTCAGCTTCGGCGGCGCGATCTTCCCGCTCCTCATCGGTGCCCTCGCCGTGCTTCGGATGACCGGAGGGAGCTACCGGCTGCTCACGGAGTACCTGGCGTTCCTCGCGGTCGGGAGCGTCGCGATGTTGCTCCTCGTCCTTCCCCTCGCGGCCCCGGTCGTCTCCTCCCTCGCCTCGGGCGCAGCCCTCGGAACGAACGGGTCGGAGGTACTGCTCCTCTTCGTCGTGGCGGTCGTCCTCGTGCTTGCCGCGGCCGTCGTACCCAATCCCGCAGGAGGCTCTCCGGGCCGAACCGATTCGGGGGAGGGCACGTCCCGACCTCTCGTCTTCCTGGTCGGGCTTTCGATGGGGACCTTGCTCGCGACGTTCGCGGGGTCGAGCGCGATCCCGGGCGTCGGGATCGTGGAGCAGTTCCCGTACTACCTCCTCCCGCCGATCGTTGCGGGCGGGGCCGCTGTCCTCCTGGCGCCCTGGTTCGTGCCACGCCGGGAAGGGTTCGCGCTTCCGCTCGTGTTCTTCGCCACTACGTTCGGCACCCTGCTCGGCGCCGACCTGCTCCGCCAGCCACCCCTCTACGGGACCGGACCGGCGGGCATCTACACGATCGGAGGGGCCGGAGTCCTCGACCTGGTCTACCTCTCCGGCCTGCTCGCCCTCGGCACCGCGTTCCTGGTTCACTACGCGCTCGGTCGGCCGTTCCTCGCCCTGGGCCCTGCGGAATCGGCAGGGGCTCCCGCGCCCGTCGGGCGGCTCGCGCGGGCTTTCCGGGCGGGGGTGGACGGGGCTCTTTCCGAGTCGCTGGCCGAATCGGCCCGTGCCGGCCACGAGGCGGCCGAACAAGCCCGGGCCCTCCTCGGCCTCCCCGCCGCGCCCGCCGGACGGCCATGGGACGGGTTACCGGTGCCGGGTTGGGTTGTGAGCGACCAGACGAATCTCGACGCGATTGCCCGCTCCGGGTCCAAGGACGGGCGGGAGGGGTTCCGCGCGTGGCTGACCGCCCGCTGGCTCGTCACGCTCGGCCGTGACCTCGGCCAGCGGCGGTTCGGCTCGCTCGGCGCCCGGACGGTCGGCTTCCTCTGCGACCTTTTGATCGTGACGATCCCGGCCGTCGGCGTCTGGACGGCGATCGTTCTCGCCACGCCCGGGAATCTCTACGCGGCGCTCTCTAGCCTCCCGTTCAACGCCGCGATCTACGCGTACGTCTCGCTCGCGTTCCTCTACTTCGCCGTCTTCGAGACGGTGACCGGCAGCTCCCCCGGGAAGCGGCTCGTCCGCCTGGCCGTCCGGGACAAGTCCCTCCGGCCAATCGGGTTCGTCCCGGCCCTCGTGCGGAACTCGACCGTCCTTCCGACCCTCACCGTGGTCGGCGTCGCGGCCGCGCTCGGCGTCGCGTTCCTGTTCAAGACCGGGCCGCTCGCGAGCGTGACCGTGGGCGGGATCCCCATCCCCGGCGGGGTGCTCGTGCTCGCGGGAGTGATCGCCGTCCTCGCGGCCGCGGTCGGCCTGCTCGGTGCCTTCGGGGTCCTCGTGATCAGCCTGAACAGCGAGCGTCAGCGACTCGGCGACCTTCTCGCCGGGACGTGGGTCGTCCGCGACCTCATCCCGGCCTTCGGGGCGGCTCCTTCGGCGGTGGCGAGCCCGCAGCCGCCGCCGGTGCCACCCCCGTCCGCGTGAGGCTGATCGCGATCGAGGAGACGTTCGCCTCGCGCCCCTCGCGGTTCACGAGGCGTTCGGTGTCGATCGCGATCGGACCGACGTCGACCTGCCCTTCGAGGAAGCGACGACGCACGACCTCCACGACGTCCACGGCCTTGCCGATCGCGTTCCCCCGGGCCTTCACGACGACGGGGCCCTCGCCCGCGTTGAGCTGGGTTACGACCTGAAAGACGTACGTCATGGTCGGCTTCTGACCGATGAAGACGGTCGCCCCGTCATACGGACGCTCGGGCATCGGTACAGTTCTACCGCGCGTGCGTACAAGGCTTTTTTCGGGGAGAACCTCCTTTCCTACGGACGGGACGGTGCGCGTTCGCAAAGGTTATCGGTCGGCCCCCGTACGCGCCGGCCGGCGTGCAGGGGTGGCCCAGCTTGGTCAAAGGCGCCAGGTTGAGGTCCTGGTCTCGTAGGAGTTCGTGAGTTCAAATCTCACCCCCTGCATTCCGAGCGGAAGGTCTTCGCGATGAACGACGCGCGACGTTGCCCGATTTGCGGGGCCCCGGTGCCTCCCGAGGCGCTCGTCTGCCCTTCCTGCCATTCCCTTCTTCCCGAGACGATACCGGATTCGGCTCCCGCCGAGACTCCTTCCGTCGCACCCGTCCCTTCGGCCGCTCCGCCCGCCCCTTCGGCCGCTCCGCCCGCCCCGACCCCCCCTCGGGCTTCCCCCCGACCGGTGGCCCACCGAACCGTAGCCCCGGCGGCGAACCCGTTCGCCGCCGAGCTCGGACGCCGATTGAACCGGATCGCCTCCTGGGCCGAGGGAGCCCAGCCTCTCGGTGTGACGGTGCCGCGCCTACCGGCCTGGGCGGAGGAGGCGGCGCGGACCGCGCCGAATCCCGAGCCGTGGGCCGAGGTCGTGCGGGGGATCGAGCGGATCGCGCAGCGACGGATCGTCTCGGCGATCGAGGAGTGGGAGAAGCGCACCAAGAGTCGGCTCACGCGCCTCGAGGCGTACGCCGTCGACAGCCGGCTCGAGCGCGAGCAGATCGAGGACACGCTCCACGCGGCGCGCACGGGCGATGTCCCCCAGGCCCTCTCGACGTTCCAGCAGGTCGAACGCGTGGTCGCCCTGAAGGAGCGCCATCTCGACCAGGCGCGGGAGGAGCTCGAGCGCGTGATCGCCCTCCTGAGGGACATGCAGGCGCTCGGCGTCGAACCCCCCCAGGACCCGGCGGAGGTCGCGGACGACCTCGAGAGCGAGCTCCGAGCCGGTAAGCTCGCCTCGCTGAAGCAGCAGATCCGGGCCCTGCGCCTGCAGGCGGTGAACCGGCTGAAGGCGGGTCTTCCGAAGTACATCAGCGAGTACGGTGACTACCTCTTGGAGGAGCGGACCCACGGGATCGCGACCGAGCTCGAGGCGACCGAGCTCGCCCGCGGGGCTCGAGAGTTCTTCCACGGTCATCCCGAGGCCGGCCTCCGCCGTCTCCGCGCGCTCCAGCAGCGGCACGGAACGCCACCGAGCCACTCGGTCCGGGGCGCCGCCCGGGCTCGGTGAGCGGCGGGAAACGCTAGAGCATCCGCTCGAACAGGCGGACGTCCTCGTGCCACTGATGCTTGTGGAGGTGCCCGCACTCGGCGAAGCCGAGACGGGTGAACAGCGCGACGGCCGCGCGGAAGCGGGCGAGCGCGTCGACCCACAGCTCCTCGGCGTTCGACCGCTTCGCCCAGTCGGCCGCCGCCGAGAGGAGCGCGCTCGCGACCCCCTGACGCCGGACGTCCGGGTCGACCGCGAGGTGGACGAGATGCGCGCTGCCGTCCCCGAGCTCGCATCCGACGACACCGACCAGACGGCCGTCGCGACGCGCCGCGAAGTACGTCACGCCCTCCATCCAGCTCGTGAACTCGAGCGGGGTCGGCTGCGAGGTCTTCAGGAGCTCGGGAGGAAGGCCCTCCTTCTCGGCGTCCCAGACCTTCTTGTAGAGCGCGCAGATCGCCGGGACGTCCTGGTGGGTAATCCGTTCGACGACGAGGGCCACGTTCGGCTTCGCGGGCGCGATTGTCGCCGGAGGAGGCTCGGGCTCCCGTTCCGATCGGTGCTGTTCGGCCACGATGCGCGCCCCGGTACGGGTCCCGAGCCGGTGAAGACCCGAGCGCGCTATTGAATCTTGCCCCGTGAACGGCTCGCGGAGGCGAGGGTGGCGTTCACGGCGTGTGGCGCGACGGGGTCCGCGGGAACGGGGTCGTGTCCCGGATGTGCTCGCGGCGGAGCATCCAGCGCAGCATCCGCTCGACCCCGAGGCCGAAGCCGGCGTGCGGCACGTTGCCGTGGCGGCGCAGGTCGAGGTACCATTCGTACGTCGCGGGGTCGGCGCCGATGGCCCGCAGCCTCTCGAGGAGCTTGTCGACCCGCGTCTCCCGGCAGGAGGCGCCGACGATCTCGCCGTACCCTTCGGGACCCAACAGGTCGGCCGCCTCGACCGTCCGGGGGTCGTCCGGACTCTGCAGCATGTAGAACGCCTTCAGCTCCCGCGGAAAATGCGTGAGGAACCGCGGCTGGTGCTCCTCGAGCGTGAGCGCGCGCTCCTCCGAGCTACCGAGGTCACTGCCCCAGGCGACCGGGAATCCCTGGGCGACCAGGCGGTCGATCGCCTCCGCGTACCGGATCCTGGGGAAAGGAGCCCGGACCGCACGCAGCTCCTCCGGTGGGCGCCCGAGGAACGCGAGCTCGGCCGGTCGACGCTCCGCCACGACGTGGCAGACATCGACGAACATCCGCTCGATGAAGGCGAGCAGTTCCTCGAAGTCGCACCAGGCAAGTTCGATCTCGAGGTTGAGGAACTCGGTGATGTGACGGGGCGTGCGGGACTTCTCGGCGCGGAACGACGGCGTCAGCGCGTAGACCCGTTCGTGTGGGGCGATCATCGCCTCGAGGTAGAGCTGGGCCGTCTGGCTGAGGTAGCCCGGTCGGCCGAAGTAGTCGAACTGGAACGCTTCCGCCCCGCCTTCAGCAGCGTTCCCGGTGATGATCGGGGGGGTCACCTCGAGCACCTCCTCTCGGTCCAGGAACTCACGGAACGCCCGTAGGAGCTCGGCCTTGACTCGGAACGTCGCGACCAGCTCCTGGGAACGGATCGCGAGGTGTCGCTTGTCGAGCCGAAACTCCTCGGTCTGCTCGGCGAAGATCGGGAACGGCTCTCCGGCATCCAGGACGGTGATCCGGCGTGCGCGGACCTCCCGGCCCCCGGGCGCCCTCGGGTCGTCCGCGACCACCCCTTCGACGGCGACCGCGCCCTCGACCTGCACGTGCTCGGCCGCGTCGAACGCCTCGTCACCGAGTTCGTCGCGGCGCCCGGTCACCTGGACGATCCCGGTCCGGTCCCTGAGGAGGAGGAAGAGGATCCCGCCGGACGAGCGGGATCGCAGCAGCCACCCGCGCAGACGCATCGTCGTTCCGACGGCGTCTCGCGAAAAGGCGCTCGCGACCGTCCCGTAGCCTGGACCCGTCACTGGTACTCCCGCCACTTGTGCCCGCACCGCGTGCACTCGAAGATCCGGGTCTCGGGCTCGTCGGCCCCCCGGGTCTGTCGCAGAACCCAGTAGGCCTCGCCGTTCCCGCACTTCGGACAGACCTCGTCGGTCTTCGGGAGCGTCGCGGTCTTCGACTCGACGACCGCGACCCCACCGCGGGGCGCGGTTCGGTGCACGACCGCGACGCCGGTCCCGAGGGGGACTTCGGTTCCGCACGCGTTGCACCGCCAGACCCCCCGGGCCCGGTCGGGGCGCATGAGCCGCTTACACTGAGGGCAGAACTTCACAGACCTTCAACACCGGGAGGAGGGTATTTGACGCTGCTCGCCTCGGCCCATCAGCCGATCAGCTGCTCGGGGGGACCGGCGCTGGACGGGGGAGCATCGGGAGCCGCGACGCTGAGCGGAAGAGGGGACGGTTTCGCCTGGGGGGCCCTGAGCGCACGCATGTGCTCCCAGCGACGTTCGAGGTCCTCCTTCGTGCCGATGTCGTGGCGAACGTAGTAGTCGCCGGTGACGAAACGGAGCGCGGCCTCGACGCGGTTACCGGCCTCGTGAATGGCGCTCGCCTCGCCGACGAGCGCGATCCCCCGGGACGTGCCGAGGCGCACGGTCCCCGGGCCGGCCGACTCGACGCTGCCGTAGAAGACGCGGACCCCGCTTGCCTCGACCGCTCCTTCGTCGATCGACACAAGCCCGCCGGACCGGGGACGGTCGCCGTATCCCGGCGGAACGACGTACTTCGTTACCGTCGCCCGGAGGCGGAACTGGATCAGGTTCGGGTCGACCCGACCGGTCGAGACCCCGTGGAGGAGCGCGGCGAAATCGCCCTCCTCGTAGAGGACGGCGGCGTTGATCCCCTCCGGGTCGCCGAACCGGGCGTTCCACTCCAGGAGGAGGGGCCCCTCGGCCGTCAGCATGAATCCGCCGTAGAGGATCCCCCGGTAGGAGAGCCCCTCGGCGCGGAGCGCGCGGACGCTCTCTTCGAGAACGGAGATCGCCCGGTCGCGGTCGCTCGCGCTCAGGAACGGAAGGAGGTGGTCGCGCTGAGTGTACGACCCCATCCCTCCGGTGTTGCCGCCCCGGTTCCCTTCGAGGGCGCGCTTGAAGTCCTGCATGGCCGGCATCGGGTAGCAACCGGAGTCGGTGACGAACGCCATCAGGCTGAACTCCTCGCCCTCGAGCTTCTCTTCGAGGAGGACACGCCCGCCCTGCACCAACTGGGACTTCGCGTACATGGCACCCTCCCTAGGCTCAGCAAAGTCGGAGCCTTGGACCCAGACTCCCTTGCCCGAGGTGAGGCCGCTCGGCTTCACGACGAACGGTCCGGGAAACTCCGCGACGGCCCGTTCGACCTCCTCGACCGAAGCCGGGGCGGACCATCGCGGCTGGCCTGAGACCCGATGCCGCTGGAGGAGCTCGCGGCAGAACAACTTCGACGACTCGATGCGCGCCGCGGCCCGGTCCGGTCCTACGGTCGGCACCTCGGCCGCGCGCAGAGCGTCCGCCACCCCGCTTGCGAGCGGCGCCTCGGGCCCAATGACCGCGACGTCGACGCGCTGAGAGACCGCGTACTGCGCGACGCGCGGCGCATCGGACGGGTCGAGTCGCGCCGACGAGTGCGCGAGCCGCTCTAGCCCGGGGTTCGCGTTCGCGCTCGCGACCACGATCTCGGCCCCGGACCGGGCGAGCGTGGCGGCGACCGCGTGCTCGCGTGCGCCCCCTCCGACGACGAGGAATCGCATGAGCTCCTCCGGGGTAGCGACTCGGGTTATATCCGCGTCGGCCCGGCGAAGGCTCGAGCGACGCACCTCCTGCCGCCACCCTTATGAAGCGAGCGACGGTGGCCCGGCTCCCGGGGCCTCCGATGGAGATTCGCGTTCTCGAAAAGGAGCACGACCTCTTGCGGGTCGAGTTCCCGCGAGGAGAGGAGACCATCCTCATCCCCTTGGTCGAAGCGCTCCAGAAGGAGGAGAAGGTCATCGAGGCCCGCTACTATCTCGGGCATCCGTATCTTGAGCGGCCGACCCTCTTCGTGAAGACGAAGGGCGAGAAGCCTCAGCAGGTTCTGAAGCGGGTCTTGAAGGACCTCACCGACCTCTACGGGGACCTCTTGACCGACTTCGAGAAGAAGGCCGACAAGGTCAAGGCGTAAGAGGGAGCGCCATGCTCAAGGAGTGCGCCCAGCACGGCTACTTCCGGGCCGATGCGTGCCCGGTCTGCGGACAGCCCGGGCGGTTCCTGATGAACGACCGGGAGCTCGACCACCTCGGTCGGGTCCTCACGGGTATTCTGCGCCATTTCCCGGACCGCTACGAGCTGCCGATCGACCCTCAGGGATGGGTGTCGCTCCCGCAGATCGTCCGTGCGATCAGCCAGAAGCACCCGGCGTACCACTGGCTGCGCCCGCAGCATCTGGTCGCGATCGCCGAGACCGACGCGAAGGGCCGCTACGAGGTGCGCGACGACCGGGTTCGCGCGACCTACGGCCACACGGTCGACGTCGACCTCGACCTACCTACCGAGAACATCCCCGAGCGCCTCTATTTCCCCGTGACGGCGGACGAGGTCGGGATCGTCCTCGAGGTCGGCCTGAAGCCGTCCGACCGCAAAAAGGTCCATCTGTCGAAGACGGCCGAGGACGCGCGGGCCGCTGGTTCGGTCCGCACGCCCGAGCCGATTATCCTCGAGGTCGACGCGAAACGGGCCCGCGAACAAGGGATCGTGATCATGCGGGCCGGCAAGACGGTCTACCTGGTCGACCGGGTCCCTTCTGAGTTCCTGAAGCGGACGGAGAGCCCCCCCGCTGCGGCGGACTCGTAGCCTTCGCTAGGCGAACCCGTCGTCCCCGCTGTTCGCCTCGTACTCGGTCGCGATGTACACCTCGATCGTGAGGTGGGTCGAGGGCGCGTACGGATTCGTGAAGGCGAAGTAGTAGGTGTCGGTCACCAGCGGCGAGAAGACGATCCGGCCGTCGAAGGACGGTCCGAGCGACCACGCCGGCGTCGCCGGCTCATGGCTCACGAACGCCACCCAAGCGGTCGAGTTGTACACCGCGACCACGACATCCGTTCCCACCGGGTTGACCGAAGTAAAGTTTCCGAGGACGTAGTCGCCCCCGTTGATCTCCCCCGAGAGGACCGTGAAGTTCCCCGGCCCGAGGGCGTACGTCCCCGAGGTTGTCAGCGGGTCGCCGGTGAGCACCGGGGGCCCGGAAAGCTCCGCCGAGACGATGGCGTAGGCGACTCCGGCGACCACGGCCACGACGATGACCGAACGGAGGAGGCCGGTGAGCCTGAGCCGCCGACGGACGGACACGGAGGCGCGGGGGATCTCCGCCGCCGAGAGCGGCCGGCCGGTTCCGCAGATCTCGCAGGAGTTGGCCCCATACGGGACGGCCACGCCGCAGAAGCGACACGCCCCCCACGTTCGCGTCTCGGATGTGCCCTCGGCCACGGTCGGGCCGTTCGACCGGGGAGACGGTCTTTTTCTGTTTCGTACGAACCGCCGGGGAGATTCCTCCCGCCGCGGGGTCGACCCTACGCGCGCCTCTTACCGGTCCCGAGGTTCACAAGGACGTTCTTCCGGCGGGTATACGCCTCCACCGCCCGGCGGCCCTGCTCGAACCCGACTCCGCTGCCCTTCGTTCCGGCGAACGGCGCCTGGGGATACGTGATGGGGGCTTCGTTCACGACGACCATCCCGCACTCGAGTCGCCGGGCGAACGAGTGGGCGGTCGAGAGGTCCCGGGTCCAGACGGTTCCGAGGAGCCCGTAGGTCGTGTCGTTCGCGAGTCGGAGCGCCTCCTCCAGTTCGGAGAACGTCGCGGTCGTGAGTACCGGGCCGAAGATCTCCTCGCGGACGGCCCGAGAGGAAGAGGGGACGTCGACGAGGACCGTCGGGCGCACGAAGTTCCCGGAGGCTAGAGGGGGCTCGCTCGCCCGGGTCCCGCCGGTGAGAATCCGCCCTCCGCTCGCGACCGCGTCCTGGACATAGTCGAGGACCCGAGCGGCCTGGTCGGGGGAAACGAGCGGGCCCATCTCGACCCCTTCCATCGTCCCGGGTCCGAGCTTCAGACTCTCAGCAATCGAACGGACCCGGTCGAGGAGTTCGGTCCGGATCGACTCATGGACGATCAGCCGGGAGGCGGCCCAGCACATCTGGCCGGCGTTCTGGAAGATCCCGTAGCCGATCCCCTTCGCGGCCCGCTCCAGGTCCGCGTCGGGGAAGACGACGACCGGTCCTTTGCCGCCGAGCTCGAGCGTGACGGGAACGCGACGGCGGGCCGCGAGCTCGGCGATCCGGCTCCCGACCTCCCCGCTCCCGGTGAACGTCACCGACCGGCACCGGTCGTCGTCGACGAGGGCCTCTCCGACCTCGGCGCCGCTCCCCAGGATCACGTTGAAGATCCCGTCGGGGACTCCGGCTTCCTTCGCGAACCGGGCGAAGGCGACCGCGGTGAGCGGGGTGAGGCTCGCCGGCTTCAGGACGACCGAGTTTCCGGCGGCGAGCGCGGGTGCGACCGAACGGACGGCGAGCAGCAGCGGATAGTTCCACGGGGCGATATGGACCGTTACCCCGAGCGGTTCGGAGATCGTGTAGTCGAACCTCGCTCCGGGAACCGGGATCGTCTCCCCCTCGACCTTGTCGGCGAGGCCCGCAAAGTACTCGAGCGTACGAACGACATAGCCGATGTCCCCGCGGGATTCGCGGAGCGGCTTCCCCATGTTGAGGGTCTCGAGCCGCGCGAGCGCATCCTGGTGGGACTCAACCAGGGCCGCGAGCCGGATCAGGACCTTCGCACGGCGGGCCCCGTCGTCCGCGGCCCAGTTCGACTCTCGGAACGCACGCTCCGCGACCTCGAGCGCCGCGTGCGCGTCTTCGCGGACCCCGACGGCCGCGCGGGCGAACGGCTCGTTGGTGGCCGGGTCTAGGACGGAACGGCGCTCGCCCCGCGTCCCCGGCGCTTCCTTGCCTCCGATGAAGAGGTCGAACGAGGTTTCTGCTTCCGCCGCCATGGAGTGCGCCACGGCAGCGCGTTCAGGGCTCTTAGGGATTCGGAGAGGGCCGTCAGAGGTCGGGGGGTCGCATTCGCTCGCTGCGCCGGGGCGCCGGTCGAGGATGGTCCCAATGGGCCGGTCCAAAACGGGTGCGTTAACTCCCCAAGGGCTCGATGCCGCCTCGAACTAGCCTTTGTAACCGCTTAGACCACAGCAGACCGTATGGTTCCCCGCCGCGATGTCTGGCTGGGCACAGACAGGGTGAGACCCTTGCCTTTCTGGATGGAACGGCCGAACCCGAGTTTATACGGGGCACCCCCCCTTTGTCTGGTGGTGTGCCTGTGGCCATCGGCAGAATCGACCGGGGTGGATACGCCGGCACCGCCGGGCGGCCCCCGATTTCTCGGCGCATCCTGTCTGTCGGCCTCGTGGCGATCATGCTTCTTCCGTTGGCCGCCCTGACGACCACCACCCCGCAAACTGGCTCGGGTCTTACGACGGAGCACTCCCCCCTGACCCGGACCGGCGACACGTCGTTCCCCACCGATGTGCCCGCCAATTCCGTGGCGAAAACGTACGCAGGTCCGTCTCCCTCCTCTCCCGGCGGGCTGTCAGTGATAGACACCCTCGTCCTCTTCAACAACACACTGGTACGAGGAAATTTCCTCGCCGCAAATGGCGTTGAGCCGTATGCTGCGGCGTATGACAGCGGGAAAGGAGAGGTCTTCGTCGCGGACGCTGGGTCCGCCAACGTGAGCGTGATCTCGGACAGCAACGACGCGATGGCCGCGACGGTGCCCGTCGGCTCGGATCCCGATGGCATGGCGTATGTCAGCGGGAAGGCAGAGGTCTTCGTCGCGAACGAGGGTTCGGACACGGTGAGCGTGATCTCGGACCGTAACGACACGGTGGTCGCCACGGTGCGGGTCGGTGTCTATCCGGAGGGCGTGGCGTACGACAGCGGGAGGGGAGACGTTTGGGTCGCGAACGAGGGTTCGGCGAATGTGAGCGTAATCTCGATCGTCAGCGACACGGTGGTCGCGACGGTGGGAGTCGGGACTGCTCCCTATGCCATGGCGTACGACGGCGGGAAAGG
Source organism: Thermoplasmata archaeon (assembly GCA_030040775.1). GTDB lineage: Archaea > Thermoplasmatota > Thermoplasmata > Lutacidiplasmatales > UBA184 > Lutacidiplasma. The sequence goes on along the minus strand of JASHTB010000025.1, from coordinate 1,090 downwards.
AGAGGTCTTTGTCGCGAACAAGGAGTCTGGTACCGTCAGCGTGATCTCGGACAGCAACGACGCGATGGTCGCGACGGTAGGGGTCGGATCGTATCCCGATGGCGTGGCGTATGATAGTGGAATAGGAGCGGTCTTTGTCGCGAACGCGGGATCGGACACGGTGAGCGTGATCTCGGACGTCAACGACACGGTGGTCGCGACGGTGGGAGTCGGATCATATCCCGTAGGCGTGGCGTATGATGGCGGAATAGGGGAGGTCTTTGTCGCCAACTCTAACTCGTCAACGATGAGCGTGATCTCGGACGTCAACGACACGGTGGTCGCGACGGTGGGGGTCGGATCGTATCCCGTAGGAGCAGCGTATGACAGCGGGAAAGGAGAAACCTTCGTCGCGAACGCTGGCCCGGACACCGTGAGCGTGATCTCGGATGCCAACGACACGGTGGTCGCGACGGTGCAGGTCGGGTCCTCCCCCCATGCCGCGGCATATGACAGCGCGAAAGGAGAGGTCTTCGTCGCGAACGGGGGGTCGGACACGGTGAACGTGATCTCGGACCGAAGCGACACGGTGGTCGCGACCGTGCCCGTCGGCTCGTATCCCGATGGCCTGGCCTATGACGGCGCGAAAGGAGAGGTCTTCGTCGCGAACGGGGGGTCGGACACGGTGAGCGTGATCTCGGACAACAACGACACGGTGGTCGCGACTGTGGCCGTCGGATCGTATCCCGATGGCCTGGCCTATGACAGCGCGACCGGAGAGGTCTGGGTCGCGAACGAGGGGTCGAACACGGTGAGCGTGATCTCGGACAGCCGCAACACGGTGGTGTGGATGGTGCCCGTCGGAGTGGAACCCGACGGCGTGGCCTATGACAATGCGACCGGAGAGGTCTTTGTCGCGAACGAGGGGTCGGACACGGTGAGCGTGATATCCGACAGCAACGACACGGTGGTCGCGACCGTAGAGGTAGGGTCCTCTCCCTGTGCCGTGGCCTCTGATGGCGCGACCGGAGAGGTCTGGGTCACGAACGAGGGGTCGGACACGGTGAGCGTGATATCCGACAGCAACGACACGGTGGTCGCCACGGTGCGG
>JASHTB010000024.1 GCA_030040775.1 Thermoplasmata archaeon | reverse complement strand
GAGGATGCTGACCGAGCCGTGCAGGGCGTGCTCGCGACCCTTTTCGGGATCCCTCCTCTCACACCGGGGGCGGCCGCATGAGGCCGGCCTCCCTCGATGGCGCCCGGCCGCCGCCCTTCGACTTCGCCCGAGCTCCTATCCTCGTCTTCTGGGAGACCACACGGGCCTGCGGACTCTCCTGCCTCCACTGTCGCGCGTCGGCGATCTCCGAACCTCTGCCTGGAGAGCTCACCTCCGAAGAAGGGCACGGCGTCATCGACCAGGTCGCGGAATTCGGTATGCCCTTGCCGCTCATCGTCTTCACCGGCGGCGACCCGCTCCGCCGCCCAGACCTCTTCGAACTGCTGGCCCATTCGCGGGACCGCGGGATCAGGACGGCGGTCTCACCTGCGGTCACCGAGCTGCTCACGGCGGACTGCCTCCGTCGCCTTCGGGATGCGGGAGTCATGTCGATCTCCCTCAGCCTGGACGGCGCCGTAGCCGCGACGCACGACGGAATCCGACGGGCGATGGGAACTTACGACCGGACGGTCGAAGCGGTCCGGACCGCTCTCGACCTCGGGCTGAAGCTCCAGATCAATACCGCCGTAATGCGCCCGAACGTCGAAGAGCTGCCCCGGATTTTCCACCACCTCCGTTCGTGGGGAGTGCCGACCTGGGAGGTGTTCTTCCTCGTCCGGGTCGGCCGGGCAACGCACGAGCTCGACCTCCGACCGGACGAGTACGAGAGCGTAGCCAACTTCCTCTACGACGCCTCCCGATACGGTCTCGTGGTGAGAACGGTGGAGGCCCCCTTCGTCCGGCGTGTCCTCCACCAAAGGGACGGCTTTCCATGCTGGAACGCACCGCTGTACCGTGGGCTCTCCTCCGAGCTCGTCGCCCGCGAGGGACCCCCTACGGGACCCTCGACGCTGGGCCGACGGGGCACCCTCGACGGGGATGGGATCATCTTCGTGTCGCACGACGGCACCGTCCAGCCGGGGGGTCTCCTTCCGGTCCCCTTGGGCAACATTCGGACCGATTCGCTACCGGCGCTCTACCGTACGCATGAACTCCTCCGACGGATCCGCGCTCGGAATCTGAGCGGACCGTGCGGAACGACGTGTCCCGACCGCACCGTCTGCGGCGGAAGTCGTGCCCGTGCCTACGCCCACAGCTCGGATCCGCTGGCGTCCGACCCGGCGTGCCTCTGGGCGGTCTTGGGCCCACCCAGTCCTACCCGCTGACCCATCTTCCGGGAGCTTGCACACCCGAAAGGCGTCGGGAGTTGAGACCGCCCCACGCCTGCTCGGAATCCGGACCTGTCCCGGGGCGAATTCCCTCGGGCCCGGGTTCGAACACCGGCCGGCCCATCCGGAATGGGACACCCCGCTGTCCCGTGAAGGGTTCGTCCTCGCTCGCGTCCGCCGTCGTTCGTCAGTCGCTAAGGCGAACGTCCCGACCGACGCAGAGGAGGGTTCACGGTCGGACCACCGTTCGGAACCCCTCTCCCCGCCGAAGCCGGTCGGCGGCCGTGCCGATATCCTCCAGGCCGACCTCGCCGGTGATCACGGGGTCGAGCCGGATCCGACCCCGGCGCACCAGCTCCACGACCCGGGGGTAGTCCGCCGGTCGGCATCCGAGCGACCCGAGGAGGCTGAACTCGAGGAACATTACCCGGTGGGCCGGAAGCACCGCCGGTGCGCTACTATAGCCGACGAGGCACAATCGCCCTCCTCTCCGAAGGGCTGAGAAGGAGAGCGCGATCGTTGCCGGGGATCCGACGACCTCGATCGCGACGTCCACCCCGTCCCCGAGGATCCGACGCACCTCTTTGCCGACGTCTTCGGTCCGGGCCGGGTTGATCGTCGCGCTGGCCCCGAGGCGGGAGGCCACCCCGAGCTTCTGGTCGTTGAGGTCGATCGCGACGACCTCTGCCCCGGCCAACACCGCGAACTGTACGGCGTTAATCCCGACCCCGCCGCACCCGACCACGGCGACCCGTTCTCCGGGGCGTACGCGGGCCCGGTTCACCACAGCGTGGTAGGGGGTGGTCAGGGCATCGGAGATGATGCACCCCTTGCTCGGCTCAATCTCGGGGGGCAGCGCGACGAGGTCCTTCGCGGGTACGACCACGAACTCGGCGAAGCCGCCGTCGAGGTGGTTCCCGACCATCCTCATCCTCGGGCAGATGTTCTCTCGGCCCGATCGGCAGAACTCGCAACGACCGCAGGGAAGGACGGCCGGGACGAGCACCGTTTGGCCCACCTCCACCTCCTCGACCCCGAGGCCCATCCCCTCGACGCGCCCCGCAATCTCGTGGCCGAGGATGATCGGGGGAGGCTTGGCCGTCGCCACTCCGTGGTCCAGGTAGTGAAGGTCGGTGTGGCAGAACCCGCAGGCGAGGACGGCCACTACGGCCTCTCCCGGACCCGCCACCGGAGTCGGGACCTCCTCGACACGAAGAGGCTCCCCCGAGGCGCGGAGCACCGCCGCTCGCATGGTTCGCCTCACCGGCCGCGCGACGGCCAGACCGGCTCTCTCTTCTCGAGGAACGCCCGCAGTCCCTCTTCCGCGTTCGGCAAGGTCATCAGCTCGTCGAGGTAGACCCGCTCCGCCCGGTCGAGCGCGGGCCAGGGAGGAACCTGGTTCTCGCGGAGGACCTTCTTGAGCAAGATCAGCGTTTCCGCTCGGAACTGGCCGAGTTGGCCGGCCACCCGCTCCACCTCTTTCTCGAGCCGGTCGTCCTCCGCCACTCGGGAGACGAGGCCGAAGCTCTCCGCCCTTGCGGCCGAGATCGTCTCACCGACGAAGAGCAGGTCGGAGGCCCGCTTAGGACCGAGAGACCCTGCGTCGAGCACGGCCGCTAGGGGCGGGAAGACCCCGAGGCGGACCTCGGGCTGAGCGAACGTCGCCGAGGCAGCCGCGATGGCGAGGTCGCACGCCGCGAGCAGCTCGAGCCCGCCGCCAAGACACGGTCCTTCGACCTGGGCAAGGGTCGGACCCGGCACCTCCCACAGGGCCTGGAGGAGCTCGCGAAACGCTCGCAGCATCGGTCGGATCCGCTCCGAGAGATGGTCCTCGACCGCGAGGCCGGCGCTCCAGCGGTGACGGGCCCCCTTGAGAACGACCGGGTGGGCCGTTCGGACCGGCTCCGAGCGGAGCGCGTCGGTCAGGTCTTGAAGAAGCGCGAGGTCGAAGACGTGGGCCGGGGGTCGGTCCCATTCGACGGTAGCCCGCGGTCCGGTTCGGTCGACTCGCACCGCACCGGACCCGCGCGACATGCCCACTTCAATCGAAGAGGATCGATTCGACGAACGTCTCGAGCTGAAGCCGCGTCTGCTCGTAGGAGGTGGAGCGCTCCTCGAACTCGAGATGCAAGTACGGAATCCCTTGACGGTCGAGGGCTTTCCGGTAGAGGACGACGTCCTCGAGCGCCGGTTCACAGAACTTGGCGGTGAGGAAGATCACCCCTTGAGCTTGCGCGGCCTCGACCCGTCGGAGGATCGCCTCACCTTTCCTCGAAGGCGCCGCCCGGACGCCGATGTCGACAGGGCTTTCAACGTAGGCCGCGGCCAAGCTGGAAAGCGGGTCGTCGCCCGGCTCGATTCGGTCGTACCATCGGTGGAGCTGCAGGAGCTCGTCGTCCACGATGTAGCAACCGACCTGCTCCACGAGGTCGATGAGGTCGAGGGTCGGTTGCTCGCAGAACGGTCCGATCAAGAGGACCCTTATCGAATCCTTCGCGCGGTTCGGTCGCTCGCCGAGCTCGGTGCGAACTCGGTCGAGGAGCTGGATGTGAACCTCCCGGGGGAGCAGTGCCCCGAGCCGCCGGATCAGATACGACTCCGTCAGCGTGAGCTTCCCGGGTTCGTTCCGCTTCGTTCTTGTGAGCTCGGCGATCCGTGCCCTCTGCTGATTGAACAGCTCGATCGAAGCCGCCAGTCGCTCGGGGCGGTACGGGTCACCCCCGGCCTTCTCGAGCTTCGCGAGGAGCCGCCGATACTCGGCCGTAAGGAACGGCACGGTCGCCGGCGACTGGAAGTTCTGGGGCAGGTGGAGCATATGGGTCACGGCCCCGGGGAGTAGCCGGGAGAAGATCCCCTCGAGGTTCCGGCTCACGTCGCAGATGTAGGGGAAAACGAACGCGCGGAACGGCGCGAGCCGGGCCGTGAGCGCGAGTTCCAGTGTCGACTTGCTGATCGAGCAGAGGAACGAGCCGAGGGCCGCGTCCGCGTGGCTGATCTCGACGCTCTCTCCGCCCCCGTGGAGGGAGACCGGTAGGAGCCCCACCGCGTGGACGAGCTCCTGAGGCGTGTACACCGGGAAACACCCGACGGCTCCCCGGCCGCCGCGGGTCCAGGCTCGCACGGTCGGATAGCTCGGGTCGAGAACGACCTCTCGAGCCAGCTTGGTGAGCTCCTCGATGGACGAGGCTCGGGCGAACTCGCGGAGGTCGTCGCTGAGCTCGAGCGGGACCATCGCGTCCAACGACCCGACCTCGGGCCCCGTCACCGCCAGGAGGGTCATCGATTCCCCCTACGCGGTCACCACCGGAGAAGCGGGCTTCGCGGAGAGCTTCTGCATCCGCGTGTAGCCGAGCAGGGCCGCTCCGATCGCCGCCGCATGCTGGCCCATCGGAGGGGCACCGACGGGGACTTTGGCCGTACGCTCGAGGGCACGAACCATCGCCTCGCTCCGCACGAGGCCCCCGACGAGCGTCACCTCGGGCTGGATGCCGACGTACCGCATGAGCAGGTAGGCGCGCTGCGCCAGCGAAAGGTAGACCCCCATGAGGATGTCCGCGAGCGGCACCTCCTCCGCGACGTTGTTGATGATCTCGGTCTCCGCGAGGACCGCGCAGACGCTGGAGATGATCTTCGGGTTGGCCGCCGCGAGCGCTTTCGGCGACATCTCTTCGAGCGGGACCTGGAGGTACTTCGCGCAGCGATCGACGAATCGCCCGGCCCCGGCGGCGCACTTCTCGTTCATCTTGAAACGGACGACGCGGCCGGTCTCCGACACGGACATCGCGCGAGACGACTGGTTTCCGATGTCCACGACGTGCCGAGTGGCGGGATTGAGGAACACGGCCCCTCGGCCAGAGGCCGTGATGTCGCTGACCTGCAGGTTGCGGTCGGGGAACGCGTATCGGGCGGCCCCGGTCGTGCACAGGTACTCTACGTCGTCGGGGAGGGCGTTCACCTCCTCGACCAGGAGCTCGAGGACCTGGCGGCCTCGTTCGACCGGGTTCCCGCGCGTGGGGACGCTCGCGCTCGCCAGGACCCGCTCGCCGTCCTCGAGCAGCACGCCCTTGGTCGTCCCGGCGCCCAGGTCGAGGCCGCAGCTGATCATGTCGTAGCCGCCTCCGCTCGCGCGAGCCCGTGAAGGGCTGCCCCGATCGCTCCCACGTACTGCGAGAGCGAGCTGACGTTGCTCGGGTACCCAAGGCGACGGTCGAGCGCGCGGACGACCCCTTCGTTGCGGGAGACCCCGCCCGTAAACGTCACTTCCGGTTCGATTCCGACGCGCTGCAGGAGCGAGAGCGAACGGCTCACGACGCTCTCGTAGAGGCCGGCGAGAATGTCCCTCGGGTCCTTGCCGCGCGCGACGTAGGAGGCGACCTCGGACTCTGCGAAGACGGTGCAGGTGTTGGTCACCTTGACCGGGTGCCGGGCTCCCTGCGAGAGGGGCCCGATCTCGCTGACGTCGAAGCCGAGAGCCCCGGCGCACACGTCCAGAAACCGTCCGGTGCCCGCCGCACACTTGTCGTTCATCGCGAAGTCGATGACCTCGCCTTGGTCGTTGACCTTGATCGCCTTCGTGTCCTGGCCACCGATGTCGAGAACGACCCGAGTGGCGGGGAAGAGGAAGTGAGAGCCCTTCGCGTGACACCCGATCTCGGTCAACGTGAACTGGCCGAACGTGACCTTGAACCGTCCGTAGCCGGTACCGGTCACGACGCGGACCTCTCGTCGCTCGCGGCCGGTCTCGGTGAGCGCCTGCGCGAGCGCTCGCTCCGCGTCTTTGACGAGCTCGACCCCGACCGGGGCGAGCGACTTCCCGATGACCTTCCCCTCTTCGAGGAGAACGCACTTCGCGGTCGTCGAGCCGATGTCTACCCCTGCGACCAGCGTCATGCCGTCCCCATCGAAACCGGCGGGGTCCTCCGCCGCGGGGCGAGCGATTCGAAGAACGCGTCCATGCGGTTCTTGACCTGGGCCGGAGCGAAGTATCGGGGGTCTTCGTGGTCCGATTCGAGGTAAAGCGTAGGGATCCCGAGGTCGTGGATGAGCCAGTCCCGGAGGTCGCCCTGCCCCGCCGTGAACGAGCGACACGACTTGATGCCATGGATCAGCACCGCATCGGCGCTGAAGTCCCGGACGTATTCCTCGATCAGCTTTCGACGCAGGGGCCACGCCTGATTGACATAGGCCCCGAGGGAGTACTCTGCGATGCTCTCGAGCGGCCGGGCGGGGTCGTGCAGGAAGCCTCGGTCGAAAAGGCCGCCGACCTTGGGGTAGGTCGCGGCGACGGAAACGGCTCCCCACTTCCGGAAGAAGTCCCAGAAGGTTCGATAGCTGGGGTACGGTGGCACTCCTTCGACGACCAGACGGAACTTCTCTTCGGGAACGGGGAACCGCCCGGTCTCGATCCTCTCGAGCACCTCGGCGTTCACCGAGGCGTAGAACGTGGCCGCGGCCTCGGTTCCGCGGAGCACGTTGATCGGGAACATGTAGAAGACGGCCTCGAAGTACGCCTCGATCGGAGACGGTCGCCGGCGGCCCGAGTCCAGGTAGTCGACCCATCCCTCTTCCGCCCGTCTCGACTGGGCCAGGACGCGCCGGAGCTCGGCGAGGTCGAACGACCGTCCCGTCGTCTTCTCGAGGAGCGCGATGAATTCGTTCAGTTGCGAGACGAGATACTGGAGGTCCTCGGCCTGCGGCCGGTCGTCCCGCATGTACGGAACGTCCAGCATGAACAGCGGGCAGCCGTACTTCTCTGCGAGAGCCTCCCACCACTTCACGTAGACATAGCAGCCGGAGAAGCTGCACACGAGAAGATCGGGAGGAGGGATGCGGCCGAACGGCGTTTCGCCGCCGAGCTCCTGGAGCCCCAGGTCGTTCTTCACATAGCTACAGACATCGAGGCCGTAGCCCTGGGACTCCGCGTGAAGGATGTTGGGCAGGGAAACGTGCTTGATGGCGCAGTTGAGCGCGACGATCTCGGGAAACACCACCTCGTATCCGAAAGACCGGACGATCTCGGTTAGATTCCCTCCCACGAGCATGTAGGCGACCGGCTTCTTCGGTCCCCCGGCGTGAGCGAGCCCCTCGTAGTACTCCTCGACCATTCGACGCTGTTGTTCGCGCGCCGACGCGAGAAACTTCGGCTCGGCCGCGACCGCGCTCTCCACCGTTTCGCTCCCTCGCGCTCTTATCGACCGCCGGAGGCGCGCTCTGCATCTTCGGCGAGCGGAGAACCGCATCGACCACAGTAGCGGAACTGCTCGGGCAGTCCGGTCTCACCGCAAGCTCCGCACGACCGAGTCGGGGGGCCGTGGAGGTAGTCGCTGTTCCCGTCCCGGGCCATCCGTTGCCGAAGTTCCGCGACTCGCGCCGGGCGCTTGTCGACAAAGGCATGCATGCCCTCGAAGGGCTCGGCGGTGGCGAAGTGAAGCGCGAGCCATTCCTGGGCATGACCCACGGTCTGGTTCCACGCCAGTTCCTTCCAGAAGTTCGTCTGAGCTTTGGTGTACCGCAGGCACTCGGGAAACATGCCCAGGAGCCGCCGGGTCAGGGTCTCCACGGCGTCGTCCAGCTTCCGAAGGTCGATGCGATACCCCCTCTCTTCCTTCTGCGCCCAGCCGACCTCCTCCGTCGTAGGGGAAGCTATCCACTCCCCGTTCCGAGTGACGGACGGGGCCACCGACGTGACGAGCCCCCACTGGAGGGCCTGAGCGGCGGAGACCCGTTCGTTCATGAGGAGCATCGCGCGGGCGCGGCGGTCCCCCACGACCAGCGGCAGCCATTGGGTGGCCCCTCCGCTCGCCACCGACCCCACCGCCACTCCGACCTGTCCGAGGTAGAGGTGGGAGGCTGCGACCGAGAGGTCGCACGCCAGGTGAAGCTCGTTTCCTCCGCCGACTACGATCCCGTTCAGCCGGGCGATGGTGGGTTTACCGCACCGAAGGAGCGACTCGACGGCCTCCCGAAACACCGCCATGTACTTCCAGTAGTCATGGGGGCGGCGCACGAACCGGCGCGCATACTCCTTGACGTCTCCCCCGGTGCAGAACGCCCTCGAGCCCGCACCGGTGAGTACGATGACGCCGACCTGGTCATCGACCGCGGCGTTCCAGACCGCTCGGGCCAATTCCCGAAGGGCGAGCGTGCTGTAGGCGTTGTACAGTTCGGGGCGATTGAGTGTGATGCGCGCGACGCCGTCGGCGCTTTCGTAGAGGATTTCCCGGAACGCCTGATGCGTGCGGTCGGAGGGAGCGAGGGGGTCATCAACGCCCTCGCCCGGGGCGAGAGGGACCGTCGGGCGGCTGCGCGCCGACATACCAGTGCCGGGCGCTATCGCATCGGACTGGAATGCACGTTTTCCCTAACCGGTAAGGGATACGGCGGGATGGCCACCCTCTCCTGCGTCTCGAGCGTCGGGGGCAGGGTCACGCCGAACGCAGGATCAAGCGACGGCGTCTCGGAGAGGCCCGACGATTCCCTTACCGGTTTGGCCTCGCAAGACCCGGGCAAAGCGCGTGGCTCCCCCGACCGTTCTTTGGCGCGACCCACGACAACAATCAGATGAACTCCGCCGCGGTCGCGGACGGCGTGCCGGTGCGGATCGAAGTGCACGGACCCGTGCTCGTCGTGACCTTGGACCGACCCGAGGTCCACAACGCCATCGACCCGGAGTCGCACGCCGAACTCGTTCGCGCCTGGAACCGGCTTCGGGATGACGATGCCCTTCGGGTGGGGATCGTCACCGGGGCCGGGAGGAAGGCGTTCTGCGCGGGGATCGACCTCCACCGTCTCGAAGATTTCTATGCGGAGTCCCATCCCGGAGAGCGGCGCGAGCGCTGGGCCCGGGAGCCCGGGATCGGCGGCCTCACCCGAAACTTCGACGCTGGGAAACCGGTCATCGCGGCGATCAACGGGTTCTGTCTCGGGCTTGGGCTCGAGCTTGCGCTCGCGAGCGACATCCGCCTCGCGAGCCCCAACGCGACGTTCGGACTACCCGAGGTGAAGTGGGGAATCATTCCCGGTCAGGGAGGGACCCAACGGCTCCCCCGGGCGATTCCGCCGAACGTCGCCCTCGAGATGATCCTGACCGGGACACCGATTTCCGCCCGGAGGGCCTACGAGATCGGCTTGGTGAATCGGGTCGTTTCCCTGCGCCGACTGATGCCCACCGCGCGCTCCCTCGCAAACGAGATCGCCCGATTCCCCGTCCGCGCGGTACGCCACGCTCGGGACGCGGTGCGCCGGGGGCTCAATCTTCCGCTGGCCGATGCGTTGCAGCTGGAGCAGGACCTCGCCGAACCCCTACGGACCAGCACCGAAAGCCGCGCGGCCCGCGCGACGTTCGGAGCAAAACGACCGGGCCATCGGCGTCCCTCGCGCGACCGGTCAAGCGCGGGCAGGCACCGTTCGAACCGTCGCGTTTAACGCTCCCCCAACCGGGCGGCGAGCATCTTGCCTTCCGCTCGCCGCAATAGCTCCGCGGCGGTAGATCGGCTGATTCCCATGATCCGTGAGATCTCCTTGAGATTCGTGCGACGAGGGAAGGAGTAGAACCCGAGACGGTAAGCGGTCTCGAGAGCGGTCGCCTGTCGCGGGGTGAGGGTCTGGTCCGGAACGAACTGGCGTATCCGGAGGATCGGTGGACGTGCCTCCTCCGGGCCGGACCGGGAGAGGGCGATCGCACGCAGAGATTCCGGAGTCCTCGGAACCACGAGGGTCCAGCGATCCGTGCCGTCGGCTCCGCTCGCGGGGAAGAACTGGCAGCTGGTGCAGACGGCCCCCCCTTCGATGACGCGACGACAGGACTCCGGCATCGGCGTCACCGCCCGGAGAAAGCGACGTGAAGGGGAGAGGACGATGACGGTGAGCGCTTCGATGTCGGAGTGGTGACGGAGGTAGCGTTCCGCCGCTCCCAGGTCCCCGGGGTCTCCGGTCAGTTCGACCACTTGCAGTAGCTTGGAAAGGTTCGGACCCATCGGTCGGCACACGTCAAAACGCACCCGTAGGCTCCAACGCTCGGTGATGTCCCGAATCCAATGACGGGCCGACCCGGCCGCGACATCGACCTTGACCAGAGGGAGTTCGGGAGTAACCGGGCGAGGTGACTCCGACGAGGATCGGGGGGGCGGGGGTTGTGCCGTCGCAGACCCTGATCGCGGGGGCGGCGAACCCACTCGCTTCACACGAGACCCGACCTGAGACATCCGGCTCACCGAGATAACGGCTGCTTCGATGGCACCGGACGAAAGCACCCTCGGTAGTCCGGAACGGTTCACCCGGCTTCGAATCCGAACCGGGGAACGAGGGAGGACTCCGCAACGTTGGCCAAGCACGCGGCACGAAGACCTCCCGCTACTGAGTCGAGCTCGGACGGCCGATACCTCTCTTCGGAGTCGAGAGCGGGGCCGCAACCGTGAGGTTCGGGGATTCCGGTCGACCCCTCCCTCGGGCAGGTCGAAACGGGCCTCCTCACACGGAGAAGCAGCGGGCCCCTCGGGGAGTCTCGGTGAACGGTTCGGTTACGTTCGTATGAGAACCCTCGAGCGCCCGTCGGTTTCCGGACCGTCGAGCCGCTCCGACAATGTTGATGTAGGCGTGTCCGACTCCGGGAGCCGAACGATGCCGTACGGAAAGGAGACGAATCGAAACGAAGAGGCCGTGATGGAGGCCCCGTCGGAGACGACCCAACTGGTCACCCGCATCGAGGAAGAGCTCGACCTCCTTGCGCGAAACGTCGACATCCTGGAGAAGCTTTCGAAGAGCCCGCCCACGGGCATCATCCGCTTGAGCGAGGCCCTTCATCTGCCGATCCACAAGACCCGGTACTCGCTGCACCTGCTCGAGAGGGAGGGCGTTATCCAGCCGTCGTCGGACGGAGCCGTGGTGACCGACAAGGCCCAGGAGTTTTGGGCGAGCCTCAACGCGTCGCTCGACCGGATGGCGACGGTGGTCCAGCATCTTCGAGCCCGGGCCGCCGAGCACGAGAGCCGACCCCCCGCGAGTCGGAAAGGCTATTAGCGCGATGCCGGCTCGGCCGCCCCGGTGCCGCCGTAGCTCAGTGGTAGAGCGATCGGCTGTTAACCGAAAGGTCAGCGGTTCGAAAGGCCGGCGGATTTCCTCCGCCGTCCCCCAACTCCGCTCGGCGGCGCCTCTGCCTCCTCCCTCGCGGGCCCGTAGCTTAGTCCGGCTCAGAGCGACCGGCTCATAACCGGTCGGTCGACGGTTCAAATCCGTCCGGGCCCATCCGTCGGCCGACGAGCGCGCACCGCGGTCGGGGCTGCCGGGAGGGGCTCACCGGGACGACGTTCAGCCCCCAGCGGCTTGAGGATCGGCGCTCACGGGGGCGTCCTCGGGCGTCCTGCCGAACGCGGGAAGGAGAGGAAGGGGCGAGGGAATGAGGGCGGGCGGTCGATACTGCGAGGGAGCGCGCCCGCCGATCCGAACGACCTTCTCCGCGACGGTCTGGCAGTATCCGCACTCCTCGCATCGACGGCTTCCGCAATCCGAGGCCTGGATTCGCCGGAGGAAGCCCGGCGGAAACGCGTCGTTATCGATGACGACGTCTTCGTAGGCGGAGAACGCGCGTCGCAAATCCGCGACCAGCTCGGGGGCGACTCCTCGCTGGTCGAGGATGGCGAGGGCCTTCGCCGGTCCTTTGAGCTGGACGCCGCTCAGAATATCGAGCAGGTTCCCGTGGTAGGAGCGTCGGGCGTAGGCTCTCGCGCTGCGCACGAGCCAGTCGGTCGGCCGATTCCGCCCCGAGACCTTGAAGCGACGGACGCCCGCCTCCTCGTACAGCGCGAGGTCCTCCGGCCGCACCCAGATCGAGGAGATCAACTTCACCGGATCGCGAACGAGCTCGAGACCGCACTCGAGGATGGGGAACTCGAACCAGAGCCGGTCTTCGCCGGGCTGGGAGCAGAGCGAGCTCGTGTTCAAGTGATGCGCGCGAAACGGGCAGTCCCGGATGCAGGTCTGGTTGGTTAGGACCTCGACGCGCGCGCCCGCCCGGATGAGCCCCCGGATCAGAGCAAAGTCTCGGTTGGCCTCTTCGAGGATGACCGTGTCGGCGCCGAGCCGAAGAAAGTACTCGGCGTGCGCGACCGAACGGACCCGCGCGAACGACGAGACCGAGATCGGAACCTCGGGGTAGGCCCGGTGGACCGCTTCCACGAGCGCCGGAATCGCGATAACGAGGCCGTCGACCCCGAGGTCGAGGAGTTCTCCCACCTCCCGTTGGAAGGTATCGAGGTAGCCGGGCCGATACTCCTTCAGCCCGAGGTCGTTGCTGTTTACGGTAGCGTAGAACTCCCGGCCGGTCCGGTGGACCGCCTTTAGGTGGCGGCGGAACCCATCCCGGTCCACGCTCGGAAGGATGAACGGAGGGCGTCCGGAGCCGGTGAGGGAGACGGGGAATCCGCCGAAGAAGGTGGAGACGGGTAGGTCGGAGACCCGGTCGGGGAGGGTGTCGTCCCAGTTGGTCGCCAGCACGAGTTCCATCAGGGGAGGCGAAGTCTTCGCCCACGTCACCCTGACCCCGTACCGGTACGGCACAAGGGACTTCGTTCCTCGACCCGTTTCTCGCGCATCATGCCTCTGGACCGTCCCGGAGCCGAGTCGCTTGTCCACCTGCGTCACGAGATCGAAAGCGTCGACCGATCGATCGTTCTGTTGCTCGCAGCCCGTCTGGACGGGGCGGAGCGGGCGATTCGAGCGCGGGTCGCGCACGGGCGTCCCGTGACGGACGAAGCGCAGGAGGACCGGGTCCTCCGGCGCGCCCGGGAGTGGGCTAGAGAGCTCGGCCTTCCTCCGGCGCTCGTCGACACCCTGTTCCGCACCCTCATCGCGGAGGGAAAGGCCCGGTTCCGAGCCGCTGACAAGCCGGCGAGTTCCCCTTTCGTCACCGTCCTTCTGGCCGGCCCGGACGGAACTAGGGCGGACGTACGCAACGCGTCGGAGACCCCGCTCGTCGCGGTGTCCACGTCGCGTTAGCTTCACCGCATCCCCCGCGTCGTCTCCCCTGGGGCCGGCGCGCCACGGCGATCGTCTCGACCGACCGGTCTCCCGGGATACCCGGCCGCTGCGTCAGTTCGCGGCACCGAAGGGAGGAGCGGACGCATCGCGAGGCTTCGGGGATGAGGCGCGCCCTCCCCGCGAAGGCGCGGGGACTCAGAGCAGCCCGGAGGGTTCTCCCCTTTCAACCGAGCGCGAGTACTCCCGTTCCACGGCGCGTTTCAGGAGGCGCGCGGGCCGGCCCCAGAGGGTAACCGGCCCCACCGTGCCGGCGGCCCGGCGCACTCCGAGCGCTACGATCACGCCGCGCTCTCGATACCGATACGGCTCGAGAGGCCGCGAAGTCAGGCGCGCGACGAGGTTGCGCGCGGCCGTCCGGGCCTCCGAGAGCGCGGCCTGAGCCGTCCCTGGCACCAGTAAGCCCGTTCTGGGGTCCTTGAACTCGGCGACGTCTCCGACCGCGAACACGCCGGGATGACCAGGAAGCTCCAACGTCGGCTCGGTCAACAACCGACCGCCCTTGCCGTGGGGAAGATCCAGGTCCCGAATCAGGGGAGGTGCCTCGACCCCGGCACACCAAACGGCGACGTCGCACCCAAGGACCGTTCCGTCCGCGAGGTGGACGCGGTGGGGTTCGACCCGCTCGACGTTGAGGCCGTGGATGATCGTCACTCCCGCTCGACGGAGGGTGCGTCGCGCTCGATCGATGAGATGGGGCGGAAATCCGTAGAGAAACGGGAGGGAGCCGGCCACGAGGAAGACGTCGGGAGGACGGGTCGGGGAGCCGAGGACACTAGCCCAGTCGGTCGTGGCGATCTCGGCGGCGAGCTCCGTTCCGGTCGACCCCCCTCCGACCACCACAACCCGGGGCCGCCGCTCCCCGGAGAGCTCTGTCGAACTCCGTTCCATCTCCCTAAGCGCCGAGGCGGTTCGCGCGGCCGCCGTAAGGCGATAGACGCTCTCCGTGTTCTCCGCGGCACCGGGAACCCCGTAGTAGTTGGCGACATTCCCAAGGCAGATCGCAAGAGCGCGGTACCCGAGCTCCTGACCGTCCACCTGCACCGCGCTCCGGGCAAGGTCAATCGCTTGGACCGTGCCCTGTCGCAGACGAATGGAGGTGCGGTCGAACACCTTCGCGAGGGGAACGAGCCAACGGCCGACGTCCCCGGAAGCGCGTGCGATCTCTCCGACCTCGTAGAGCTCGGTCCTGAGCACGTGTACTGGGTGGCGGTCGACCAAGACGACCGGGACGGAGCCCCGGGACCGCCGGTGGACCTCCTCCGCCACCGTGAGGCCCGCGTACCCGGCCCCGAGGACGACCAGAGGGTCCTGTGACGACGACGCGGGGGGCGACTCGGGCATGAGGGGAGGCCTCAGGAAAGGGAATCCGACCGGACGGGGGGTTCCTTTGTGCTCAGTCCCGGACGGCCGCCGCGCTCCCTCGCTCGAGAAGTCAACCGAGGGTGCCGTGAGATCGAGACCGACCTCCTCTCCCTCTCGAACCTTCGGCTCGAACGAGGCCCGGTTCGACCGATCCCGAGAGGGGCGAGAAGAGAGAAGAAGGGGTTGGACCGGGCGCCTAACCGCACCCGCACCCGCCGGCTCCGCACCCACAGCCGCCGCCCGCTTCCGAAGGGGCTTCGGTGGGCGACGGGAGGTTCGGGGCCGTGATCTTGAAGCCGGAGGCGTTCAGTTCCGTGACGAAGTCGATCTTCGCCCCGTTCAGCATCTCCGCCGACAGGTCGTCGACGACGATCGAGAACCCATCGACCTGGACGACGCGGTCTCCGTTGCGCGGCTTGTCGAACGCCATGCCGAAGGTCGCCCCCCCGCCGCTGCCGCAACTGCAACCCGAGCCGCATCCGCCGCCGGACCCGCAGCCCCCTCCCCCGCTCGACTGGAGGTAGACGCGCACCGCGGTTCCCGGCTTCTGGGATTTGATGAGGTCCCGGACCTGGTCCTGCGCTTCCTTGGTTACTTCGAGTTTGACCGGACTATCGCTCATCGCAGGGGCCCTCCTCTCCTTACCCAAAGAACGAACGAGAGAGCGGGTATAAAACTCCGGTGGCACGCGGGTAGGCGGGTCACGCGGAGAACGACTTCCCACACGAGCAGGTGTGGGTCGCGTTCGGGTTGGAGATCTTGAAACCGGAGGCCTCGAGGCCCAGGAGGAAGTCGACCTTGACCCCCTCGAGCAGTGGGGCGCTGGCTTTGTCGACGACGACCGTGAGCGTCGGATCACGGAAGGCGACTTCGTCGCCCGACTCCTGCTTGTCGAACGACATGCCGTAGGTGAGACCGGAGCAGCCGCCCCCCTGAACGTAGAGACGCAGCGCGGCCCCGGGCCTGCCCTGCTTCTCCATGATCTTGAGGACCTGGTCCCGAGCCGCCGGCGTGACCTCGACCGTGACCATCGTCTTCCCTCGGAGAGGGATTCTAGCCCTGGGAGGTAGTAAAAGGATTGCTGGTGCGCGGGTGAGCGACCAACGACGGCCGCTGGGACTTATCTACCGCGCCGCGGTAAAGCCGTGCGATGTGTCGCCTTTTCGCTCTTTTGTCGAGCGACGAAGAGTCGGCCGAGCCATGGCTCGTACGTTCGGATAGGTCCCTCCTCCTCCAGTCGAACGTCTCACCCGAGGACGCCCAGCGGGACGGATGGGGCGTCGGCTGGTTCGAGGACGGGGGCCGTGCCCGGGTCGTCAAGGGAACCGGTTGCGCCCTCGAGGAGCGCGAGCGGTTCGAGGAGGCCGCGAGGGACGCTAGGGGCCCTCTCGTCTTCGGACACTTGAGGCGTGCGAGCAATCCTAGGAACCTCTCGCACGAGCGGCTGATCTCGCTCGAGAACTCCCAACCGTTCGAGAACCACACGGTCCTCTTCGGCCACAATGGGTCGATCCCGTTCCCGGCCGAGACCAGTCCGCTCCTCGGGGTTTACGAGTCGAAGGTGAGGGGCGTCAACGACAGCGAGGTCCTCTTTTGGCTGCTCGTTCGCCACACCGAGGAGACCGGCGACCCTCTGGTCGGGTACATCCACGCCGCGGAGGACCTCGTGCGGATATGGCAGGCTCTGAAGCGTCCGGCGGTCCCTCCGTTCTCGGGGCTCAACGTCGTATTCTCGCGCCGCCCGGACGAGCTCTGGGCGTTCTGCCTGTGGACCGGGGACCACGGCTCCGGTTTGTTCGACGAGGGCCGTCGCTTCTACGAGATGACCTACTCCACCACCCCCCATCGCGTCGTGGTCGGCAGCGAGCCTTTCGACGGGGAGCGAGGGGTCTGGAAGTCGCTCACGAGCGGTACGTACCTGCGGGCCCACCGCAACGAGCACCGGGTCGACGTCACCGTTTCCAAGATTCCGCTACCGAATGCGCTCGAGATTCGCCCACCGGCCGTTTGACCGGGAGAACGGCCGTCCCCTCGCCTCGGTTCCGGGACAGCGGTGACGAGCGAGATGCTCTCGGGTCCCGACCTCGGGGCGGGCTACCTTCACCAGCTCTCGCTCGACCGGGAGGAGGAGAGAACGACGTTCACGTTCCACGCCCAGGACGGTGGGGCGGACGCGAACGGCCCTCCGAAAGGTCCCCTCGACCGATTCGGCTTCGTCCATCCTCCGATGCCGTGCATGTTCGGCGGGCCGCGCTGTTGGCACCGACGGTTCCTGCTGCCGCTCGCCGCCGCTCCGAAGGTACGGCAGGCGTACAATCGGAATCGTTTCGTGCTAGAGACGATGATCGCTCAGGCCTACGAAGGGGCACCCGTTGCGTTCGAGTCCGGCTTGCACGAGATCGTCCGCCGACTCGCCGAGCCGTTCGAGAAAGAACGGATCGAATGGTACGTCGGCGGCTCCGTCGCGGCCCGATTGCAGGGGGCCCGGGTCCAGCCGCACGACGTCGACCTCGGCACGACACGGGCCGGTGTCGACCGGGCCGCCGACCTGCTCCAGGAGTTCCTCATCGAGCCGCCTGCGCCGACCGACTGGCCGGGCCGCGGCATCGTCCGCGCGGCCCGGGCGTTCGTGGGGACGTTCCGAGAAGGCGTGCGGGTCGAGTGGGCCGTCCCGTTGGAATCGGGTCGGACCGAACCGTTCGATGAGTGGAGCGGGCGGCCCGGAGTCGCCCGGTGTGTCACCGCGACGGTCGCGGGGCGAACGGTCCGTGTCACGCGTCCGGAGTATGCGCTCGTGCGCGCCGCGGCCCGGGGGGACCGGGACAACCGGACCGAGCTCGTGCGAACCGTCCGGAGTCTCGGCCCGGACCGGGACCTCCTCGACGCACTCCTCAGCCGCTCCGAACTCCCGCCCAACGAGCGTCGGTCCGTCCGAGCCGAGGTCGGGGCCTGACCGCCGAGGGCTCGACGTTGGGGGTAGCGGGTCTTCCCTTCGACCCGTAGCTTCATAGCGGGGTCGTACGAGCCGAAGTCGATGATCGCCCCGCTTACGGAGGCTGCCCCCGAGCACCTCACTCCCCACGACCTCGTGACGTACTTCCGGTGCCCGCACGAGATGGAGCTCACCCGCACCCTCCACGCGAAGGCGATGGGACGGGTTCCCCCCCTCGTGCGAACTCCGCTCGACGTGGTCCCGCTGCGTCACTCGCCGATGGCCCCGCCGCCGGCAGGCCCCGTGCGCGTGAGCGAGGGCCGTCTCGACATCACCGAACGGGACCTCCTCGTCTACGAGGACTCCGGCGAGGCCGACCTTCCGGTTCTGTTCCCTCCCGAACGGGTGCGCCTCGACCCGCGGTTCACGAACGGTCACGCGAACCTCATCGACGCCGAGCTCGGGATTGCCGGCCGACCGGACCTCGTCATCCAGCGAGGCGATGTCGGGTTCGTGCCGCTCGAGTTCAAGTCGACGCACCTGTTCGTCGGCTACCACGAAGCCCACGGGAGGCTCTTCGACGCCGTCCAGGCGATCGCCGAGTGTCGCCTGGTCCAGGCCGTGTTCGGACGTCGCCCGGAGTACGGAGTCGTGCTCTACGGAGACACGGCCGGGGGAGGGTCCCGGGAAGGATGGGTCGAGGTCTCGTACGGGGAGGCCGAAGAACGCTGGCTTCGGGCCGTGGTCGACCAGGTCCGCCGGGACCGGACCCGCGCCCCCGTCCCCTCCGAGAGAACGTGCGGGAGCTGCGAGCCGAACGCCGAGGGTCTCTGCCGGTTCGCCGCGACCCGCTACGAGGGGCCGCATCACCGTGAGAGATTCCTTACGACGCGCGTTCTGTAGCTCGCGAACGACCCGGTTTATCGGTCGTTTCACGCAGGGATTAAATATCCCCCCGACCCTCAACCGAAAGCCGCGCCACGGCGACGCTGAACGGTCGGCACATGCACCCGCAGAGGCCGGGGCCTCTCCGGGGAAGGGCGAGGGTCCCTCGCCGTGCCGGCGCGGGACCGATGACGCCGATCACACGCGTTCTGGACGCTTGTCAAGCGAAATCAGTGTAGCTGACTCCTGTCAGTTGGGGAATGGCTAGGCTCGGGTGCCGACGAAGGTCGTGCCAAGCTGCGATAAGCGGTGGGTAGGCGCAAGGAACCTGTGATCCACCGATCACCGAATCGGAACTCCGGTCCCGCAAGGGACATTCCGAAAGGAAGGGGAACCCCCCGAAGTAAAGCATTCTAGTAGGGGGAGGAGAAGAAATCAACGAGATGCCGTGAGTAAAGGCGATCGAAAACGGCAGAGGACAAACCGAATCCCCGCGCGACGAGCGCGGGGAGATGTGGAGTAGTGGACCTCCGTACTCGCGGCCTTTCCTAGTCGAACGTGCCTGGAACGGCGGACCTTAGAGGGTGATAGTCCCGTAGACGAACGAAAGAGGCGAGATTGGAGGTATCCCGAGTACCGTGCCTTGGATATGGCGCGGGAAGCTGGGAGGTACAGTCTTCTGATCCTAAATACGTCCCGAGACCGATAGAGAATTTAGTAGCGCGAGCGAACGCTGAAAAGTACCTCGGAAGGGAGGTGAAAAGAGCCTGAAATCAACTGACGATAAGCCGCATGTGGCCCCCAAGGAACGAAGCCGCCGCGAGGTGGTGGACACAGGGTCCATGCGTCCGTTTTGAATAACGGGCCAGGGAGTTTCGATCAATGGCGAGGCTAAGGCCCGAACGGCCGGAGCCGAAGGGAAACCGACAGTCCGCAGTCCCGCAAGGGATGAGGGACGGGGTGCGCTCGCCCGAAGTCATTGGTGGAATACCCGAAGCCAATCGATCTAAGCGTGGGTAGGTTGAAGCCTGCCGAAAGGTAGGTGGAGGACCGAACCGGTGTTGACGTGCAAATCACTCGGATGACCTGTGCTTAGGGGTGAAAGGCCAATCTAGACTGGGAATGGCTGGTTCCTCCTGAAACTACTCGCAGGTAGGTCTCGGCCGAGCCGGCGCGGGATGTAGAGCACCGATTACGGGA
>JASHTB010000023.1 GCA_030040775.1 Thermoplasmata archaeon | reverse complement strand
CTGGTCTTCGAGCGCCTAGGTTCGGTGACTCCGGGGTGGCCGATTAGAGTCGGCCCGCTGCGCGGAGGACGAACAAGGCGTCGGTCGTGACCCAGTCGTTTCTCCGACGAGGGCTCGGAGCGCCCCAGTCCACGAACTCGGCGCCGAACCGGTACGACGGGGACACGCGGTAGTAGCGCGCCTCGGTCGGCCAACCGCCGCCGCTGAGCTCCTTCCCTTCGAGCCACTCGAGCGCCTCGCGGCAGCGACCATCGTCGAGTCGGCCCACCTCCGCGATCCCTTTGAGCCCGCCGAGCACGTCATAGTGCCAGTAGAGCGGATAGTGCAGTCGGAGGAAGTCCGGTCGCATGACGGCTCCGTCCGAGCACCGGCGGAACATTCGACGCTTTAGGAACAGTTCGGCGGCCCGTTCCGCCGCCTGTTGCGCCGACCGAGACTTCGTCCGGCGAGCGTAGGCGGCCAGCCCGCGCATCGGAAGCAGCGTCTCCATGAACGAAGAGGTGTCGGCCTCCGGGGAACGGTCGCAATTCCACCCTCCGTCGGACCACTGCCAGCGCCGCAGTAACTCCGCCAGATGCTCGGCGCGTTCGTCCACGACCCCGAGAAGCGTCAGGGAGAGCAACGCGTTCCCCTGCTGGGAGGCGCAGCGGCGGTAGCGCCCCCGAAGGAGGGGCACACCGTCTCGAACGCCGGATATCGTCCGAGCGCCGGTCGGCACCGTCCGGTCGTACGCCGGCTGGGTCCACATGTCGATCATCCGGTCGATGAGCGCAGTGAGGGCCGGGTCCCGAGCAGGATAGCCGAGGTCCGCGAGCGACGCGAGCGCCCAGTGGGTTCCCTGCCAATAGCGGTAGACACCTCCGAACTTCCCCTTCCGGTACGGAACGGCTCGGCGGCTCAGCAGCCGCTGCGTCCTAGCCGATCGGCGCACTTCCCGTTCGAGGCGTCGAATGGTCAGGCTCGACCGTGCCTCTCCGAGCACTCGAACTCGCGTGCGCCAACGAATCGAGGGTTCGGGGGACCGAAGGAGGTCCCGGATTAGCCGATCTCGCTTACTCACGCGCTCGGGCATGGTCCTCCCACCCGAAGAGGGCGGAGACAATCGGTGAGATGAAAACCGTCACGACGTTCGCCCCGAGGCAGAAGAGAAAGATCCCGCCGCTGGGGGGGTGGCGAGTCGCTCCGCGAGCTGCGCCAGGTCGGGAAACGCAGTCGTCGCCACGGACGGGGAAGGCGCGGGTCCGTACCGGGCGACGTAGGCCGTCCGAAAGCCGAGCAGGGCCGCCGGCGGGATGTCGTACTCGTATCCCGCGGCGACGTGGGTCCCCTCGGGAGGGCTGATCCCGGTGACCTTGAGAAAGCGGATCCAATGGGCGAGCGCGGGTTTGTAGGAGCGTACCTCCTCCGCGCTCACGAGGAGGTCGGCCGGCAATCGCTGCCGAGAGACGGTCTCCTCGAGCAGGTCCCGGTCGTTGTTCGACAGGATCGCGAGCCGGTAGCCGGCCCCGCGCATTCGCTCTAGGGCCTTCCGGGAATCGGGAAACGCCGGCCAATCCGGGATGGATGAGGGGAACTCTTCGACCTTACGGTCAGAGATTGGGCGGCCCAACCGTTCGGCCACCTCGAGCAGGGCGGCCACCATGAGGTCCCGGTACGAACGATACGGGCCTGCCTCGAGGCAACGCTCGGTGAGAAGGTAGTATTGGAACCAGCGGTCGAGCTCGCTTTCGGAGGTAGAACCAAGGGTCTTTTCCAAGGACTGGAAAAAGCCGCGTCGCCAGTCGACCAGGGTACCATAGCAATCGAACGAGGCCCAGGGACCAGGGGCGGCATCCGAAGCACGAAGCGGCACGACCGAGACCGGACGGCCCCCGGTGATCCGAAGAAGCTCCGCGGACGCCAGTCGGCAGACCGCGTTCGGGTGTCCCGCCGCGGCCCAGAGCTCCCGCTGCTCGAGCAGGTCGTAATCGACGTAGGTCGGAAGGCGGGCCGGATGCCCGACAGGCGGGACGCCTCCGATCGCATACCCCGCAACCGACCGGACGTACTCGGGGTCGGCCCGGTGCCATCGGGTTCCGGTCGTCCGCTCCATCCAGTGCTCATCGAGCCGATGGTCGCCGGCGACCAGGACCAGCACCGGATCCCCCGTCGCTCCGGTCCGAAAGATGAGCGATTTCACGATCTGCCGCACTTCGCAGCCGAGGGCGCCCGCGGCGTCGGCCGCGGTCCGGGTCGAATCGGGGAGCTCGCGGACCCGCCCTTCCAGGCCAAAGCCGGCGAGAGCGCGGTCGACCCTCTGGGCCGAGTTCCGGAGCGGAGCGGTAGACACCATGAGAGAGGGCACCCAACTCACCCCTCGGGGTCGGATTACGCTGACGAAGGGAAGGTTGCCCCTCGGGGGGGAAACGGGGCGGCATTCGTGCGGTTTTAATAGATGGCTCGTGTTACGCCGCGGCTAGACATGGCAGCGGGACAGGGCCAAGAGGACCAGGTACTGCTAGCGGATGAGTCCGACCGGAAGCTCCGAAGGGCGCTTTCTTTCCAAGACCTCTTCATGATCTCCTTCGGAGGAGTGGTAGGTTCCGGTTGGCTGTTCGCCGTATCGTTCGCGGCACAGCTCGCGGGACCTGCCTCAATCGTGGCTTGGATCATCTGCGGGATTTTCATGATAGCGATTGGCCTCTGCTTCGCGGAGGTCGCATCGTCCCTGCACAAGACGGGTCAGCTGGTCCGCGGCCCGCTCTACTCGCACGGCGGCTTTACTGGATACATCATAGGGGCCGCGTACATCCTGGGGTCGATCACGGTTCCCGCGATCGAGGCCGAGGCGGTCATCACCTACTTGGCTTCGAAACCGCCCAATATCTTCCCCGGCGGGGTGGCCCCGAACGGCCTCCTCACGGGCTCGGGGGTCGTGGTGGCCGTACTCCTTCTGATCGGGTTCTTCTTCCTCAACTACGTCGGAGTGAGATTCCTCGGTGCTTTCAACACGGTCGTCACCTGGTGGAAGTTCATCATCCCGACGCTGACCATCATCTTCCTGTTCACGGTGTACCACGCGAGCAACATGACCGTCAGCGGGTTTGCTCCGTTCGGCTGGCCGGGCATCTTTACCTCGATTCCCACGGCCGGCATCGGATTCGCCTACCTCGGGTTCCGGGGCGCCGCCCAATTCTCGGGCGAGGCGAAGAATCCTCAGCGCGACGCGCCGAGGGCGATCGTGCTGTCGATCACGGCGGCGACTATTCTCTACGTGCTGCTTCAGGTCGTCTTCGCCGGCGCCATCAACTGGTCGGCGGCGGGCATTCCGGCGGGCTGCTGGTCGTGCCTTTCCTCGGGCCCGCTGCACACGGCTCCCTTCTATAACGTGATGAAGGAAGCCGGGCCCGCGCTCCTCGGCGGGTTCGCGGCGTTCCTCCTCGCGGACGCGGTCATTTCTCCCGCGGGGACAGGCTGGGTCTTCCTCGGGGAGGCGACCCGGGCCGTGTACGGAGTCGGCGCCGACGGGTTCTTCCCGAAGCCCCTGCTGCGGATCCAGCACCGGACCCGGATCCCCTGGATCGCGCTGGTCGTTACCACTGTTGTCGGAGCGATCTTCATCGCTCCGTTCCCGGCCTGGTTCCTGTTCGCCGAGTTCGTGACCGACTGCTTCGCGGTCTCGCTGATCGTGGGCCCGCTCACGCTGCTCGCCCTGCGGCGACACGCGCCGAGCATACGGCGTCCGTTCCGGCTCCCGGCGGCGTTCTGGATCGGGGCCATCGCGTTCATCGGCGGCTCCTACGTGATCTACTGGACCGCGTGGGGCGGCCTGTTCTACGTGATGACCTGCATCTTCCTGGTCCTGCCGATCTTCTACCTGTTCTACGCGCCTCGGAACATGGGGCTCTCGCCGGGGGCCTCGTGGACGATCGGGTTGGTCCAGCTCGCCGGGACGATCGCGCTCACGGTCTACGGGTACATCAATCTCTACATCGGTGACGTGGTCTCGTTGTCGCCGAGCAAGCCCCCGGCAACCGACGGCACGTTGATCATGACCTTCGTGATCTACTATGTCGGCCTTCTGCTCGTCGTCGCGGTGCCGACGGCGATCGCCTACCGATTGTCTAACTCCTCGGGCAAGAAGATGTTCATCGCCGGCATCTGGGCCCTCGTCCTGCTGCTGGGCATGTACCTCCTCAATTTCTTCACGGTGTACAATTCGTTCCCGGTCGTCGGAGGTCTCCTCTCCACCACGACCGGTTACATCGCGACCCCGTGGGACACCTGGGTCTTCCTCGTCTTCGCGGCGGCGATCCACGTCTGGGGCATCTACAGCGGCTACCGGACGAAGGATATGGTAGAGGTCGAGGAGCTACTGGCCCGACCGGACGCCGACCGGGTGGTCGAAGAGGTTCCGGTCGGCCCGGGTACGCCGGCTATCGAACCGAGTCCCTGATCGGGTCCTGACCTCCCGGTTGCGCCGCGGCCCGCCGGGCTCGTGCGCTCGACGCGGGCGGACTCGCCTGCTGGGTGATGCTCGGCGCGAGCCGACGCGTGGGAGCGGGGCAAGGTCGGCGTCGGGCGGCGACCCGTCGACGCGGTCCGGTCGGTGCCGCGGCGCCCCGTCCACTAGTAGCTATAGAGACCCTTACGGCACTCGTTGCAGATCTCGGTGTGGAAATCCGGGACGAACCTCGGGTGCGTTTCCTGTCCGCAATGAGCGCAGCGGATCCGCAGGGTCGGGGATGGGTAGCCTGAGCCGTCGGGCAAAAGGTCCATCGTGAGAGGAATCTGGCTGGCCGAAAGGTTGCCGGTAGACGCTTCGATCGCGTCGAGCAATTGGCTGAATGAAAGTACGAGGGTGCTGGCCTGGCGAACGGTGTCGTCCGAGTCGCTGACGACGACCCCCAGGGCGACCGTCGTCCCCAGCGACGCGACCGTCGGCATCTCGTCCCCCCTTCGGGTTCGGAGACTGGCGAGCGCTTGGAGCCAGCGGCGGCGCTCGGGGTGGTCGCGCAGGACCTCCGCGGGGCTCGAACGATACGCGTAGAACGCCCAGCGACGGTCGAATTCGGAGTCGCCGGTCTGAAGGCCGACGAGGTTCCGGTCCGCCTTCTTTTGCCTTTCGATGATCCGTTCGAGGTCCGGGCTCAGCTTGGAGAAGATCCGGGGCCGGTCCCCGATGTAGAGCCAGGGAGTCTCGTAGTGGACCATCCGCTCCGGATCGTCCCATCGGATCGCGGTCACGACGTTGAGGAGCTGGTGGGCGGAAAAGAGGGTGGGTCGGTGGTAGACGACCTGCCAGAGGCGCCCGTAGGCCGGACCCACGAGCGGAGCGTCCTTGAGCGGGGGCTTCGTTCCGGAGGGCCCGGCGGGCGTAAACGTGGCATCGCGGAACTCGCGGTTCGCCCGCAACAAGGTCGAACGGATTCGGGACCACTGCGGGTCCCGGCTTCCTTGGGTCCCGCCGAGAGTGTAGGCTGCCATCCCCCTGCTAGGCGTTCCTAAAAAGCAAGACGTTGCAGCAAATGAGCCTCGCGGTCGGGTCGAGTCGTGCTGAACCGCGGGCTAGAGTGCTCTAGGCTCACTGCCGGTGTCGACCCCAATCCCGGCCCTCGGCCATCAGCGCGTCGGGGCCGGCCGGAGCCGAATACGGCGCACCAGATGGGTCTCTCCTCGCTCGCGTTGCTCGAGCTGTTTCATCGAGATCGGTACGCCGTATGTTCGAGCGGTGTCGAGCAGAGGACCGATCGTGGCTGGGGTCAGGTTCCCGTAAATCGGTCCCGGGCCTTCGAAGAACAGATGCCGATGGGACTCCTCGCTCCCCACGGGGTCCGAAGTCCGGTCATCGATGTCGAGCCGGAACTCGGGGTCTTTCCATCGGCAGAGCATCGGTCGTCCCCAGCGACGCTCGAAGATCAGGCCGGAAGAGTTCCCCCTGACCCTTGTGACCGGATTGAGCAGGCCCGCATACAGGCTCACCCCGACCACCGCAAGGCCCAGGACGACCAGGAGAAAGGAGATGAGATAGGAGGCCGAAAAGCCCGAACTGGCGCGAATGCCAACCTCGTACGAGCCAATGCCGGCGAAGACTAAGCCCAGGGCGAGCCCCGTTCCGGCGACCCGGATCCTTTGGCGGAAGAATCGCCGCGCCTCGTCCCGAAGGTCGAGGTTGCACTTGGTCACGCGGACCGGGGAGGCCGCGGCCGGATTCGTCTCCGCCATCAACCGACCGAGAACCTTCCCCGATATGAGGCGAGTCCCCGAGGAGCCGACCCCTGTCGGCGGTCCGAAGTCTTAGACAATCCCGTAACGGGGCGGCGGGCGCCGTTTGGCGGCGGGCCAAAGCGACGGGCAGGTAACGGTCTCCCTATTCCGCGGGCGGGGGAACGGACCGACCGAAGTCATGAGCCTCGGGAGCCCGCCCGATCCCGAAGATACTGACGAAGACAAGGCCGACGCCGGCGAGCTGCACGTCGGAAAGGCGCTCCCCGAACAACGCGGCAGAGGCGATCAACGCGACGACCGGGACGAGGAAGGCATAGGCGGAAAGGGTCGCCGCCCTCGTCCGTCCGAGGAGGTAGAACCAGACCGTGTACGCCACCGCGGTCCCCAGGATGCCCAGCCAGAGTAGGGTGAGAGTCAGACCCGAAGAGAAGGTCGGCGTGCGGCCCGGACCGAGGGCGAACAGGAGAACGACGAGGCCGACCGTCCCCCCGGCGAGCTGAAGACCGTTCGCTTCGAGCATCTCCTCCCGGCGGAACCGTCGTTGGAAGAGGACCGTGCCGACGGCCCAGGCAATCGCTGCACCGGTGAGCTCC
>JASHTB010000022.1 GCA_030040775.1 Thermoplasmata archaeon | reverse complement strand
CCGATGTAGGCACCGACCCCGGGCGAGCCGCCGTAGATGAACGCCACGAGCTGCGGAGAGAGGCCGGGCGGGAAGGCGGGCGGCTGAGCGCCGTAACAGGTCGTGATGTCGCAGCTTGCATAGCCGGGGTACATCACGGAGAACGGGATATCGAACTCGATCCCCTGCTTGCTCACCGGGAAACTCCCGATGTCGGTGAACTGGGTGTGCGTCGCCGTCGTGAGGGCGAGGTCGACCTCGTAGAGCGTGCCGTTCGGGGCGTCGCCCGAGTAGCTGAAGACGAAGTTGACCGGCGTGTAGAACGTGAAGTTCCGGCTCAGATTCGCGACATTGGTCGACGTGAAGTTCGTCGCGCCCACGCCCGTGTCGTTAGAGATCGCGATCAGCAGCCAGTTCGAGGCCTGCGCGGCCGAGACGGTCCCGACGAACAGGTCTGTGTAGTTCCACGTGACGTAGGTCGCGTTGACCCAGTTGGGACCCCACGGGGTCGAGGTGTTGGTGCCGACGATCTCGAGCGGGTCGAAATCGCTCGTGACCCTCCCGGTGAACGTCACGCTGTGGAAGGTGTGGCCGTAGGTGTAGGTCGGGTTGACCTGAGGCGCCGGCATGCTGTCGCCGTACGGGTCGAGGTTCTGCGTGAAGAACGTGTTGAGGATGGTGTTCGCCCCGAGCGCGTGGTAAGGGTTGTAGGAGTTCGTGGAGGTCTGGCCGGCCGGAAGGGTGGGTCCCGTGTAATTTCCGCTCGACGAATGGATCGCCGCGACGAAACTCACGTTGGCGAACTGGCCGATTACCGGCCACGCGCCGGGACGGTCATACAGAACGTTGAACGGGATCGCGAGTTCGACCGAACTGGTGGAGGTCATCACCTCCGGAAGTGAGCTAGTGACGTTGCGGATGGTGGTGGTGGTGTTGCTGGTCGCGGCCGGCGTGGTCACCTGCCACAGAGAGGCCGGCTGCGGGACGATCCCGGAGTAGTTGACCGCCGCGATGAAGTTGACCGGCTGGGAGAAGACGATGGGCCGGTTGAGGCTCGCGATGTTCGTCGTATCCAGCGAGTACGTGCCGAGGCCGGAGTTCGAGTTGTTACTGATGAAGACCCCGAGGACGTTCGTGCCTGTCACCGAGACGTTGAACCCGAGGAAGAGGGTCGTCTCGTTCCAGGTCATGTAAGACGAGTTCAGGCGGTTGTTGTAGGATGTGATGCCGTTCGACCACCCGAAGTTCGTGTTGTTGACCGCCTGCTCGCCCGGGGTGAAGTCGTTGGAGACAGAACCGGTGAAGGTCACCGTGTGGAACGCCTTGTTCTCGATGTAGTTCGGAGTGATTCCCGACTCGGGGTGACCGAGCCCCTGCGGATCGAGGCCGAGCGTGTAGAACGTGTTTTCCAGGAGATAGGCACCGTTGTCGATGTCGTGGGAGGTCAGCTGGTACTCGGGGTTGGAGCTCGAGTAGGTGTCGTCGTACGTTTGGCCGGAGGGTATCGTCGGACCCTCTGCCGGGCTACCTGCCCCCCCGGCGATCGCAGCGTACAGGCTCACGTTTGCGAAGTCAGGAAAGATCGGGAAGATCGACGCGAAGGAGAGGTTAACCTCGAGGTTACCGACGCCGCTCGAGCTGACGGTGTTATCGACTGCGAGCGGGGTGAGCACTTTGACGGTGGTGGTCGCTGACCCCGCGAGCGAGGTCACGTTGTACTCGGTGAGCTGGCCGGTATTGTTGATGATGAACAGGAAGTTCACCGGGTGGGTGAAATCAACCGGGCGGTCCCAGTAGGCGGCTCCGGGCACGCCGGCCAGATTCGAGAGATTCGTAGTCCCGTAGGCGGTGTCGTTCGAGATCGCGAGAAGGAGGTGGTTGCCGGTCCCGACGTTGATACCCGAGAGTCCGACGAACAGGTCGGTGGCGTTCCAGGTCCCATAGAGACTGGTGAGGTTGTTGGTGGAGCCCCAGGGCGTGAACAGGTTAGTATAGAGAAGCGCGTCCGACGGGAAGTCCGTCTTGGGATTACCCGTGAACGGGACCGTCTCGTACGTCGAGAGCGGCCCGGCCGACGGCTTCGCCACCGGAGGAGCAGCGGACGCGGTCGAGACATGAGCCGAAGTGGCCGAGGCCAACGACGAGACCACCATCACGGTCACGATCGTGACAATCAGAGACGACCGAGCCGCATTTCGCCAGAAGCGCCCCACCGTCCAAGGGGACCCCGAGAACATGGCGCGCGAATCGGAATCCCACTATATACAGCTTGAGGAATTCGCACGGAACTGGGTCCAATCGAGGGCCCGTCGCTCGGATTTTCGGCGCGTCCAGTCTCCGACGCCAAGCGAAACGCGCTTATCTCGGGAGGCCCTCTTCGCGGGAAGTTTGGGTACGAATGGCTGACCTACGAGACCAGACCCTGGGATTCCGCCTTCGTCACGAATGGCCGGCCTACGTCTACCTCCTGCCCGTCACGGTCGTTCTCCTTGTCCTGAACGCCTACCCGATCGCGTACACGATCTACATCTCGATGACCGATTTCGGCACCGGAGGGAGAGGTTCTCTCCTGAGCTACCACTACATCGGCCTCACGAACTACATCTACGCGATCACCAACCAATCGTCGACCGTCCTCGCGCTCATCGGGAACAGCTTCTTCTGGGCGGGCGGCTGCGTCGCCCTGTTCCTCCTGGTCGGACTCGGTCTCGCTTCGGTACTGAACCAGCCCCTGCGAGGGAAGTCGATCTACCGGACCCTCATCCTTCTGCCGTGGGCGTTCCCGGCGTTCATCACGCTTCTGGTCTGGGCCGGCATGTGGGGATACGAGTACGGCATCATCAACGGAGTGCTGAACTCCGTGGGGATCCATTCGGTTAACTGGCTTCTCTCCTCCCCCGACGCGGCGTGGGCCGCGCTGTTCATCACGAACGTGTGGCTATCGTTTCCGTTCTACACGGTCGTCTTCCTCGCGACGATGCAGGCGATCCCGAAGGACCTCTACGAGGCAGCTTCGATCGATGGGGCGGGCACCTTGAGCCAGTTCCGTCGGATCACGCTTCCGTATCTGATGCCGACGATCGTCTTCGTCGGACTGATGGGCTTCCTTTTCACCTTCAACAACTTCTACCCCATCTACCTCATCACGAACGGAGGTCCCGGCCTCTCTACCCAGATCTTCATCACTGAGTCGTACAACGACGCCTTCGGAGCGCACGGCGCCTCGCCGCTCTACTCGACCGCGGCGATGTACTCCGTGCTTGACTTCCTGATCATCATTGTGCTCACGGTGGTCGTGATCTGGAAGAGCGACCTCACGAGGAACTGGCTGCGATGAAACCACGACGGCGCCGCCGGTGGGCACGCCTTGCGAAGCGGGTGGCCTCGCACGTGATCCTGATCGGCGCGTGCGCGTTCGCGCTCTTTCCCATCTACTTCATCGTCGTCACCTCGCTCTCCACGCTTCCGATCGCGGGGATAACGGCCCACGTCCTCGTCCCGAGCCCGAGCACGATCACGACGGCGAGTTACGGCACGGTCCTCTACCACCTATCGCCGAACTTCCTTACTCTTCTCACGAACTCGTTGATCTTCTCCGGGAGCTCGGCGGCGATCGGCCTTGCGCTCGCGGCGTTCACCGGGTTCGCGCTCTCGAAGTTCAACTTCCCGGGCCGGCGGACGTTCGTCTACTTCATCCTCTTGATTTCGCTGTTCCCGGGAGTCCTCCTCGTCATCCCGTTCTACTTCATGTTCTCGAGCCTCGGCCTCATCGACACGTATCTCGGCCTCATCATCCCGTACTCGGCGGGCGCGGTCGTCTTCTCTGGCATCCTGGTGAAGAACTACATGGACTCGATCCCGGACGACATCGAGGAGGCGGCGCTGGTCGACGGGCTGAGCCGCACCCAGGCGTTCTTCCGGGTCCTGATCCCGCTCTGCTACCCGGTGCTGGGGCTCGCCGCTTTTCTCGCCTTCATCGGCCCGTACACCGACTTCGCCCTCGCCCACGTGTTCATCACCTCGAACAACCTGTGGACGCTCGCCCTCGGCATCTACAACATCAACTCGACCGACCAGGGCGCTCAGAACTACGGGCTCGTCACGGCGTTTGCGGTCGTGATGAGTCTACCTATCGTCGTGTTCTACATGGTCTTCCAGCGGTACATCATCGGCGGGCTCACGCTCGGAGCGGTGCGGGGCTAACGTCCCCTTCGTTAGGAGAACGATGACCGGCATTACCCTGCAGAACATCTCGAAGCGGTTCAAGACCGAGACGGCGGTCGACGACGTCTCGCTCGCGATCCAGGACGGAGAGTTCGTCGTGATCCTGGGCGCCTCGGGCTCCGGCAAGTCGACGATCCTGCGGATCATCGCCGGCCTCGAGGTCCAGACGAGCGGCCACGTCTACATCGGCGACATGCTGGTCGACGACTACGAACCGCGGGACCGCAACCTGGCGATGGTCTTCCAGAGCTACGCGCTCTACCCGCACTTGAGCGCCTACGAGAACATCGCGTTCGGCCTCAGGGTCCGACGGGTACCGCGGGAGGACGACCCCGAGAGACTCCGACGTTTCTCCCGAGACGAGATCGACACCAAGGTCCGCAGTGCGGGCCAGATGCTCGGCATCGGCGGAATGCTGGAGAAACGCCCCGCGGAGCTCTCGGGAGGCCAGCGTCAGCGGGTCGCGCTCGCGAGGGCGATCGTCCGCGACCCCGAAGCGTTCCTTCTCGACGAGCCGCTCTCGAACCTGGACGCGAAGATCCGTTCGAACGCCCGGATCGAACTCAAACGCCTGCATGCTCGTCTGAGGCAGACGTTCGTCTTCGTGACGCACGACCAGACCGAGGCGATGACCCTCGGCGACCGGCTCGCGATCCTGAACCACGGGCGTCTACTGCAGTGCGACAGCCCTGACCGCGTCCTGAGCCATCCCGCGAACCAGTACGTCGCGTCGTTCGTCGGCTCGCCCGAGATGGTGTTCCTGGAGGGGAACGTGGAGCCGGCGGGGACAGGGTACACGTTCGTGAAGGAGCCGGTGAGGATACCGGTCCGGGGTGTGCCACGGATGGGCCCGGTCACGGTCGGGGTCCGGCCCTGGGACGTGCGCGTGGAGAGGTCGAGCTCCCCGTCGGCCGTTCCCGCGCGCGTGACGGGAGTCGAACGTCTCGGCTCCTCGGACCAGCTATTCCTCGAGCTAGGGGCCCCCTCATCGCCCACCGTGGCTCCGACCCTCCCGCCCCTTCCGGTGCGAGCGGTGGTCCGGTCCTACGACTTCAACGTGGGGGATGGGGTTTTCGTCAGCTTCGACGCGGACCGGGCACTGTTCTTCGATGCCGAAGGGGCCCGGCTCGATTCGATGAGCGTGGCGACGAGACTTCTCTGAGCGTCGGGACGAACGATGGCCCGGCCGCGCTCCCTGACGGACCACCGGGGGGCCGCGGCGGAGCCCGAGCCGTTCGAACGGACCCGCGCGATCCGGACGGGGCTCGGTGCCCTCCGACTTTCCGGCGCCCGCCGCTCGGTCGGGCTCTCCGTACGGTCCGAACGGCCGCGGGAGGTCTCCCTTCGGTTCGGACGCGTTCGAGCCTCCTCCTCTCGCGCAGGGAGGGCGGTGCAACGCCGGTCGCGCCGGCTCGGGCCGCTCGAGGTCGTGGTCGACGGAGAGCCTCCCGAGCTGCGCATCTTCTCCCACGGCGAGCCGGTCTTCGAGATCGCGGGAGAGCCACCGGGAAAACTGTCCGGCCCGGCCCGGTGGGGTTCTCTTCCGCAGGGTGTGGTGCTCCCGCTGCGATTCGCCCCCGGGGAACGGGTCTACGGCGCGGGCGAGTTCTTCGGGCCCCTCGACCACGCCGGGAAGGAGTTCCGGACGAGCGTCCGCGACGTCTATGGGCTACCGAACGATGCCACCTACGTCGCGTATCCGTTCTTCTGGTCGACCCGTGGCTACGCGTTCCTGGCCGAGACCTGGGCACCGGTCCGGTTCGATTTCGGCCGGCGGTACCTTGGCCTCGGCGAGGTAGAGATCCCCGAGGCCCCCGTCACGGTCCGGCTCTTCTTTTCTCGGTCACCGAGGGAGATCCTGCGCTGGTTCTGGGATCGGCGGGGGCCCCCCTCGATCCCGCCCCTCTGGTCGTACGGCATCTGGTACAGCCGTTGCGCCTATCGAAACCAGCGAGAACTCCTCAGGGTGGCACGGAGGGTCCGCTCGCTCGGTCTTCCGGGCGATGTGGTCCACCTCGACCCCCCCTGGCTGGATGAACCTCTTCCCGACGCCCTCTACGCGATGGGCCGGCGACTGGGCCTCTCGCGCCGGGCGGTCGGCCGTTCCGCGAAGCGGGACCCCGGGGACGTCTACGGCGGCCTGGTAGAGCGCGCCGCCCGACGGGGGCTCAGCGTTCCGTTCTTCGGTGTCGGCTGTACGTTCCGATGGAACCGGCGGCGCTTCCCGGACCCGGCCGCGATGATCCGAGAGCTCCACGCGCTCCGGCTCCGCCTCTCGCTCTGGATTGACCCGTACGTTCCTGCTCATACGCCGGAGTACCGCCACCTCCAGGCCCGGGACCTGTTCGTCCGACGGGGCGACGGCCGGGTCGGCCTTGACTTCGACCGACCGAGCGTCGACTTCGGAGGGGTCGACTTCTCTCAGCCCGAGGCGCGCCGTTGGTTCTCCGACCGCGTCCGCGAACTCATTCGCCTCGGTGTGGACGTGATCAAGACCGATTTCGGAGAGGCGGTCCCTGAGGAGGGCTACGGCCGGAACATCGCGGCGCCCGGGATGCACAACCGGTTCGCGACGCTCTACAACGAGACGGTCTATCGCGCGGTCCAGTCCGCCGGCGCCGAGCCGATGGTCTGGGGGCGGTCAGGGGGACTCGACATTCACCGCTACCCGATCCAATGGGGAGGCGACCCGCGAACGTACGCGCGCGACATGTCGGCCGCCCTCCGCGGTGCCTTGAGCTACGCGGCCTCGGGCGGGGCGTTCACGAGCTTCGACTCCGGAGGTTTCGGAGGTCGGCCCTCGCCCGAGCTCTACGTCCGCTGGATGCAGATGGGGATGCTCTTCTCGCATACCCGTCTCCACGGCACGACCCCGCGCGAACCGTGGCACTACGGTCGAAGAGCCCTCGCGATCTTCCGCAAGTTCGCTTCGCTGCGGTATCGCCTCATACCGTACCTGTACTCCCAGTCGGTCTCGGGTATCCCGCTCGGACGCCCGCTGGTCCGACCGGTGGTGGTCGACTTTCCGGACGATCCCGCGGCGTCCGCCGAGGACGAGTACCTGCTCGGCGAGAGCCTTCTCGTGGCCCCGGTGGTCCCGGGGTCCCGATCGCCGGTCGTCCTTCCCCAGGGGGAGTGGCACGACTTCTGGACCGGGCGCCGGGTCGCTTCGACCCTCCCTTCCCGTGACCGGATCCCGTTGGACACGGTCCCTGTGTTCGTCCGATCGGGCAGCGTGATCGCCCTCACGGCCCGCGAGTGGGAGCGCGCAGAGCCCGCCATGCTCCTCGACCTAAGGTTGCGCGAGTACGGACCCGTCCGGTCCGCAACCTTCGATTTCGGCCGGTACGGGCGTCTCCGTGTCCGAGACCTTCGGGCCGGGAAGGGGCGCTCGGGTCCATTCCGTTGGACGGTCGAGCGAGCGGACCGCTGACCTCAAACACACCCCAGGAGGTCCGGTTGCGTGATGGCCTCGAACGCCGAACCGGACGACCGTCTCGGGGC
>JASHTB010000021.1 GCA_030040775.1 Thermoplasmata archaeon | reverse complement strand
AGCGGTTCGGGTACTACGGACCGAGGGTCTCCAAGGTGGCCCACCCGTCCGTCTTCCACGAACCTTGCGCGCTCCAGAAGCAGGTGGCGCGAGACGCACGCTTGACGATCTCCCTCCGTCTCTGGGACTTGAACCCTTAGCTCACTTACCTCCGCGGCTGATTTTTCTCACCGGCTTGACGGTCTTCGAGATACGCTGAGGGCGGTTTGTTTCCGGCTCCCCTGAGTTCCGGGAGCAGACCGCCTCGAGGCAGAGGTTTCGGAGCGTCCAAAAACGGTGATACGGGGTCGACGTGCCCGTTCCCGGCCCCCGTGAGCACGGTTAAGGACAGAGGACCATGCCGCTCGCGTGTACCCGTCCTGCGTCTTCTGCAACCTGGTGAGGACCCCCGCTCGGATAGCTCTCCGGATCGCTGAATCCGACCGGGCCCTCGCCTTCCTTGACATCAATCCCATTCGCTACGGTCACTCGCTGGTCATCCCGAAGGCCCACGTTACCGACCTGTCCGACGTCTCCCCCGAGGATCTCGAAGGCGTGATGACGCTTGCCCGAAAGGTTGCCGCCCTGCTACGTCGGCGGCTCGGGACGACCGGCGAGAACCTGCTCGTGGCGAGCGGTCCCGGGTCGGAACAGAGCGTTCTCCACCTGCATGTTCACGTTATTCCCCGGCTCCCCGACGACGACCTACGCTGGAACGACTGGTGGCAGACGAAGGTCCGTCACCCGGACGACGCTGAACTTGAGGCCCTGGCGCAGTGTATCCGTGGCTAAACCACCCGTTCTGCACCCACGGCCTCGAACCGGTCGGTCGCGAACAACGCTCGAGCGCAAGCTCGGTATCGTTCCGGGGATGACGCTCGGGCTTCCCGGCGTTCCCCCCGAGGTCCGGCGACGGCTACAGAAGGTCCTCTCCCAATGCGAGATCGTCCAGGCTCCAACCACGCAGGTCGACGTCGTGCTGTTGTTCGAAACCCGACGTCGAGCCCTCGAGGAATCGTTCAGGAGATGGAGGGCGAGCTTGGCGCCGACGGGTTCACTCTGGCTCGTCTGGCCCAAGCGGAGCTCGGGAGTCGAGTCCGACCTGACCGATCGGTCAGTCCGCGAGATAGGACTGAGCGGGGGTTTGGTCGACGTCAAGGTGTGCGCCCTCACCGGGGCCTGGTCGGGACTCAAGTTTGTCGTCCCGCGCAACGATCGATGACACCCCGCCGGGGTCGGCAGGTCGAGGGCTGAACTCGCCGATAAAAACGGGCCGTAAAAGCGTGAAACCGATCGATTGCCGGACGGAAGTGAACCCGATTTTACTGTAATCGGAAATACCCAACGGTCCCCTGAGCCGGCGCAGTGGAGCCTATGCCGAACGAAAACCCCTGCCACGGAAACCAGGCCGGACGCCGAACGTTAACGGTCGCCATGCCCCCGGAGGGCTGACCTCTCCGGAGGAGACGAAGAATGGCGTTCACACCGTTCATTGACGACCTCGCGCTGGTGGAGGTGCTCCTCCTGCTCGGGGCCGCGATCCTGGCCTACGGCGGCGTCATGTCGTGGTGGGCGATCCGGACGAACAATCCGAAGGAGCTGCGCTACGTGCTGCACGGGATGGCGATCCCGCTCGGCTCGGTGGGCGTAGCCACGACCGTGTTAGCCCTCTGGGGAGAGATGACCTGGCCGTTCCTTATGTCGGACGGCATGGGCGGCTACAACATCTTTTTCTTTGACGCGATGCTCCTCTTCGGGCTCGTCACCACGGCGTATGCGATCGCCGCGTACCTCTCGGTCCGGATGCAGTACATCGGCCTCTTTGCGCTGGTCGCAGGAGGGGTGACGGTTTTCTACGGATACACTGGGTACGGCGCGTCGTTCACGAAGGACCCGTTCGAGACGTTCCTTCTCTACGCTGGGTTCGGGCTCGCCGGGATCTTCGCCTTCCCCGCGACGATCATCATGGACTACTTCCTCGCGGCGAAGGACGCCCTGCGCTCCCCGTGGATGCACGGACGAGTCGTCGGTGCGCCGATTATGCGAGCGCTCGGTAACCGCGGCGTGCAGCCGGTCGTAGCGGCCGCCGCGGCGGGCAAGGAAGGGAGCGCCGCGCCGGCCCCGACGGAGGTCAAGTTCCACGTTCCGTACTGGGTGCAGACGCTGCTACTGCTCTTCCCGGTGTTCGCCGCGCTGGCCGCGATCGCCGCCCTGTGGTACTTCGGCATCACCCTGCCCGGTCACCTCGGCGGAGGCCCGTCGACCGCACCGTAGTAATAGCGAAAAGGAAAAGGAAAGAGGCCAACCCCTTCCGCGGGCCCAGGGCAAAGCCCTGGGCTCGACCGTTCTGTTCCTCTGGCTTCGGAATTCTCGTGCCGCGCGGCGCGCATCCTCTCGCGCGGCGCAAGGTACTTTCCCTCCCGATGACCGTGGTGAATCCGAGTTGAGGCATGGGCCTGAGCCACCCGGGACGGTCCTCCTCCCACCGCGACGAGGTTCCGGTCGACCCGGCCTCATCGTCCGGTTGAGCAGGCCCCGGAACGGGGGACGCGGCCCTCCGGGCTAGCCCACGTACGTGAGCCAGGAGCCGTACGCAGGGCGGCGACCGTGGATCGCGTCCTCGTACCGCTGCTGCAGCCGCCGGGTGATGGGGAAGGCGCCATCCCCGATCCGCCGGCCGTCGACCTCTCGGATCGGCGTGATCCCCGCCGCCGTGCCCGTGTAGAAAAGTTCGTCCGCCGTGAACAGCTCCTCACGGGTGAAGTCGGTGCGCTGGAACACGAGGCCTTCGTCCGAGAGGAATCGGATGACCGTGTCCCGGGTGACCCCCCGCAGGATCCCCGAGCTCGCGGGGGGAGTGCTCACAACCTCCTTCTTCACTCGGAAGATGTTCTCCCCCGGGCCCTCGGCGACCATCCCCTGAGAGTTCAGGAGGATCGCCTCGTCGTACCCGGCCGCCACCGCCTCCATCTTCGCGAGGCCCGAGTTCGCGTAGTTCGCGGCGCACTTCGCCTGAGGGGGAAGGGACCGGGAGTCCATTCGCACCCAGCTCGAGACCGTCGCCCTGACCCCTCTCTCGACCCCTTCCTGGCCGAGGTAGGCACCCCATTCCCAGGCTGCGACGGCGACCTGGATCGGGCTCTTGGTCGGGTCGAGCCCCATCTCTCCGTACCCCGAGAATGCGATCGGCCGAAGGTAGACGGTCGGCACTCCGTTCGCCCGCACGAGGTCGACGCACGCTTCGCCGACCTGGGCGGCGGAGTACGGGAGCGTCATCCGATAGACCTTGGCGCTGTTGAAAAATCGGTCGAGGTGCTCGGGAAGACGGAAGATCGCCGGGCCGCGCGCCGTGTCGTGCGAACGGATCCCTTCGAACACCGCGTACCCATAGTGGAGGCCGTGCGTGAGGATGTGGACCTTCGCGTCAGTCCAGTCGACAAGACGACCGTCCATCCAAATCTTCTGGAGCGCGCGGATGCCGACCATGGATTCCTCGCGGTTCGGTAAGAACTACCGGCAAAAGTAAGCGGTGGTCAACCCGGGCTGACACCCCTTTCATCAACTTTCCACCGGCTCTTTCGGATGGGCCGTCGATGATCGAGATTCGGTTTCACGGTCGGGGAGGGCAGGGCGCGGTCGTCGCGTCGGAGCTTCTCGCTCAGGCTGCTTTCCGGGACGGTCGGGTGCCGCAGAGCTTCCCGTTCTTCGGGGTCGAACGGCGGGGCGCTCCGGTGACGGCCTACACCCGGATCGACGACCGACCGATTCCGGTGCGCACCTCCATCACCACTCCGGACGTCGTGGTCGTGCTCGACCCGGGGCTCCTCAAGACGACCCGCGTCACCGAGGGGATCCGGCCCGGGGGCCTCCTTCTCGTCAACACGCCGCGGCCCGCCGAATCCCTGGTCGCTCCGGCCGAGGTGCGCCGGGGCACGGTCGATGCGACACGGATCGCGCTCGCCCACGGGCTCGGCACGCCGATGCTCCCGATCGTCAACACGGCCCTCCTTGGCGCCCTCGCCCGGGCGACCGGCGTGGTCTCCCTCGAGGCGCTCGGCCGAGCGATCGACGAGTTCGTGCCTCGGAGTCCTGAGGAGAACCGCCTCGCGGCGAGGGAAGGCTACACGACCGTGAGGACGGTCGAGACCGGAGCACTGCCCGCGCCGGTCGCCCCCCGACCTCCGACTGCCCCGATTCCCCTCCCGGAGGGACCGATCGCTTCGGTTTCGAGCGAGTCGACCCCGACCGCGGCCTGGCGGACGTTCACCCCGGTCATCCACCTTGAGCGATGCACGAAGTGCAACTTCTGCTGGAAGTTCTGCCCGGACGACGCGATCGTGTTCGACGCGAAGGGCTACCCCGCGATCCGGCTCGAGTTCTGCAAGGGATGCGGGATCTGTGCGGCCGAATGCCCGCCGAAGACGATCGAGATGGTGGCAGCGGAGGCATAGGAGGTCGAGAGCAGTGACGCAAAAGGTCCTCTCGGGGAACTACGCCCAGTCGTACGCGGCCCTCCTCGCCCGCGTCCAGGTCGTGTCGGCGTACCCGATCACGCCCCAGACCTCGATCGTCGAGAAGATCGGCGACTTCGTCGCCTCGGGCGAGCTGAAGGCCGAGTACGTCCAGGTCGAGTCGGAGCACAGCGCGCTCCAGGTCTGCGTCAGCGCCTCCGCCCTCGGGGCCCGGACGTACACCGCGACGTCGAGCCAGGGTCTCCTGCTCATGCACGAGCTGCTCCACTGGGCGGCGGGAATGCGGACCCCCGTGGTCATGGGGGTCGTCAACCGGGCGGTCGCGCCGCCGTGGAACATCGGGGCCGACCATGCCGACACGATGAGCCAACGCGACACAGGGTGGATCCAGTTCTACGCTGAAAGCAACCAGGAAGTGCTCGACACCGTGCTCGAAGCGTTCCGGATCGCGGAGCATCCGGCCGTTCGCCTTCCGGCGATGGTGACCGAGGACGCGTTCTATCTCTCGCACACGGTCGAGCCGGTCGACGTCCCGGACCCCGCGGTGGTCGATGCGTTCCTGCCGCCGCGCGAGCCCCACGCCATCCTCCGGCCGGGCGAGGCGACCCGTCTCGGGTCGTTCACTGGCCCCGACTACTACGTCGAGTTCCGGCGCCAGGTCGCCGAAGCGATGGAGCGGGTGCCCACGGTCGTTTCCGAGGTGGAGGAAGAGTATCGGCGCGCGGTGGGACGACACCACGGAGGCGCTCTTCCCACGTATCGGACCGACGACGCTGACGCGGTCCTCGTCACGATGGGCACCGCGACGACCACCGCCCGGTCCGTGGTGGACGACCTGAGGCAGGAGGGTCAGAAGGTCGGACTCGCGAAACTGAGGCTCTTCCGTCCGTTCCCGGAGGACGAGGTCCGAGCGCTGGCCGCGACCACCGACCGCGTCGGCGTGGTCGACCGCTCGTACACGTTCGGACGCATGGGACCGGCCGCCACCGAAGTGAGCGCGGCGCTCTACACCGCGAAGCACCATCCCACGCTCACGAGCTTCCTCGCCGGAATCGGCGGGCGGGACGTGACGCCGCACGAGGTACGCGGGATGTTCGAGACCCTCCTCAGCGGCTCGGCGCCGGTCACTCACTGGGAAGACCTCGAAGAGGAGGTGAGGGTCCATGGCTAAGCTGACCATCCCGGCCGAGGAGCTCGTCTACGGAGGACACGCGGCGTGCCCGGGGTGTGGCCCGGCCCTCGCGATGCGCCTCCTCCTGAAAGGCCTCGGTCCCCGAACGATCGTCTCGGTCCCGGCGTGTTGTTGGACCGTGATCGCTACGCCGTACCCGACGACCGCACTGCGAGTCGGCATGCTCGACAACCCCATCGAGGCGACCGGCGCGTCGATCTCGGGACTCCGCGCCGCCGCCGAC
This sequence comes from Thermoplasmata archaeon, assembly GCA_030040775.1. Taxonomy (GTDB): domain Archaea; phylum Thermoplasmatota; class Thermoplasmata; order Lutacidiplasmatales; family UBA184; genus Lutacidiplasma. The sequence goes on along the minus strand of JASHTB010000021.1, from coordinate 30,122 downwards.
GCGCTCGGGTTGAAGGACGTGACGATCGTCGGGTTCGCCGGAGACGGAGGGACCGCGGACATCGGCCTGCAGGCGCTGAGCGGGATGCTGGAGCGCCGGACCAACGCGATCTACGTGATGTACGACAACGAGGCGTACATGAACACCGGCATCCAGCGCAGCGGGGCGACGCCGTGGGGCGCGTGGACGACGACGACCCCGACCCTCGGAGGGCACCGGGGGAAGCCGGAGGGGAAGAAGGACGTGATGGCGATCGTCCTCGCCCACCGGCCGGTCTACGCAGCGACGCTCAATCCGGCGTTCCCCGAGGACTTCGACCGGAAGGTCGAGCGCGCCCGGGATCTGGTCGGCCCGAGGTTCCTGGACATCTTCGCCCCCTGTCCGCCGGGGTGGAAGTTCGACTCCTCGGAGACGATCGCGCTCGGCCGTCTGGCGACCGACTCCGGCGTTTTCCCCCTCTACGAGATCGTGGAAGGCCGGTTGAGGATTACCCGAAAGAGCGGACAGCTGAAACCGGTGGCCGAGTACCTTCGCGCCCAGGGACGATTCCACCACTTCACGACCGAAGACGAGGAGACGGTCCAGCGCCAGGTGCGGGCCGATTGGGACCGACTCCTTCAGCGCGAGCTCGAGGACCTGAGCCGTCCGCACTGAACCGGACGTCCGCCGGTAAGCGCGCGCGGCACAGGTCCTAAATAATCCGTCCTCCTCTGCCGCGCCGCAGCGGGGTAGGGTAGTCAGGAAAACGGCCGGGAGCGCCGGCCGTCCTGAAATCCCGACGGGCTCATAACCCGTAGATCCATGGTTCAAATCCATGCCCCGCTATCCACGGGGCGGCCGGTCCCCCGGACGATTTGGACTGAATTTTCCGCCTGGCCGCCACCGGTGGTGCGACGGGGGAAGGTCCGAGCCGCGTCGACGGTGACGGGAGACGCTCTCTACCTGGCGGTGGACGAGGTTCGTCGGACCGGGAGCAGACGGTCTACTTCGATTTGCTGGACTTGCGCCGCGTCGATTTCTTCGCGCCAGCCGGTGTTGCGGCCGAGGGAGGAGGGGAAGGTGCCGGCGAGGCGGAGGCAGCGTCCGGGACGGCCGGCGGTTCGGGGGTCGGTCGGGAGACCTCGTTCGGTCCGGGATTCGGGGCCGGGGGAGACGGTGCGGGCGCGGCCGTCGAGGGCGCCGGAGCCTCGACCGCTGCGGCCGGTCTCGGTGTGGGGGGTGGAGTCATCGGGGCGGGGGCCGAGGGGGAAGGAGGGGGAGAGGAGGCGGTTGGAGAGGAGGGGACCGGAGACGGTCGCGCCGGGATCGGGACGAATTCGCCGGGCTTCCAGGTGTGCGGCATCCGCAGGATCGATGGGTCTTTGAGGAACAGGTCGGCGTGGCCGCACGATCGGCAGACGCGGGTGCCGAGCGCGAGCTCACCTCGGGACCGGAGCGAGAGGGATCCGCCCCCGAGCGTGCCGGTCTTGAGTTCGTTCACCCAGACGAAGTCGGTCGCGCCGCAGTTGCTGCACACGGGGGCCAAGGGAAGCACCTGTCCAGCGTGAAGAGGTGGCCTGTCGGTTAAAAATGATTGCATTGCTGCCACAACTTCCTTGTACCGTGCGCTGGTTCGTGGAACGATGGCCGAGGGCCTGTTCCGACGGGTCACGGTCGCGACCGACGGCTCACCGAACGCCGGCGCGGCCCTGGACGCCGCGATCGACCTCGCCCGCCACTACGACGGGAGCCTCACCGTGCTCGCGATCGCGCCGCTCCCGCCGGTCTACGTCTCGACGACCGAGCCGTACGTCCCGGCGGCCGTTCCGCAGAGCGAGATCGGCCATTACCGCGAGATCGTCGAAGCGGCCGTGCACCGAGCCGAAGAGGCGGGGGTATCGAACGTGACCGGTCTCTGCGACGAGGGGGTCGTCGTCGACGAGATCCTCGCTCACCTCGAGCGCCATCCCGCCGACCTGCTTGTCGTGGGTTCGCGAGGGCTCTCGACGGCCCGACGGATCCTGCTCGGGAGCGTTTCCACGGCGCTCATCAACCGGGCCCCCTGTCCGGTCCTGGTCGTGAGGACGCCGGCTACGAAGCCCGCTCCGTCACCATAACCCGCGTCGGGACCGGGAGCTTGTGCGACGCCTTCCGCAGCGCCTCCCGCGCGTCGGCGAGGTGAGCGGAGGTGGTGTAGACCGTGAGGAGGGCGGTGCCGATCTCGGCGCGAACGGCATGCCCGACCGGCTTACCGAAGGCCCGCCGCATGCCGTCGGAGATACGGTCCGCTCCGGCCCCCATCGCCATCTTGTGCTCGCGCAGAACCTGGTGGGGATAGCGCCGGACCTTGAGGTGGAACTCGTTCGGGGCGTTCTTTTCGAGCACGCGGACGGCGCTCACCCGTGCGGCCTCGAGCGCGATGTCCCGAACTTGAGCCGCTTCCTCGGTGTCGAGGGTGAGCGTGAGCGGAAACTCCTCCTTGAGGTTCCCCGTGTCGAATTGCGTGATCCGACAGTTCGGGACCCCGCCCATGTACTCGCGCCGAGTGTAGACCTGGCCCTCGACCTTGCGGTACATGCGAGCCGGCTTCCGTGTCATGGGCGCGGCGGAGACGACCCCTTCGCTAAAAGCGTTGCGGCGGAGCGACCGACGTAAGAGAAGATGACCGGCTCTTACTGGGTCACGACCCTCGTCCGCGTACGCACCGGGCGCCGTGCCGGGCGGCGTGGAGTTCGACCGCGCGGACCCGCTGAGACTCGAGCCAGTCCGCGATCGCGGTTCGGGCCGCTCTGTTCCGGGGAAGAGCGAAGAAACTCCCCCCGAACATCGCCTGCGCCGCCCAGGCTCCCCGGCGACGTAAGCCGGCGAGCGTAGCGCGGAGCCGGGGAGAGCTCAGCCCGACCCGGTCCGTGAACCGCTCGCTCGCACCGAAGAGGGCCTCCGGCGATGGCCGGTCCCCGAGGAGGGCCCACGCGGAGTGGGCCGCCCGAATCCGTCGGAGGATCGAGTCGTTCGTCAGGACAGAGGGGGAGGGAATCGGTCCGGTGACGAAGCCGACAAAGATCGGCGAACGGAACGCGGAGTGGACCACGCTCCCGAACGGCGGGATCCCCGGTCGACGTCGCACCTCCAAGCCGCCCCCCAGAATCGCCGCGACGCCACCGAGTCCGCCACCGCCGAACAGGTCGGCGAGGTGCGCGACCTCGAGGGCCCGGCGCCGAGGGATCCGGAAGAGGGAGGCGACGGAGAGCGCGGTGGCGGTCGCCCCGGCCGCGCTCGTCCCGAACCCCTGGCCGATCGGAAGCTCGTGCGCAAGGTGGACCGAGAGCGTGCCCTCGTCCGCGAAGAACAGCCGCCGGGCCGTCTCCTCCGAAATCGGAAGCGGAACGCCGACGTCGCTCGAGAGGCGAAGCCGACGTGGTCCTCCCGGCCGGTACCGTGCGGTCGCACGGACTCCGAGCTCGAGCACGATACCGGCTCCTACCGAACCCCGAGCCCGGGGGTCGCGCGAAGTCGACCGTGGCTCGAAGACCCCGGTGACGTGGCCGGGCGCGACGGCGCGAGCGAACCGCTCGGCCGGCTTCCCCATCGGCGCCTCGGTTACCGTTCGAGTAACGATTACTTATAAGCGGCCATGTTCTTAGATTTCCGTCACTCCGCCCCGGGGGGTCGTACTGGAGAGCATGAGCGATCCGGAGGTGCCTGCGGCGTCGCATGAGACGTTCGACCGGGTGAACTTCCTCGAGCTACGGAACACCCAGCTCGCGGAAGCGATCAAGCGAGTCGAGAGCGAACGCCACTACATGGAGGCCGAGATTCTCCGGCTCCAGCGGGAGGTCAAGCGGCTCAAGACCGAGCTCGACCGGCTGCGCTATCCTCCCCTTATCGTCGGGAGCGTCCGGGACGTTTTGACCGACGGTCGCGTGATTGTGAAATCGTCGACCGGTCCCGACTTCGTCGTGAACTCCGCCGAGACGGTCGAGCACGGCAAGATCACGGTCGGCAGTCGCGTCGCCCTCAACAAGCAGACCCTCGCCGTTATGGGGGTTCTCCCGGCCTCGCTCGACCCGCTCGTGACCGCGAGCGAGATCGTCGACAAGCCAAACGTCTCCTACCCGGACATCGGCGGGCTCGCCGACCAGATCCGGGAGATCCGGGAGGCGGTCGAGTACCCGCTCCTTCGTTCTGAGCTCTACAAGAAGGTTGGGGTCGACCCGCCGAAGGGCGTCCTTCTCATCGGCTCGCCCGGCACGGGGAAGACGATGATTGCGAAGGCGGTCGCTCATCACACGAACGCGACGTTCGTGCGCCTGGTCGGCTCCGAGCTCGTCCAGAAGTACATCGGCGAGGGGGCCCGTCTGGTCCGCGAGCTGTTCCAGCTCGCCCGCGAGAAGGCGCCAACGATCATCTTCATCGACGAGGTCGACTCGATCGGGGCGAAGCGACTCGAGGTCGCCACCAGCGGGGACCGCGAGGTCCAGCGGACGCTGATGCAGTTGCTCGCCGAGATGGACGGGTTCGAGCCGCTCTCGAACGTCAAGATCATCGCCGCCACGAACCGACCGGACATCCTGGACGACGCGCTCTTGCGCCCGGGCCGCTTCGACCGGATCATCGAGGTCCCCGTGCCGACCTTCCAGGGCCGTTCGGAGATCTTCAAGATCCACACCCGCGGGATGGCGATCCGGGAGAGCGTCGACTTCGAGGCGCTCGCGGGACGGTGCGAGGGAGCCACCGGGGCCGACATCCGCGCGATCTGCACGGAAGCGGGGATGTGGGCGATCCGAGAGGAGCGGGACAGCGTGACAGCGGCGGACTTCGACCGAGCCATCGAGAAGGTGATCGGCGAGGAAGAGCTCCGCAAGGAATCCGTCACGATGTTCGCCTAGTCCGGAAGGCCCGCCGGGACGCCGCCGAATTCCGGTGCCGTCTACCCCGCAGGAAGCGTCCGGGCCCGGCCGAAGATCCGCGGCCCGGCTCCCACGGAGAGGTCGAGCAGATACGCCGGCTCTCCGGGTCCGAAGGCGACCGGGCGGTCCGCCGTGACCCGGGTCGTCGACGAAGAGAGCTCGTCCAGGACGACCGGGGTTGCCTGAAGCCCGAGAGAGAGGTGGAGCTGGGCTCCCGGCCCCGCGTCCCCCCGGTAGTACCGACATCGCTCGAACGAGCCGAGCACGAGCGCGGTCTCTGCCCGGAGGGAGCCCTCGGGAGCGAGGACCTGCCCCCGGCACAGCTCGTCCGCCTCCACCCCCTTCAGGGCGACTCCGACGCGCTCCCCCGTGACGGCCTCTTTGCGGTCGACCTCATGGACTTGGACAGAGCGGACCTCGGCCGTCTTGGCCGCAGGGTACAGGCGAAGCCGGTCGTGGGCCCTTAGGGTCCCTTGCCGGACGACGCCGAGCGCGACCGCTCCGACTCCCTTCACCGGGAACCCGTGGTCGATCGGAACGCGAACCGGTCCGGCGAGCTGCGGAACGGACCACCCCTCGACCAGGGCGCGGAGCTTAGGGAAGTCCAATGGGACCCGTGTCGAGGCCGAGAGGCGTCCTCCCTTGACGACGCGGGCGACCTCGGTCTCCCCGACCGCGGGTCCGAGGACGAGCGTGGTCGGGACGTCCGATAGCTCGAGCGTCGCGATCGTCTCCGCAACGGGGCGGGAGAGCTCGGTGACGACCAGAAGACACTGGTCGGCCATCGCGATCGCCTGAAGGAGCGGCGGAATCTTCTCGGGGAACTGGGTCGGCTCGACCAGCGTGACCGCAAGGTCGTCGTGCACCAGGTTGAACAGGGTGAGGTCGGAAGAGGTTCCCTTCTTCCCCAGCTCCTTCGCTATGTCGGTCGCTCCGACGACGGCGACCGTGACCGCGCTCATGCCGCCCGTCCCGCGACGCGCGGTGCGCTCGCCGAGACCGTGAGCGCCCCGTTCTCGACCTCGACGCGCACTTCGCTGCCGTCCCGGACCTCCCCCGCGAGGATCTTGGTCGTGAGCGGGTCGACGACGAGGCGTTGGATGGTGCGCTTCAGCGGCCGAGCTCCGAACTGGGGGTCGAAGCCGCTCTCGGCGATCAGCTTCTTCGCTGCGTCGGTGGCGCGCAGCCGAATGCGCCGGTCGCTCAAGCGGGCTTCCACTTGGGCGAGCTGCAGGTCGACGATCGCCTCGATCTCCCTCGGCGAGAGCGCGTGGAAGATCACGACGTCGTCGAGGCGGTTGAGGAACTCCGGACGGAAATGCCCTCGGAGCGCCGGCTCCAGAATACGCCGCCGCTCCTCGTCGGTCTTGGCGTCCTCGATCAGGTCGGACCCGAGGTTGCTCGTCAGGATGACGAGGGTATTGCGGAAGTCGACCGTCCGGCCCTGACCGTCCGTGAGGCGACCGTCGTCCATGAGCTGCAGGAGGACGTTGACGACATCCGGGTGCGCCTTCTCGACCTCGTCGAAGAGGATGACCGTGTACGGATGGGTCCGGACCGCTTCGGTGAGCTGCCCGCCCTCCTCGTACCCGACGTAGCCCGGCGGTGCCCCGATCAGCCGGGCGACCGTGTGCTTCTCCATGTACTCGCTCATGTCGATGCGGACGAGCGCCTTCTCCGAGTGGAACAGGAACGCGGCGAGCGCCTTTGCGAGCTCCGTCTTGCCGACGCCCGTCGGGCCGATGAACAGGAAGACTCCCATCGGTCGATTCGGGTCGGCGAGCCCCGAACGAGACCGGCGGACCGCCTTCGACACGGCGGCGACCGCCTCGTCCTGCCCGACGACCCGTTCCTTGAGCGCGTCCTCCATCCGTAGGAGGCGCGCGGTCTCTCCCTCGAGCATCCGGCTCACCGGGACGCCGCTCCACTTCGAGATCACGAGGGCCACGTCCTCCTCGCTGACCTCCTCGCGCAGAAGCGATTGGCCCGGGCGGACTTCCGTGCTCTTCGTGAGGGCCTCGACCTTGCGCTTGAGCTCGGGGATCGTGCCGTAGCGCAGGCGGGCCGCGGCCTCGAGGTCCCCCGCCCGTTCGGTTCGCTCCTCCTCGGCCTTCGCGCGGTCGAGCTCCGCGCGCAGGCTGCGCAGCTTCTCGACCTGGTCCTTCTCCTTCTTCCAGCGGTTCTGGAGCGAGCCCTCGCGTTCCTTGAGGTTCGCTAGCTCCTTCTCGAGGAGCCGCAACCGGTCCTTGCTCGCCGCGTCCTTCTCGCGCTGGAGCGCGGCCCGCTCGATTTCGAGCTGACGGATCCGGCGGGAGAGCTGGTCGAGCTCGTCCGGGCGGCTATCCAGGGTCAACCGGACCATCGACGCCGCTTCGTCGATGGCGTCGATCGCCTTGTCCGGGAGGTGGCGGTCGGAAATGTATCGAGCGGAGAGGGTCGCGGCCGTGACCAGCGCCGCATCTTGGATCCGGACTCCGTGGTGAAGCTCGTAGCGCTCCTTGAGCCCACGCAGGATCGAGATCGTGTCCTCGACCGAGGGCTCGCTGATGAGCACCGGCTGGAACCGTCGCTCGAGCGCGGCGTCCTTCTCGATGTACCGGCGGTACTCCTGGGTCGTGGTCGCCCCGATGCAGTGAAGGATTCCTCGAGCGAGGGCGGGTTTCAAAAGGTTGGACGCATCCAGGGCACCCCCCTCGGTCGCCCCGGCGTGAACGAGGGTGTGCAGCTCGTCGATGAAGAGGATCACCTGGCCTTCCGAACGCTCGACCTCTTTGAGGACCGCCTTGACCCGTTCCTCGAACTCGCCCCGGAATTTCGCGCCGGCGAGGATCGAGCCGAGGTCGAGCGCGACGATCCGTTTCTCCCGGAGCGAATCGGGCACGTCACGGGCCGAGATCCGGAGCGCGAGCCCCTCGACCACGGCGGTCTTACCGACCCCGGGGTCCCCGATCAGTACCGGGTTGTTCTTCGTGCGGCGCGAGAGGATCTGTTCCACGCGGCGGATCTCATCGTCCCGTCCGATCACGGGGTCGAGCTTCCGCTCCGCGGCGAGCGCCGTCAGGTCCTTGCCGTACTTCGCGAGCGCCTGATACTCCGACTCCTCGCCGCGGCTCTCCACCGGGCGTTCGCCGCCCCGAAGTTCCTTCAACGCGCCCTCGACCGCCGCCCGGCGGACTCCGAACTCCTCGAGCAGGTCGCGCGCCGGCGACGCGGTCGAAAGCAGTCCGAGAAGCACCTGGTCGACGCTTGTATAGCGGTCTTTCCGCTTGGTTGCCTCCGCCTCGGCGGAGTCGAGGACCTGCGTGAGCGAGCGCGAGAGGTACTGGTCGGAGGGAGCGACGTGGTCGGCGGTCGGCAGGCGCTTCAGCAGTTCCTCGAGGCGGCCGCGCAACCGGTCGAGTGGGACCCCGAGCGCGGAGAGGAGCGAGGCGGTCGCCCCGTCGGACGCCTCGAGGAGTCCGTAGAGTAAGTGCTCGGGTTCGACCGACGGATGGCGGAGTTCGGTCGCCCGCTGAAACCCCTTCTCGAGCGCGGAGCGGGCGGCGTCGGTGAGACGGTCGAGATGCATCGGACGAGAACCATCCGGGCGAGCCGATTTAAGTTTCGTCCCCGTGGGCTGCGTCGTGGCGGATCTAAAGGTCCGATTCGCCGGACTCGAGCTCAGGAACCCGTTCCTTCTCGCCTCGGGAATCTGGGGTGAGAGCGGGGACTCGCTCGCCGGCGCGTGGGCGGCCGGCGCGGGTGGGGTGGTCACGAAGTCGATCGGCTCCTTGCCGCGAGCGGGGTACCCGAACCCTACCATTGAGACGTACGAGCGGTGGGGGATGCTGAACGCGATGGGCCTGCCGAATCCGGGGATCGAGGAGTACCCTCGGGAGATCGAGGTAGCCCAGCGGGCCGGGGCCACGATCGTGGGCTCGGTGTTCGCGGGGGACGCTGCGGAGTTCGCGCGTCTCGCCACACAGATGGCGAGAACCGGAGTCTCCGCGGTCGAGCTGAACCTGAGCTGCCCTCACGCGGAAGGGTTCGGCACCGAGGTCGGGGGGACGCCGGAGGATGTGGAGGAGATCGTCCGAGCGGTCGCGGGGGCCGTTAAGATCCCCGTCATTGCGAAGATCACGCCGAACACGTCCGATCCGGCGGCGCTCGCACAGGCCGCGGAACGCGCCGGGGCCGCTGCGGTCAGCGCGATCAACACGCTGCGAGCAATCGCCATCGACGTGCACCTTCGCCGCCCGGTGCTCTCCCACGGGATCGGAGGGCTGAGCGGCGCCGCGATCAAGCCGGTCGGCCTCGCCTGCGTCTGGCAGATCTTCGAGAAGGTCAAGATCCCAGTGATTGGGATCGGTGGGATCATGACGGCCGAGGACGCGCTCCAGTACGTCATGGCCGGGGCTCGAGCCGTCGAGGTCGGTACGGCCGTGGCGTTCGAAGGCGTCGGGGTCTTCGGTCGCCTCGCGCGCGAGCTCTCGAGCCTGGTGGACGACCTAGGCTACGCGCGGCTCGAGGATGCGGTTGGGGTCGCGCACCGATCGGCCTAGTCGGTCTTCGCCCATTCCACCGAGTCGCTATATCGCGGGCCCGCTAGCGCCGTCCGTGCGCACGGTCGTCCGGGTCACGGAACGAGTGGAGGAGACTCCCTCGACCGTCACCCTTCGCTTTCCGTTCGAGCCGGCCGCCGCGCCCGGCCAGTTCGTGATGGCATGGTTCCCGGGAGACGACGAGCTGCCGATGTCGCTCTCCTACACGACCGGTCCGTCGAAGGGGATCACCGTGAAGGCCATGGGGGACACGAGCCGCCGTGTTCAAGCGATCCGCCCCGGCTCCCCGATCGGAGTACGGGGACCGTACGGGAATCGGTTCGACCTCACCCCTCGACACATCCTGGTCGTGGGCGGAGGTTCGGGAGCCGCCGTCCTGGCGCCGGCGGCCGAGGCGGCCCGGCTCGGAGGTTCGTCGGTCGTCGTCGCGCTCGGCGCCACGCGAGCCCCGGAGCTCTTGTTCCGGGACCGGTTCGAACGAATGGGAGCCCGGGTCGAGGTCGCGACGGACGACGGATCGGTCGGGGTCCACGGCTTCGTCACTCTCGTCGCGGACCGCCTCCTCGAGAACGAGCGGTTCGATGCCGTCTGGACGTGTGGCCCCGAGGTGATGATGCGCAAGGTGGTGGACGCCGCCGCGTCCCGCGACGTGCCGGTCTACTGCTCGATGGAGCGCCACATGAAGTGCTCCCTCGGGATGTGCGATGCCTGCGCCCTCGGTCCCTTCCACGTCTGTACCGACGGTCCCGTCTTCTCCTCCGAGCTCCTCGCGCGCGTGCCGGACTTCGGGAGGTTTCACCGCGATCCCTCGGGACGCCGGGTCCCGTTCTGACCCGCTGCCCCACCCCGTTCCGGCACGCTCGACGTCCCGCATCCTTCGTCGCGTGCCACAGCCTTTATCCCCACCGTCTTCTACGAGACCGCGGAGCGTGCCGATGAAGGTCCTGGTGGTGAGCGGAGGCGTGATTTCGGGCCTGGGGAAGGGGATCACCACCTCCTCGCTCGGCCGCCTTCTCAAGGCCCGAGGGGTCCCCGTCACGATCCTGAAGATCGACCCGTACCTCAACGTCGACGCGGGGACAATGAACCCGTACCAGCACGGGGAGGTCTTCGTGCTCGACGACGGGACCGAGGCCGACCTCGACCTCGGGACCTACGAGCGGTTCCTCGGTCAGAGCCTGGTCGGAACGCACAATCTGACCACCGGCAAGATCTACCGGGCCGTCATCGAAAAGGAACGGCGCGGCGACTACCTCGGAAACACGGTCCAGATCATCCCGCACGTCACCGGCGAGATCAAGCGAACGATTCGCGAGGTCGCCCAGGCCGCCGGGGCCGAGGTGATCCTCGTCGAGGTCGGCGGAACCGTGGGAGACATCGAGTCGATGCCGTTCCTCGAAGCGCTGCGGGAGCTCTCCTACGAGCTCGGGGAGGGCCACATGGCGTTCGTGCACACGACGCTCGTTCCCGTCGTCGGTCCGGTCGGCGAAGCGAAAACAAAGCCGACCCAGCACTCCGTCCGCGAGCTGAGGGCGATCGGGATTCGACCGAACCTCATCATCGCCCGTGGCCCCGCCCCGCTCACCCCGGACATCAAGGCGAAGATCTCGCTCTTCTGCGACGTCCCTCCCGAGGCGGTCATCTCGGTGCCGGACCAGCCGATCATCTACGAGGTACCGCTCGTCCTCGAGGCTCAGGGGGTCGGCGCCCAGCTCACGCGCCTGTTGGGACTTCCCGACCGCCCTCCGGATTTCGCCGCCTGGAAGGAGTTCCTCACGACCTACCGGCGATGCGAGGGGTCGGTCGAGGTCGCGATCGTCGGCAAGTACACCGAGCTACGAGACGCCTACCTGTCCCATTCGGAGGCGTTCCACCACTGCCAGGGTCATCTCGGCGTGGAGGTCCGGCTTCAGTGGTACGACTCGGAGGACATCCCGAGGAATCCGTCCCTCCTCGCCCGCCTGGAGCGCTCCGACGCTCTCCTCGTGCCCGGCGGGTTCGGCCCCCGGGGGGTTGAGGGGAAGATCCGTTCGATCGAGACCGCGCGTTCGCGGGGGATCCCGTATCTTGGCGTCTGCTACGGATTCCAGATGCAGGCGGTCGAGTTCGCGCGGAACGTCCTCGGCCTTCCTCATGCCAACTCGACCGAGGTCGACCCCGAAGGACCGGACCCGGTCGTCTGCCTCCTCGAGGAACAGAAGGGCCTGAACGACCTCGGCGGCACGATGCGCCTCGGGGCCCAGCGCGTCATCCTCACGCCGGGTTCGAAGGTCGCGAGCGTGTACGGCAAGAACGAGGTCTGGGAGCGCCACCGTCACCGCTTCGAGATCAACCCGCAGTACCTCGAGCGGTTCCGCGAGGCCGGACTCCTCGTCACCGGAACGTCGGTCGACGGCCGCGTCGAGGTCCTCGAGGAGCCGAACCACCCGTTCTTCGTCGGGGTCCAGTTCCACCCCGAGTTCCTCTCCCGCCCCGAGGCCCCCCATCCGCTCTACATGGCGCTGGTCCGGGCCGCGATCGCTCGCAAGGAGGTCGCGACCCCTGTCGCCCCCGCGCCGGCTCTCGCGTGAGCTACCGGCGCTGGACGGCCAGGTCGTCCGGATCGCCGGCCACCTTGAAGATTTCCGGGCCCTCGGCGGGGTCGCGTTCGCGATCGTCCGGGACGGCAGCGGCACCACCCAGGTGACCCTGAAGAAGGAGTCGGTCGACCCGGCGCTCTTCGCGCTCTTCACGGACCTTCCGCGCGAATCGGTCGTCGAGGTCGAGGGGTCGGTCCACCGCTCCGGGAAGTCCCGCCGCGGCGTTGAGCTCACGCCCACGTCGGCGCGGGTGATCTCCCGGGCGGAAAGCCCCCTTCCCCTCGGCGTCGTCGACAAGGTCGGGGCCGAGCTCGCCACGCGCCTCGACCACCGGACCCTCGACCTGAGGAAGCCCGCGGTGCGCGCGATCTTCGAGCTACGGAGCAGCTTGCTCCAGGCGCTGCGGACCGCGTACCTCCGCCAGGGATTTCTCGAGGTCGAGACGCCGAAGCTCCTGCGGCAGGGAGCCGAGGGCGGGGCGACCCTCTTTCCCGTCGAGTACTTCGACCAGCGGGCGTTCCTTGCCCAGAGCCCGCAGCTGTACAAGCAGATGCTGATCGGCGCCGGGCTCGAGCGGGTCCTGGAGATCGCCCCGGCGTTCCGGGCCGAGCCGTCCGACACGGTCCGGCACATCACGGAGTTCACGAGCCTCGACGCCGAGGTCGGATACATCGAGGGAGCGGACGATCTCCGGTCGATCCTCGAGACCGTGCTCGTCGAGGCGTTCCGTCAGGTTCGCCGGGAGCTCGAGGAGCGGGGCAACCCGCTCGCCGGCGACGTGCCCGAGCTCTCGGCGCCGTTCCCCCGCATCCCGTTCTCGACCGCCGAGGAATGGCTGGGCCGGCCCGGAGCGGAGGCGGACCTCGGTACCGAGGACGAGAAGGCGGTCGGCGAGCGGGCCGTGCGGGAGTTCGGCTCGCCGTTCTACTTCATCATTGACTTCCCGACCCGGGTCAAGATCCACACGTTCTACGCCCAGCGCAAGGACGACAACCCTCGACTGACGGGCTACTTCGACCTCGACTTTCGCGGGCTCGAGATCGCCAGCGGAGGGCCGCGGGAGCACCGCTACGACCGCCTCGTGGAGAACATCCGTACCGCGGGCCTCGACCCCGCGCTGTTCCCGGGATACCTCGAAGCGTTCCGGTTCGGGATGCCGCCGCACGGCGGTTGGGGGTTCGGCGTGGACCGGATGGTCCAGATGCTGGCAGGGCTCCCCAATATACGGGAGGCGCGCCTGTTCCCCCGCGACCGGTATCGGCTCGACCCGTAACCGAGGACGGATCCATGGTCGCTGTCAAGAGGACCCTCCCCGCGCCGCCCGAGCTGCAGAGCCGCTGGGCAGCGGTCCTCGAGGAGTCGGGATTCCGGCCGACGGTCCTCCAGCTGCACGACCGATTCCCGGAAGAGAGGTCCCTCGAGGTTCCGTTCACCTCGGTCGACGGGGCGGACACCGGGCTCGCCGACCTTTTGCTCGAGCGCCCCGAGGAGGTCCTGGAGGCCGGGGAACGTGCGATGCGAGAGCTCCTCCCGGTCGCCGGCCCCGAGGCCGAGGGGCTGCGCCTAAGGGTCGTGGGCCTCCCTTCGACCGCCCACCGCCAGGTGCGGGCGATCCGCGAGAGCGACCTCAACCGATTCCTCGCCCTCGAGGGCATCGTCCGCCGGGTGAGCGAGGTCCGGCCTCAGATCCGGGACGCGGTGTTCGAGTGCGTCGCCTGCCGGACGAAGTTCCACGAGCCGCAGGACGAGGCGTCCCTCGTCTTTCGCGAGCCGCTCGAATGCCCCGAATCCCAGGGCGGCTGCGGGAAGACCCAGGGACGCACCCGGTTCCGGCTGGTCGCCGAGGAATCGTCCTACGTCGACGCGCAGCGGATCGAGATCCAGGAACATCCCGAGACGCTGCGGCACGGCGCCCACCCGCAGGGACTGACCGTCCTCCTCACCGAGGACCTGACGGGAGAGGTGCTTCCGGGCAATCGGGTCACGCTCAACGGGGTGCTGAAGAGCTTCCAGCGGGCGAGCGCGTCCCGGCAGGGTGTCGTACGGAACACGACGTTCGACCTCATGCTGATCGGCAATTCGTTCGAAACGAAGGCACGGGAGTACGACGAGATCGAGATCTCGCCCGAGGAGGCAGCGGTGATCGAAGGGTTCCGAAGGGACCCCACCGTCGTCGACAAGATCGTGATGTCGCTGGCGCCCACGATCAAAGGAATGGAAGAGGAGAAGGAGGCGATCGCCCTCCAGCTCTTCGGCGGTGTCGTGAAACGTCACTCGGACGGGGTCCGGGTCCGCGGCGACGTGCACTGCCTCATCGTGGGCGACCCGGGAACGGCCAAAAGCCAGCTCCTGCGCTATGTGGCCGACGTGGCACCCCGCGGAATCTACACGAGCGGGAAGGGAGCGACGGCGGCCGGACTCACGGCGGCTGCGGTCAAGGACGACTTCGCCGGGGGCCGGTGGGTGCTCGAGGCCGGGATGCTCGTCCTCGCGGACGGTGGCATGGCGATCATCGATGAGCTCGACAAGATGAACGCCGAGGACCGGTCGGCGATGCACGAGGTGCTCGAACAGCAGACCGTCAGCATCTCGAAGGCGGGGATCACCTCCACGCTCAACGCCCGCTGCCCGGTGCTCGCCGCGGCCAACCCGAAGTGGGGACGGTTCACGGGAGACCGGACGATCTCCGAACAGATCGACCTGCCGCCCACGCTGCTGTCACGGTTCGACGTCATCTACTCCATCAAGGACCTTCCCGACCAGGAACGCGACCGCCGGCTCGCAAGCCGCATTCTGGCCTCTCACCGCGACATCGAGGCAGAGATGCGGGGCGAGTCTCCCGGTCCGGGAGGGTCGCTGGCTCCCCCGTTCCCCCCGGACCTTCTGAAGAAGTACATCGCCTACGCCCGCCGGAACATCCGGCCCTCCCTCTCCCAGGATGCCCTCGACGCCCTCGAGGACTTCTACGTCAAGGTCCGCCGTCAGGGCGAGGAGCCGAACGCGCCGGTCCCGATCACGGCCCGTCAGCTCGAGGCGCTCGTCCGCCTGAGCGAGGCCGCGGCCCGGGCCCGGCTCTCCGAGGTCG
This sequence comes from Thermoplasmata archaeon, assembly GCA_030040775.1. Classification (GTDB taxonomy): domain Archaea; phylum Thermoplasmatota; class Thermoplasmata; order Lutacidiplasmatales; family UBA184; genus Lutacidiplasma. The sequence continues at coordinate 15,028 of JASHTB010000021.1, read as the reverse complement.
TGGAGGTCGTGGACGCCCGGCGGGCGATCCACATCATGGAGACGTTCCTCCGCCGGGTGTCGATGACCGAGGAGGGCAAGCTCGACATCGACCTCACCCAGTCGGGCGTCAGCCACAGCCAGCGCGAGCGGCTCGACATCGTCATGCGGATCATGCGCGAACTTCAGGACGAGCACGAAGGGCACTTCACGATGGAGCAGTTCCGCGAGGCCGCCGAGAAGGCCGGGATCCCAATCCCCAAGGCGGAGGCCCTCGTCCAGTCGTTGCGGAACCAGGGCGAGATCATCGAACCGAGGCCGAACCAGCTCCAGCTCGTTCGCTTCTGAACGAGGCCGGCCGGAGTTCTTTATCTTTCGTGCGTCCCTCTAGCCCACGGGACGCGGTCGATGTCTGAGGACGGGTTCGTCATGCGCGTGCATCGGGTCCGCGCGGAGTTCGTCGTCGCCGCGTGCGATGCCGAGCTCCTCGGCCGGGACCTCCCGGTGGGCAGTGCCGGCCGCACGGTGAAGGTCTCCGCCCACTTCTACGGCGAGCGGCGGGTGTCCCGCGAGGAGCTCCTCTGGGCGCTCGAGCGGGCGACGATCGCGAACCTCCTCGGGGAACGGGTCCTCCGCCTCGCCGAGGAGGGCGGGTTCATCGCCCCGGGCAGTTCAGGGAGCCTGGGCGGCGTGCCGCACGCCGAGATCTTCGCGCTGGTCGGTTGACCCGAGGGGCGTCGCCGCGATGGTCGAGGAGGAGTTCTGCGTCGTCTGCGGGGCTACGGGTCGGCCCCTCATCGACGGGGTCTGCGCTCCGTGCGCCGCCGACCGGACGCGCCTCGTCTGGGCCCGACGACAGGGGTCGGTCACGATCTGCCCTCACTGCGGAGCCCGGGAGGTCCGTTCCCACTGGGAGCGGTCGGGGTCGAGCACGGTCCTCACCTCGGAGGACCTTCTCCCGTTCCTGGAGTTTCACCCCGAGGTGGGTCTTCGTCGGATACGCTGGGAGGAGACGGCGGCGACGCCGAACCTAAGGGAGCTGCGGGGCCAAGCGCATCTGGTCTTCCGTGGAATTCCTCGGGACGTCGAGGTCCCGCTCACCGTCCGCCTCGTCTCGAAGAGCTGCCCCGACTGCAGTCGGAAGAGCGGCCGGTACTACACGGCCATCCTCCAGCTACGGGGGGGCGCCGACGACCGGTCGGAGCGTGCGGCCGAGCGCCGGGCCCGCCTCGAAGAGGTCTGGAAGGAGCTCCTGCGGGAGGCGCGACCGGACTCCCGAAAGGCGCTGTCGTGGACCGAAGAGCGGCCCGAAGGGTGGGACTGTTACTTCACGGAGACCCTGCCGGCCCGCTCGCTCGCGAAGCTCGCGAAGGAACGGATCGGGGCGTCGCTGACGGAGTCGTCCAGCCTCGCGGGGCGCAAGAACGGCCGCGAGGTCTACCGGGTAACGTTTTGCCTGAGGTTTCCGCGGACCGTCGATGCTCGAGCGAGTTCCCCCTCGACGGCGGCGCCCGCGGAAATGGAGCAATAGACTTAAGAATCGAACCTTGCGTCGAGGCCTTCGAGAGCGGGGCGTTTCTCATGATGAAGAAAAGCGGGCTTCTCCGGCGACACCACGGGTCCGACACGTTGGAAGAAGGGTCGTTCCTCGACCTGGGTTCGATGCAGTTCGAGGACGAGGCCGGGGCTCTCGCCGGCCAGCACGGGACCGTCCGGCTCGCCGAGATCATTCGGTTCGAGGACCTCCACCAGGTCTCGAAGCTCGCCTACCAGGGCGACATCGTCCTGCTCGACTACACGTCGATCGCGAACGACCAGGTCGCCGTCAAGCGGATGAGCATCGACTTGAAGAACATCGCGAAGGACACCGGAGGGGACGTCGCGGGAATCGCCAAGAACCTGCTCGCGATCACCCCCGCGGGCGTCCGCATTGACCGGCAGAAGATCCGTCCGTCGTTCTAGGCGGCCGCAGGCCGCATGAAGGTCCTAGTCGACCGCCGCGACGGCCTCACGGCTCTCGCCGACGCGAGCGCGAGCGCGGTCTTCGAGCGCTCCGAGAAGAGTGAGGGGTTTCCCCACTCGCTCGAGGCGGAGGACCGGGCGACGAAAGGGCTCGTCCGCGCCGCGTGGGAGAGGAGGGAGGTTCGCGGAAGGAAGGCGGATCCGGCGAACCCCCACGTCGGGGCCGAACTCACCGTCGTGCACCGACCCGACGGCCGGGGCCGGCTGGTCCTCGTCGGTCTCGGGCCCCGCGAGCAGTTCCAGGCCGAGTCGGTTCGCCGCGCCGCCGCGAGCGTCGTGAAGGGTCTCAAGGGGCGGGGAGCCCGCACGCTCGCCTTCCGCCTGTCTTCGTTCGTGGGGGACGGAGTCAGCGCGGAGGCCGCGGCCCGAGCCCTGACCGACGGGGCCGTCCTCGGAGCCTATGAGTTCTCCAAGTACCAGACGAAGACCGAGGGCGGGGTCGAGGAGGTCACGATCGCGCTCGGGGAGGAGCTCGCCCGCGAGGAGGCGGGCGTGAAGAAGGCGGTGGCGGAGGAGTACGACCTCGCCGAGACGGTCGTCTGGACCCGGGAGGTCGCGAACCTTCCGGCGGACACCGCCACCCCCGAGCGGCTCGCCGAGGAGGCGCGGGCTCTGGGAAAGGAGTTCGGCCTCAAGGTAACCGTGTTCGACGAGAAGAAGCTCGCCGAGATGCGCTGCGGCGGGATCCTCGCGGTAGGAATGGGCTCCGTCCATCCTCCCCGCCTCATCGTCCTCGAGTACCCCGGCGGCTCGAAGCGGGGCCGGACGGTCGCGATCGTCGGGAAGGGGATCACGTTCGATTCCGGCGGGATCTCCTTGAAACCGGGGCTCGCCATGTCGAACATGAAGTTCGACAAATCCGGGGCGGTCGCCGTCCTCGGAATCCTCCGGGCCGCGGCGACCCTCAAGGTCCCCCCGAGGGTCGTCGGGGTCCTCTGCTGTGCCGAGAACCTCCCGAGCGGAACCGCGTACCGGCCGGGCGACGTGGTGCGCACGTACAACGGCAAGACGATCGAAGTGCTGAACACGGACGCGGAAGGCCGGGTCGTCCTCGCGGACGGGCTCGGCTACGCGGTCGCGCATTACCGACCGGACGAGGTGATCGACCTCGCCACGCTCACGGGGGCCGAGGTCGTCGCGCTCGGGGACGACACCGCCGGCCTCGTCACCACCGACAACGCGCTCGCCCAGGGGCTGCTCGCGGCCTCCGCCGCCACCGGCGAGCCGCTCTGGCGGATGCCGCTCTCGGACTACCACCGGGAGCTCGTCAAGAGCGAGGTCGCGGACGTCCGGAACTCGATCGAGATCACGGTCGCCGGCATGCTTACCGCCGCCGCGTTCCTCGAGACGTTCGTCGGGTCGACCCCCTGGGCTCACCTCGACATCGCCGGGCCGGCCTACACGACGAAGGAGACGCGGAAGTACCAGCCGCCGTACCAGAACCTCGGGGCGGTCGGCTTCGGCGTGCGGCTCGTGACCCGGTATCTCATCGACTCCGCTCGCAGCTGAGCCGTTTCGGTCCGGTCAGGCCGCGACGATCTGGACGCTCTCTCCGCCGTGCCGGGTCGCCCGGGGGCGGACCTCGCAGAAGAGCGGGGTGTGGTATCCGCCGCCGGTGATGAGGGCGGTCCCGACCGGGAGCGACTGGATCATCTCGGTCATCCCCGCGGTGAGCCCCTCGATCGACTGGGCGATCGCCTTCAGGTCGAGCGGGTTCGTGACCTGGAGGATCAGCTGCGTGTTGCACTGGGAGAGGACGCTTTTATCGATCCGGGCCGCGCGTTGCGTCACGCAGCAGAGCCCGAGACCGAACTTGCGGCCCTCGCTCGCGATCGCCTTCATCACCCGGGAGCACGCGGCCGACCCCTGCTGCGGGGCGAAGTTGTGAGCTTCCTCGACCACGAGGAAGAGCGGCGGGATCTTGTCCTTCTTGCGAGCATCGAAGAGCGTGGAGGCGATCCGAGCGACGACGAGTTCCTGGACGTCCGGGGCGACCCCTCGGAGGTTGATCAGCGTCGCGTCGCCCTTCTTGACGAGCTCGCTCAGGCTCGTGCCGACCGGCCCTAGGAGCTTCGTCTGCTCGACGTATTCGAGCCGCTCGTGCAGCGTCTCCGCGATCGCCCCTTCGCCTCCCTCCGCGGCGCGGACGAGGTCATGGACGGTGTACTCCGGGCTCGACGCTCCCACGCGCTCGACCAGTTGTTTCAGCGGAGCGAGAAACGTCTTGACGCTGGTGAGGCCCATGAACACGAGCAGGTCGCGCGGGTCGAGATGTCGGAGCGAAAAGGTCAGCGGCTTCGCGGTCGGGTTGAGCGAGGGGTCCGGGGAGTACTCCTGGACCTGCCGGGCGAACCCTTGCGACTCGACGCCGAAGCGGGCGTGGCCCCCGTTCTTCTCGGCGGGGAACCGCAGCGACCCGTACTCTCCGTGCGGGTCGATGATGACGCACGTGACCCTGTGTCGCAGCAGCTCTTCGATCAGGACCCCCAGCAGGTAGCTCTTCCCGCCCCCGGTCTTCGCGAGCACGCTCACGTGGCGTTGGACGAGCTGGTTGATGTCGAGCTCGACCCGCAAGTTGTGGTTTCGCAGAAGGCCGACGTACGCCCCGCTGTTGGCCCGGTGTTTGAGGCCGAGGACGTCCGCGATCAGCGGCTCCTCCGCCCGGAAGACGTGGGAGCCCGGTCGGAACGGAATCGTGGGACACTTGACGAGACCCTGCTCGTCCCGGTAACCGACGATCCTCGCGAGGCCGAGCAGGCTCTCGTGGATGGCGGCGGTATCGGTCGGCCCGAGGGCTCCCGCGCGTTCGAGGTCGAAGTCGCTCTTTCGCTTGAGGTCGTCCAGCTGGCAGAGGACCCGACCGTGCATCTCGTCGTCGACCGCGAGGTAGTCCCCCCGCTCAACCGGGCGGGAAAGACTGACGTGGAACTGGCCCAGCCCCACGTCGCCGAAGATGCGGCCGACCTCTTCCACGCCGCGATTCATCGAGCGTTCGCCATATTAGTGTGACGTGGCAGACGAAACCGAGTCCCCTGCGAGGTCGCCCGGATGGAGGCCGTGAAGCGGGAGCGTCCTCCTCTCTCTTATTCGGTTCGAGCGAGAGGACGTGCCAACGCGAGACCGACCGGTCGTGGGGGAAGTGCGTCCTTCTCCACCCCTCGAGCTTGGGCCGGACCGCTCGCTCGTCCTCAGGGACGAGGCCTGCGCGCGAGCGCGGCCAGCGGCTGCGGTCGGCGAAGACCGAGGTCCGTCGCCACGGCTCTCGTGACTCCTGCGAGACGCAGAACTCGAGTGGTGCCCGCTGCACGGAGAACCCGGACTCTCGAAAGACGCTCGTAAGTCGGGTCTTCGGGGAGGCCGGAGGCTCGAGGGGGCGCGGAGCGACTCTCTCGGCTTCGAAGCGCTTCCTTCCTTCGCGACCGGCTTTCGCCGCTCGAGAAGATCGCCGGCGGCGACGGTCCCCTTCCTCGGCGTAAGAGACGACTCGCGCGGCGGAAGCCTTTATATCGGGCCCGTCTCGTGAACAGCCCCGCGGTGGAGAGAAATTCCGCCGTGCGACGAGGCCGTCTTGAGCGACGCGACCGAGGACCTTGAACGGAAGCGGGCGGAGTCGAACGCCCGGGCCGACGAGTCTCGGGCGCGTCGAGACCGGTTGAACGCAGAAGCCCGGGGGACCGCAGAGGAGCGGGCGCGGATCCTGGACGAGCTCCACGACAAAAGCGCCGAGGCGCAGGAACATCGCCGACTCCGGGACACGCTGAATGCGCAGGTTCGCGAGGAGAAGCACCTGAGAGAGGAGTGGAACTCGAAGCTCCAGGAGCTCGGGGACAAGGTCCAGGAACTACGGCGAGCCCGGACTCCGCGTCCCGGGGCCGTCCCGGTCTGGAGGCTTCGCAAGGAGCTCAAGGAGCTCGAGTTCCGCCACATGACCACCGCCCTCACCGGCGAGCAAGAAAAGCGCCTGATCGAAGAGCTGAAGCGGCTCGAGGCCGCCATCCGCGAGCAGGACGACCAGCTGCGACAGGACCCCGTGGTCGAGGAGACGATGAAGGCGTTCGCCGAGGCACGGGAGGAGGCCGAGAAGCACCACGCCGCCGTCGGCCAGTTTGCTGAGGAAGCGCAGCGCGAGCACGAGGCGATGGTAGCGCTCTACGAGTCGGTCGACGAGCTCCGTCGTAAGGCGGACGAGGTCCAGGCGAAGCTCCTCGAGGTCAAGGGCCAGGCGGACGAGGCCCATCGCGCCCACATCGCCGCGATCGAGGAGGTGCGTGACATCGAGAAGCTTCTCTACGCGACCCGCGGTGCCCGCGCGCCCGCGGCCTGGGGCGAGGCCGAGGCCCCGCGCGAGGAGGACGTCCTCGCCCGCCTCAAGAAGGGTGAGAAGGTCTCGACCGAGGACCTCCTCGAGCTCCAGAAGAGCGGGCGCGGCTGACCCCGAGACCCGTGACGCTTCGGTTCGGCTCTCGCGAGGTAGACGCGGTCCTCTTCGACCTCGACGACGTCCTCGTGCCGTTGCACTCGACCGCGATGTGGCAGTGGGCCTGGCACCCGCAGGGCCCCGTTCTCGGGGAACGACGGGTCCATGCCGCGCTGCGGCGGTCGCTCAGGGCCTGGGACCGACGGCGCTGGCAGGGGCTCACGGGGAAACTACCGCCCGCCGACCTCGACGCGCTGCGCGAGCATCTCGCCGAGAACCTGGTGGCGATCGCCGGCCATCCCCTCCCACCCCAAGAGAGCGACGCGGTGGTGCGACGCATGCTCCGCCCCGCCGGCGAAGTCGAGCGATACGCGGACGCGATGCGTCTTATCGAACGGCTCGGGTCCGGCGGGACTCGCTGGGGTATCGCGACCCCGCTACCCGCCGAGTCGGCTCGATGGTTCCTTCACCGCAGTGGGATCCCGGAGTCGTCGCTCGTCGGCACCGGCGACCCTCCCGGACCGTCGGTTCCGGACCGCGCCGCGTTCCGAGCGGCCGCGGAGAAGTTGGGCGCTCCTCTCGAGCGCACCGCCTTCGTCGGGGACCTCTTCTGGAGCGACGTCCGGGCCGCCGCGCGGGCGGGCCTCGCGGCCCTCCTCCTCGACCGCTACGACGCGTGGCCGAAGGTCCAGGCTGGCCGACTGACGAGCTTGGACGCGTTCGAGGCGACCCTGGCCGCCGGAGACGCGCCGACCTCGTCCGAAGAGACGAGCCCGCCGTAACGACCGTCCTCGCTTTCCATTCGGGCCGAGAGACGGTCCCGAGATGCATACTTATATACCTCGACCGGCGGTGCCCGACCCGGCTCATGCGGTCGGTCAAGATCGACCAGGCAGAGCTCCGGCAAATCAAGGAGCTCTACGAAGGCGTGATGTCGCACGCCTGTCACGGACTGTTCTTCAAGGAAGGCTCGGTCATCGGCTCGGGAATGGCGGAAGAGGCGCTCAAGGACCGGTCGAAGTATTTCGACCGGGTCGGCCACATCCTGAAGGAGCGCGGCTGGGTCGAGGAGATATCCTTCAGCGACCACGAGGTCGTCGCGCGCGGCTCGATCGAGGTCGCTCCGAGCGACATCCCCACCTGCCACCGTCTCCGAGGGATGCTACGCGAGTTCTACGAACGTTTTAAGGGGGGCCGTGTTAAATGTACCGAAGAGATGTGTGCCAGCACCGGCCACGCCGAGTGCCGATTCCGTGTCGAGGACATGTGAGGGGGGTCGGGAACGATGATGGCCACGGGGAACGTCGGGGCGGTCATTAAGGACCTGAAGACGAGGATTGGCGGGATCGCCGCCGCGCTCGTCTCCCGGGACGGCCTCGTCCTCTACGCGGACGTGCCGGCCGGAGTGTACACCGAGACGTTCGCCATCATGTGCGCCACGATCCTCGGCGCGGCCGCGACCGCGAACACCGAGCTCAACCGGGCCCCGCCCGAGCGGATCCTGATCGAGGGGAACGACTCGAAGACGATCATCGTGGGGAGTGGCAAGAAGGCCCTCCTGGTCGCCGTGGTCGACCAGTCGGCCGACATCCCCAAGGTTCTCGGCGAGGTCGTGAAGGTCGCGGACCTCCTGAAGGCGAACTAGGCCGATTCGAGGGACTCTCCGACCCCGGGGCCGAGCCGGCGCCGCCGGCCGGTCAGAACCCGTGCCGTATAACCCGCAAAGGCGGCCGAGAGCCGGGCCCACGCGACCGCTCCGCGCTGCCCCTCGATGAGGCGTAAGACCCGGTAGCGCCCCCAGAGGCTCCCATGCTTCTCGGTGAGCTGCTTGCGTCCGTATCCGTTCCAGAACGCCTGATAGAGGAACCGGACGAACGTCGTCCGCATGTGGTGATAGACGACCGCTTCGGGAACGTAGCGGATCGAGGCGCCCGTGCGCACCGCTCGCAGGTTCAGGTCGATGTCCTCCGCCGTGATGAACCGCGGGTCGAAGCCGCCGAGCTGCTCGAAGAGGTCCCGGTGGTAGGCGAGGTTCGCGGAAGGATACGTCACGTCGTAGCCGCTCTGGAACAGCTCGACCCGCTCGAGTTGACCGTACCGGGGTTTTCCGACGTTCACGGTCCGGCCCGCGACGACTCCCGAGGCCCCCAGGGCCGCGCGCAGGCGGGCCAGCCAGTTCGAGTCGGCGAAGCAGTCTCCGTCGATGAAGGCGACCGACCCTCCTCGCGCGGCCCGGACCCCGGCGTTCCGACCGATCCCTCGCGACCCCGCCTGCTCCAGGACCCGGAACTGTCCGGGCTCCCTCCGGGCGAACGCCTGGGCGATTTCGAAGGTCCGGTCCCGGCTCTCCGAATCGACGACGACGACCTCGAACGGGGCTTCCTGAACCCGGAGGCTTTCGAGGAGCTGGGTGAGGTGATGTTCCTCGTTACGGACGGTTATGACGACCGAGATCAGACGAGCGCGGTCGTTCTCACTTCCCAATGTCCATCACGACGACGTCCTTCACCGCGCGCATGCTCTTGAAGGGAAGCACGAGCCGGCCCGACGCGTCGCTCTGAAAGAGGCGCTGCTCAACGTCCTCGCTCGGCGTGACGAGGACGTGCGCGATCCCGCCGGTGAGGGTGTCGACCACGAAGTTGTCGATCAGTCCGAGGATCTGTCCGTCGTTCGTCATCACGGTCTTGCCTCGGAGCTCGGTGAGGAACTTGCGCATGGGGAGCGGCCTCGAGCGCGCATGGCGGGGGGCCGTATTTAATCGTTGGCGGTTATTGGAAGCTCGTCGCGTGCGCTCCGGCTCGCCGGTGGATCCCCGGCTCCGCGACGAGCGCCCCTCTTCGGGCAATGCTTATATCACGCACCCGGGTCGGAGGCGGTCCGCCATGCCCCACGCCGTTCGAAAGGAGAACAGCGAGCTCGTACGCGTCATCCACGCGCTTCGCCGCGCGGCGCGCAAAGAGCACGCTCCGATCTGGAGCTCGGTGGCGGACCGGCTCGAGCGGCCGCGCCATCAGACAACGCCGGTCAACGTCGGGCATCTCGAGCGCCTCGCTCGACCCGAAGAGACCGTCGTCGTTCCGGGAAAGCTGCTGGCCGAGGGCCCTCTCACGAAACGGCTGACGGTCGGCGCCTTCGCCTTCTCGCAGGAGGCGCGGACGAAGATCCGGGCCGCCGGAGGCTCGGCGTTCTCCCTCGAGGAGCTCCTGAGATCTCATCCCGACGGAACGGGGGTGCGGCTCGTTGCCTGAACCCGCCCCGACCCCGCCGTTCACGGTCGTCGACGCGAGCGGGCTCGTCCTAGGACGGGCGGCGAGCCTGATCGCGAAGCGTCTGCTCTCGGGTGAGTCGATCGTGGTCGTCAACGCGGAGAAGAGCGTGATCTCGGGAAGTCGTACGGCGGTGCTCGCCCAGTACACCGCGGCCCGGGCCCGCGGTTCGAAGCGGACCGGACCGCACTTCCCTCGGTATCCGGACCGGATCTTCCGTCGGACCGTCCGGGGGATGCTCCCCCACCTTAAGTCCCGGGGGAAGGCCGCGTTCCGGCTTCTCGTGGTACACATCGGCGTCCCTCCGGAACTCCGGGGGGTCACCGCCACGACGCTCGAGGACGCGAAGGCCCGTCCGACCACCCGTCCTCCCACGACCCTAGAAGAGGTCACGCGCCTCCTCGGAGCCCGTCTGTGAAGACGCCGCAGGTAGTGCTCACGACCGGAAAGCGCAAGGCGGCCGTCGCCCGGGCGACCCTGCGCAAGGGGGTCGGGCTCGTGCATCTCAACGACCGGCCGCTCGAGCTGGTCGAGCCCGAGCTCGTCCGCCAGAAGATTCAGGAGCCCCTCCTCATGGTCGGGGACCGCGCGAAGAACCTCGACATCACCGTTGAGGTGCAGGGGGGAGGGATCATGGGCCAGGCCTCGGCGGCCCGAACGGCGGTCGCGCGGGGACTCCTCGCCTGGCTCAAGGACTCGGAACTCCGAGAGCGGTTCAAGCACTACGACCGATCGCTGCTCGTGAACGACCCCCGTCGCAAGCTCCCGAAGCGCCCGGGCGGCCGAGGGGCGCGCAAGCGACGACAGAAGTCGTACCGTTAGGAAGTACGGAGGACCCGATGCGATGACGATGATGGTACCCGTGCGCTGCTTCACCTGCGGCGCCGTGATCGGCCAGTACTGGGACGAGTACCGGGAGCGGACCTCGCGCGGCGAGTCGGCGGGGCAGGTGCTCGACGCGCTCGGCCTTCAACGGTACTGCTGCCGTCGCATGCTGCTCACGCACGTCGACCTTTTGGACGAGGTCGGACCGTACGGCTGAAGGGCCGGGTTCGGAAACGGACGGCCGGTCGAGCTCGAGAGGGTCCGGCCGTAGGCGCGGGGCCTACGGATTCTCGTCCTCTTCTTCCTCTTCCTTGCGCCCGCGCTCGAGGCCGCGACGGCCGGAGGTCGTCCTTCCCTGAGCCGAGCGGCCGCGCCGCCGGGCCCAGACGATGAGGGCAAGGATGACGATGACCGCGGCCGCCGCCACCGCCCCGTACTCGAGGTAGACGGTCGTGGGGCTCGCGTTGACGGTGATCGTCGTCTTGGAGACGCCGGGAAAGACCGAGGTCGCAGTGAACTCGTTGGTCGCGGTCGCGTTCGCGTAGAGGTAGAAGTTCCCGGTTCGGACCGGCTTCCACGTGATCACGGCCCGGACCGTCGTGTTGTAGGCGAGCGAGGAGACCTTACCGGTGGCGAACGGTACCGTGTTCACGACCCCGGGCGAGGTGTAGTTGTAGAAGAGGACCGAGTTCGGCGCGCCGGCGATCGGGTTTTCGGTCGTGCTCGAGAGGCCGGTCGTGTACCAGTCGACTTCGACGTTCAACGCGGTCGAGCTCTTCCCTCCCCCGGCCGTGACGTTCACCCAGAACGTGTACGACGTCCCGGCCGTCAGCGTCGTAGGTCCGGTAAGGTTCTCCGAGCTCATGATCGGGGTGGTTGTCGCGTTGGCCGAGACCGTGAGCGACTGCTTCGTGTAGGCGTGGTTCTTGTTGAGGTCCCAGACGGTCAGGTTGACCGTGTAGGCGGTATTGCTCACGCGGAGCCAGACCGATGGGTACGGCTTGACCACCGTCATGTTGACCCCGAAGTGGACCGAGGAGTTGGCGGAGTTCGTGACGAGCCAGTAGTACCGGCTGATCGAGCCGTTGTGCGGGTCGGTTGCGTTCGCGCCGTTGAAGAGCACTTTGGCGGAGAGGTTCGAACCCGCGACGATCCCGGTTCCCGAGACGGGCTTCCCCGACGGGGTCAGGAGCTCGAACGCCGAAACCGGCGCCTCGGTGTCGTTGACTAGGATGACGAGCGTCGTGCTGGCCGACTGACCCGTGCTCGACCAGACCGTCAGCGTGAGGTTGTATTGCCAGCCTTTGAACTCGACCGCGTTCCCGCTTACCCGGCCGCTCGAGAGGTAGGCACCCGCGCCGAGGAACTGGTAGGTGAGGTTCGAGAACGCGAGGTGCGAGCTTCCCAGGGAGACGGAATAGTTCGCGACGATCGTCTTGAACCCGCTCCACGCCGCGAGGGTGTACGACGCGACCGAGATGTTGCCCGGGATCGGCGCGGTCGGAGAGATCGTCGCGACGCTCCGAGTGGCGTTGAAGTGGAGGGTCGTGCTCCAGTTGACGTAGACGTAGGTCGTGCCGGCGACCGACCGGTTCTCCGCCGCGGTCGCATTCCAGGCCAGGGCGGCGCTCGGCGTGGCCGACGAGACCCATACGTGGAACGTCGTCGCGTTGACCTGGCCGCCCGAGCTTGTCACCGTGAGGCTTCCGGTGTAGGGCGTCGAGCCGCTCGCGGTCGTGTAGTAGTGGTAGGTCGTCGCGTTGTAGTAGACCGTGACCGAGCCTCCGTCGCCGAACTGCCAGGCGAACTTCGAGCCGTTGAGGCCCGCCGGGTAGAGGGAGTTGAGCGCACTGAACGTGACGTTCTCCCCGAGGCCGACGAGCACGGTGTAGTTGCCGTTGGTCGAGTTGAGCACGTTGTGGCTCGAGAACGCGAAGTTCGACACGGTCGCGTTGACGATCGCGGTCGTCGTGGTGTACCGAACAATCGTGAACGAGAACGTGCCCCCCGCGGTGGGGCTGGGCTCGGAGACCAGCGAGAACTTCGTCCACGTCTTGTCGGGGCCGAGCGGGACGAGCTTTGAGTCCGACGGAGCACTCGTGCCGGCCTTCAGCACGTAACCCGTGGGCAGCTCGACGGTGTAGTTGTACACGTCCGCGCTGACCGGGTGCTTGAAGTTGAACGAGAGGGAGTACGTCGAGCTGTTCTTGTAGAGCGTCCCGTTGAGCGCGTAGGAATCGGCCCAACCGAGCGTCAGGGTCGCGGGGCTCGAGGCGTTGCACGTCCCGCTGCAGGTCGACGACTCGCTCGAAAGCGTCTGGGGCGCGGAGGGTCCGAGGAACCCGGTACCGTTGATCGTCGTGACGGCCTGGACCGCGGGGAAGAACGGACCGGTCGAGTTGACCCAGCTGTAGACAGCCCCGAGCGACGTCGAGGCGAAGTTCGCCGAGTGGTCGAAGTCGAGGCCGAGCTGCGTCCACAGCTGGCCGACCGTGACGTTCGGGAGGTTCGGCACGACCGTGTCGTTGCCGAGGCTCGCCGTCGTGTTGACGTAGAGCGTTCCGGTCCCGCGGCTCACGGCGAAACCCGAGAGGTCGAGCGTCGTCAGGTAGTTCCCGAGCTGGGCCGAGGCGACCGTCGGGACCGCGACGTTGCGCGTGGTCGAGGTCGGGCCCGAGACGCTGAGCGGGAACCAGGTCGTGGCATAGCCGACCGTCGCGAGGAAGACGTCCAGGGTGTGGGTGCCGCTGCCGAAATTCGCGCCGTAGGTGCCGAGCTGGTAGTACCCGCCCGGAGCGATCGCGGTCGAGAAGATGTCCCCGTTCGCCGGGTCAAACAGCGTCGCGTTCCCCGAACTCGGGATGGGCGTGCCGGTCGAGGCTTGGTCGACCGCTCCCGAAACGAGATACGGCTGGATGTTCGGGTTCACCGCGGGAGGCGAGCGGCTCGTGATGGATACCCCGGTGGTGTTGACCGCGTTCGGAGCCGGGCCCGGCGCGGTCGACTGGAGGACCCAGGTCCCGAGCGGTGCCTTCACGCTGTACGTCCCGGTAGTGTAGTTGCTCGTCGCGTTGTAGAGGACGACATCGTTGTAGGTAGGGGCAAGGAGCCGGACCGCCGCTCCCGGGAGTGGGCTTCCGCCCTCGTTGACCGTCCCGGTGAGGGTCGCGTTGTAGTACAGGATCTCGACGTTCGAGATCGAGGGGTTGTAGAGCGACGTCGTGAGCGCGGTCGCGTTCTCGAAGACGAACGTCGGGCTCTGGGCGACGGAGAGCGCCGCGCAGGGCGCCCGCGCAGTACAACCGGCAATTGTCGTGACGTTCGTCTGGTCAGGAACGTACAGTCCCCAGTAGCCGGGCACGAGGGCGCCCGACGTGGACGAGGACGTGAACGAGAAGGCGCCGCCGGACGAGGTCGTGGCGGTGTAGACCACGCCGGTCGCCTGAGAGACTAGGTCAACCTGCACCCCCGCGGGCGCGCTCGCGTGGTTGGGCTGTTTGACGTAGCCGGTCAGGGTATAGTTCGGCGAAGCCGCCAGGGCGCCCGGGAGCACGGCCATCGAGCTCGCCAGCACGACCAAGACCAGGGCCGCCAGCGCGGCTCGGCGCAAGGGGCGGACCAACTGTTTCACTTCTCCCGTCGGGTCTTCCCCCTATCGGGGGGCGGCGCGCCGAACTTTGCCTTACTACATATAGCTTGCTTCAACGCGGGCGTCGCTCGGAGGCGGGAGCGCGCTCAGCGGTAGATCGCCTCGACCGGTTCCTCACGGCGCCGGGCCGCCCTCTCGCGCGCGAGGTGCCGCTCGAAGTCTTCGTAGAACTTCAGGCTCTCCGCGTCGCACGAGGCGTGGACCTGCTTCAAGGCGACGTCGAAGTGCGCCTTCGTCACCTTCGCCGCCTTCAGATTCTCGCGGATCGCGCTGAGGCCGGCTTCGCGGCAAAGCGCCGCGAGGTCGCTCCCGACGTACCCCTCCGTCCGCCGGGCGAGCTCGGCCAGGTCGACGTCCTCCGCGAGGGGCATCTTGCGCGTGTGCACTTTCAGGATCTCGAGTCGGCCAAGGACGCCGGGAGGTTCGACGTAGAGGAGCCGGTCGAACCGGCCGGTCCGTAGCAACGCCTCGTCCACGATGTCCGGGCGGTTCGTCGCCGCGATGACCAGCACGCGCTCCAGGCTCTCGAGGCCGTCGATGGAGGTGAGGAGCTGGTTGACGATCCGTTCCGTGACCCCGCTGGACGTCTGGAGTCCGCGGCGGGGCGCGATCGAATCGATCTCATCGATGAAGACGATCGAGGGCGACGCCTGGCGGGCCTTCTTGAAGATCATCCGGACCGCCTTCTCGCTCTCGCCCACCCACTTGCTCATCACTTCGGGCCCTTTCACCGAGATGAAGTTCGCCTGGCTCTCGGTGGCGGCCGCTTTGGCGAGCAGGGTCTTCCCCACGCCCGGCGGTCCGTAGAGCAAGATCCCGCGGGGCGGTTCGATCCCGATGTGCCGGTAGACCTGCGGGTTCTTGAACGGAA
>JASHTB010000020.1 GCA_030040775.1 Thermoplasmata archaeon | reverse complement strand
GGCCCAGCTTGGGTCGTTCGATGGCGATCGAAATCGTCGACTTTGACGAGGCATACCGGGACTACCGGAGTGCCATGGCTTCGCTCCACTACAGCGCGTGGGGCGGGCTCGATGACCTGTCATCGGCACGGCGGGCCCGTCGGTCCGGGTTCCCGTTTGCATCATACTTGGGCGTGTACGCCCGGGAGGGCGACACGCTGCTCTCCGCCGTCTTCGTCTCCCATTATCCATTGACGACGCCGGACGGACCGGAGACGGTGGCAGGGATTGAGCTCGTCATGACCCGCCCCGACGCGATGCGGCGCGGACTCGCGGGACAGCTCCTGCGGGAGGTGCACCGGCGCGAACGGAGCTCCGGCCTCCGGCTCTCACTCCTCTGCACGGGCCGGTCGAACCTAGCGCACGAATTGTATCTCAAGCTCGGCTACCAGGACATCTTCTACCCACGGACGACGCTCCGTTTCATCGACCGACCGACAGCGAGGGCCCCACCGATCATCCGGGTGCGACGTGCCAGGGCCTCAGACGCTCCGGCGCTGGCCCGCGTCCACCGTCGGGCGAATGCCGGGGCGCTCGGGTTCACGCGGAGGTACCCCCGGTCCTTCCGGATCCGGTTCCTATCCGGAATCGGTGCGGCGCGGAACTTGCACGTCGCTGAGCGCCAGGGTCGGGTAGAGGGCTACGCGACGCTGGAATCGCATCCCACCTGGAGTCGGGCGGCGGAGGTCATCGCTCAGACTCCCGACGTTCGTAGGGCCTTGATGGCCATGCTGGAGCGAAAGTCGAAAGGCCGCTGGCTAGTGTTCGGCAGCGACTGGTTTTCTGGGGACGACGACCCAGAACTGATCCAGTACGCCCCACTCCTTCCCTCCTACTCCGTGATGATGGCGTGCCCGCTCGCCCCGGAGCTTCGCCGACGGAACCTTTACCAATGGTTCCGGTCGGGCGGTCGTCGGTTTGCCTGTCAGTTGCTGGACATGTTCTAGGGATCCGGGCGACCAGGGATCCTTTTCGCGTCGACGGGTTAGAACCCTCCAGGGAAGTCGAACGAAGAGGTCGAAGCAATTGTTCCTCGACCAGCTGTCGTACACCAGCATCCGCTCGAGGTCAGTCCGAAACTCGGGATCCGGGGACGGCATGTCCATGGCACGTC
This sequence comes from Thermoplasmata archaeon, assembly GCA_030040775.1. Taxonomy (GTDB): domain Archaea; phylum Thermoplasmatota; class Thermoplasmata; order Lutacidiplasmatales; family UBA184; genus Lutacidiplasma. The sequence continues at coordinate 9,556 of JASHTB010000020.1, read as the reverse complement.
TCGGTAGTCAAAGAGGCCCGAGCCTAGCGCATCCGACGGACCGTGCGGCTCAGTACGAGCCGGGACGGTAGGGGAACCCCTCCTCCGTCGGGTCTGGTGAGGACAAACTGCCCGATTTCGGAGTTCTCCCTAGGCGCGTAGGCGCCCCGCCGATGGACCAAGAGGGAGGTTCGTCCGCACAGGGTGTCGACTCACCGCTGACCGCGAGCGTCTTCTCGGAGCACTTTGGCTTTCCTGAGCTCAGCGGTGAGCTCGCTCAGGGTCGCTTCCGGTCTTTGTGAGGTCACATGGCGTGCGAGGTGCTGGCTCTCATCCCCGGCGCGCCCGTCTTCGAGACGAGCACCGAACAGTGGCAGTGGTGGAGGATGCCGTCCGACACGCTGCCGATGAAGAATCGCCCGGCGTCGGAGAGGCCCCGAGAGCCGACCACGATTAAGTCGGGGCGATGTTTCTCCGCGTACTCGAGCACGCGGTCGACCGGGTTCCCCTCGAGAAGCACCGTGTCGACGGACGAGATCCCCTGCTTCTGGAGCGACTGCTTCTCGGCGGCGAGCATCGAGCGGGCGGCCTCGATCGTCGCCACCACCGTCTCGCCGGGCGGGATTTCGATACCGTACGCTCCCGCGATGACCGGGATGGCGCAGACAATGGTCATCTTCGCCCCCGTGGTCCGTGCGATCTCCACCGCTTCCGCGAGCGCGTGCTTCGAGGGCTCGGTACCGTCGTAGGCGACCAGGAGCGTCTTCGGAACCATCGTTCGCCGGAAGCGCGAGCGGATTGATATCGGTTGGGGCTGTGGCTGCGACTTTCGCGCGCCGGGAGGGAACCCCCTCGCAGGGACGCCCGCCCGAAGGCGGCTGTTCCGGGGGCAAGCATCGACCGTTCGTCCCCCCCAATCGCGATATGGAAGGCCCCCTTCGGGCCGCTCGTGAAGGCGCTCGTCCTCATCGGCGGGTTCGGGACTCGCCTTCGTCCCGTCACGTACAGCGTGCCGAAACAGCTGATCCCGATCGCCGGCAAGCCGATGCTCTACCATGTCCTCGACCTCCTCCCCCCCGACGTCGAGGAGGTCGTGCTCGCCACCGGCTACAAGGCCGACCTGATCGACGCCTACGTCCGCGCCCATCCGCCCCGCTGGCCGGTCCGGACGGTCCCCGAGGCCGAGCCGCTCGGCACTGGGGGCGGGATGCGCAACGCCGGGGACGGCATGTCCGACCCGTTCTTCCTGCTGAACTCTGACGTTATCGCCGCCGCCGACCTCTCCGCGCTCGCGCGACGCCAGAGCACCACCGGCGGGATCGGAGCGATGGCGCTCGCCGAGGTCGACGACACGCGCCCGTACGGCGTCGCGGCGCTGGCCGAGGACGACCGGATCACCGGCTTCGTCGAGAAGCCGGAACCCGAGGCCGCCCCGTCCCATTGGATCAACGCCGGCCTTGCCGTGTGGCGCCGGGAGGTGCTCGACCGGATCCCCGACGGTCGGCCCTCGAGCTTCGAGCAGGAGGTCGTCCCCTACCTCCTCGACCGCGGACTCTATGGGTTCCGCCTTTTCGGGTTCTGGGACGACGCCGGCACGCCCGACCGCCTGCTGCGCTCCCAGCGGCTTCTATTCGATGCGGGCCGAGGAGGCAAGGGAGGCCTCCCCCCAGGGGCGTCGGGGAACGGCCCGGTCGCCACGATGTCCGGGGCCACGGCGCAGGGGGCGTCGTTCGGGAAGTACGTCACCTTGGGTCCCGGAGCGGTCGTCGAACCGGGCGCCCATGTGGAGAACTCCGTCCTGATGGACGGGGTCCGGGTGGAGAGAGAGGCCGTCGTCGCGGGCAGCATCCTTGGTCCGCAGAGCCGGGTTCGGGCCGGTCGCCGCATCTCGGGTCAGGTGCTCGGCGAGCGTGCCGAGGGGTGAGCGTCCTCCGTCCGCCTCAGCAGTTCTGCTCGACCGACACGCTCCGCCCGTCAGCGGGCGGAACCGGTGACCACGACCTTCACGCTCTCTTCGGGACGCCCGGCGAGGCGGAACGCCTCGCGAATCTCCGCGAGCGGGATCCGGTGCGTGACGAGGTCAGAGATCCGTAGGGCCCCCTCGACGACCATCCGATGGACTTCCGCGATGTCAGGCTCGGTGGTCGCGTACGACGGGACGAGTCGGACCCCCCTCAGGTAGAGGTCCTGGAGGTCGGCGTCGAGGCGGCTCCCGGCCTCGGGCAGGCCGAAGAAGTTCACGGTGCCCCCGCGCCGGGTGAGCTCGGTCGCGGTTTTCGCCACGGACGGCTGCCCGGTCGCGACGACCGCGAGGTCGACTCCCCGTCCACCCGTCGCTCGCTCGACCGCAGCCTTCACGGCCCCGGACTCCCGAGGGTCGACCGCGGCATCGATTCCTCCGTCCTCGGCTGCCTTGCGCCGTCGCGAAGAGACCTCCGTCCCGCCGACCCAGCGAGCCCCGAGGGCCGCGACGATCCGTGCGTAGAGCAGACCCACAGGTCCGAGCCCGAGGACCAGGACCGAGGCCCGGTCGGGAAGACCGACCTTTCGGATCGCAGTCAGGGCACAGCCCGCGGGCTCGAGCAGGCTCCCGCTCGCCCAGTCGACCGATTCATCGAGGCGGAGGACCGCCTTCCGATCGACGTGATCGCGCGGCACCCGGAACGTCTCGGCGAAACCGCCGGGGTCGATGTTCGTCTTCGAGTAGGTTGGGCAGAACGTGAGGTCGCCGCGCTCGCAGACCTCGCAGGCGTAACACGGCACGTGATGGTGGACGAACACGCGGTCCCCTGGGGCGAGGCCGGCCACGCTGGCCCCGACCGCCGCGACGCGGCCGACCGGCTCGTGTCCGAGGACTCCGGCCGTCCGGTAGTTTCCGCGCAGTTTCTCGAGGTCGGTGCCGCAAACCCCGCAGGCGGCCAGGGTCACCGTCACCTCCCCCGGCCCGGGGACCGGTTCGGCGGTGTCGGCGAGGACGACCTCTCCCGGACCGCCCAGCCGACCGAACTTCATGCCCGAGCGCGCGCGGCCCGGATCGACGCGTCCACGACCTCGATCGCCTCGTCGATCTCCTCTCGCCGCACGATGAGCGGAGGAACGTACCGGATCGCCGAGCGGCCGCAGGGCAAGAGAATCAGCCCGCGGCGGTAGGCCTCCTCAAGGACCCGGTCCCGGAACGCCACGGCCGGTTCCTTGGTCCGCCGGTCGGTCACGAACTCGGTGGCGGTCATCAGGCCGAGGCCCCGAACGTCCCCGATCTCGGGGTGCCGTTCGGAGAGCTCGCGCAGGCGGGAGAGGAGGTACTCCCCCTGGACCCGGGCGTTGTCGAGGAGATGCTCCTTCTCGATGACATCCAGCGTGGCGCTGGAGGCGGCCGCCGCGATCAAGTTCCCGCCGAACGTATTCGAGTGCGAACCCGGGGTCGTGTAGTCGAGCTCCTTGCGGAAGATCACCGCCCCCATCGGAAGACCGCCGCCGAGAGCCTTCGCCATCGTCACGACGTCCGGCACGATCCCGTGATGTTCGACCGCGAACCACTTTCCCGTCCGGCCCATGCCGGCCTGGACCTCGTCGTCGATGAACAGGATGCCGTGCTCGTCCACGATCGACTTCACGGTGCGATGCCAGCCGGGCGGCGGCACGATGTAGCCCCCCTCGCCCATCACGGGCTCGGCGAGGAACGCTGCGACGTCGTCCGGTGGGATCGACGTCTGGAAGTAGAGCTCCTTCAGTATCTTCGCACAATAGAGGTCGCAGCTCGGGTACTCGAGCTTGTACGGACACCGGTAGCAGTACGGGGCGGGGATATGCATGCCGCCGCCGACGAACGGCGCGTAGCGGGCCCTCTGGACCGGCTTCGACGTGGTCATCGTGAGCGAACCCATCGTACGGCCGTGGAACGCACCGAGCAGTCCCACCACGATCGACCGCTGGCGGTTCCAATGCACGAGCTTGAGGGCTGCCTCGGCGCTCTCGGTCCCGCTGTTCGTGAAGAAGACCTTCTTCTCGAAGCTCCCGGGAGTGAGACGCGTCAGGCGCTCCGCGAGCCGGACCTGGCTCTCGTAGTAGAAGTCCGTTCCGGCGAAGTGGCTTAAGCGGCCCACCTGTTCGCGCACCGCGCGCACGACCTCCGGATGAGCGTACCCCACCGCATTGACGGCCACGCCCGAGGCGAAATCGAGGAGACGGTTTCCGTCGACGTCCGTGATCCACACCCCGCTCCCGGACTGGGCGACGATGGGGGAACTCTTGGTCGTGGTCATCAGGAACCGGCGGTCGTCCGCGACGACCTTCTGAGCCACCGGTCCCGGTATCGGGGTCCGGAGTAGAATCCCTCGACGAGGCGTGCCCGACGACGTTTCGGGAGGGGAGGACGCCGGCAAGGAAGCGGTCTGACTCATGAGACCTCCGCTCGTCGAAGTTCGCACGCGAGGTAATATCGTCTCGGTGCGCGCGCGCGAACGGGCGGCTGCCTTTGGAGCGTCTCTTTTTATGCCGCGGGTCCGGCTCGCTGGCCGTTCATGGTCAGTGCGGACTCCGAGGACGACGAAGACGAGGCGATCCGCGAGGTCGTTCCCGCGAGAGCCGTGCTCACCGAGCTCGCCCGGGGCTTCCTCCTCGTCCACGAGTCGAACCCGGCCCGCGCGGTCCGTTTCGCCCAGACGTTCCTCAAGGAACGGTCCGGGCGAGTGACCCCGCCGCACATCGAGTCTGTGCCGAAGGTCACGATCGCGCGCCTCGCGCTCGGCCGGTTCCCCCGCGGCGCGGTCGAGCCCGCGGCGACTTCCTCCGAAAGCTGGGTCGAACCGGAGTGAGCCGCTCGGACTCTTCGCGGACGGCGAGATAGGCTTCGAGGTCGCGGGGGAAGCTCCGCCGGGTCAGCGTGAGACGGACGCCACGGACGTCACCGAAAAAGCGGCCCGGACAGACCAGGATCGACCGCTCCAGGCATCGCGCGGCGAGCGCATCCCCGTCCGGTGGGTTCGGTCGGTCGAAGACGAGCGGAGCGGCGGGAGTCGCGACGTTCGGGAAGCAGGCCTGCCACATCGCTCGATGAGGTTCGAGCAGCCGTTCCACCTCCCGTCGAATGCACTCGCGCCGGCGCAGGCATGCAACGGCCGCTGCCACGGAGTAGCGGGAGAGCTCGTCGAAGAGAAGCCCGTGGAACCGGGCGAATGCGGATGCCTCGCGCTCCGGCACCACGAGAAAGCCGACACGGAAGTCGTCGCCCGCGAAGAACTTCGTGAACGTCCCAGAGACCCAGACGGACCGCTCCGGGTCGGCAGCGAGCGACGGGGTTCCGGCAAATTCGCGGAACGTCTCGTCCACGAGAAGGTGCTCGGCTCCCTCGGTCCACGCACGGAGCCGGTCCCTGCTCCACAGGTCTCCTTCCGGATTCCGCGGCTGGGAAACGACGGCGATTCCGACCCGCCCCGGACTCTCCCGGAGCCTCCAACCCGTGGCGCGGGCGGTGTCGAACAGGGTAGGATACTCCGGGAGCGCGATCCGACAGCTCCTCTTCCCAGCGCTCGTCCGAGAGGCGAGGAAGAACATCGCGGCCGAGTTCGCCTCCGTGGCTCCGTGAGTAAGGAAGACGCGGTCGGGGGCGACCCGGTGGAGGTCCGCGAGCATCGCTCGGAGAGAAGCGGGGTCGGCGGAGCGCACCGCGCGTTCCGAGGGGTAGGGATGCTCGACCGACCCGACCATGCCGCTCTTGGCGAGGTTGTGACGGACCTGGTCGTGCGAATCGATCCAGTCAGCCAGGGGGAACTTCACGGCCTCCCCAGCACGGTCGAGGTAAGGAGTTAGTGCCTACCCTGAGCTCCTTTCGAGCCGAACGCTCAAGAACGGGGAGGGCCGACCCGGCCACGATGTCCGGTGCGCCGAGCGCGAGGGCTTCGGTCACGATCGGCCCGGGAGGTCGGGTCCTCGCCCTTACGGCGGCGTGGTTCTCCGACGGCGCGGTACGGCGAGCCACCGCCCGTCGCGAAGGCCGGTGCGTCGAGTGCGGCGTTTCCCTCGCGAGCCACCGAACCCCGTACTGTTCGCGTCGGTGCCGCTGGCGGTTTCACGGGCACTACTTCTGGGACTCGGCCCGTTCGTACGTTCTGCTTCGGGACCGGTACACCTGTCGGATCTGCGGTGCCCGGCATCGGGCGCGGGAGCTCGACGTCGACCACATCGTGGAGATCGCCCTCGGCGGTCCCGCGCTCGAATACTCGAACCTGCAGACCGTCTGCCGGTCGTGCCACCGGGAGAAAACCGAACGATTCCGACGAACTCGGCCCCGGGGCCAGGCTCCGGACTAACCTTCCCGACACCAGAGCTTCATCTGGACCGGCACTTTCCCTCGGAGGAGGAACGGCGATGAAGGTCGGAATTCTCGGTAGCGGGGACGTCGCGCGGTCGCTCGGAACGGGCTTCACCACGTTGGGTCACGAGACCAAGCTCGGGACCCGGCATGCGGAGCAGCCGAAGCTCGTGGACTGGGCAAAGTCGGCGCAGGGAAAGGGGTCGATCGGCTCGTTCTCCGACGCGGCGGGGTTCGGCGAGATGCTGGTCGTCGCGACCCACGGGGTCGCGACACCCGACGCCGTTCGCATGGCCGGGGTCCGCCGGTTCGACGGCAAGGTCGTCATCGACACGACCAATCCTCTCCTTTTCAAGGAAGGTGCTCCCCCGTCCCTCTCGATTGGCCACACGACCTCGGCGGGAGAACAGCTGCAGAAGCTCCTTCCGAAGGCCCGTGTCGTCAAGGCGTTCAACACGATCGGACACATGCACTTCTTCCACCCCTCGTTCCCTGGCGGCCCGCCGGATATGTTCATCTGCGGGAACGACGCGGCGGCGAAGCAGACGGTCGTCGGGGTCCTCCACGACTTCGGATGGTCCTCGGTGGTCGATACAGGGGGCATCGAAGGCTCGCGGGAGCTCGAATCCCTCTGCGTCCTCTGGGTCAAGAGCGCGCTGGTCCTCGGTAACTGGGGCATCGGGTTCAAACTGCTGCGCAAGTAGCCACCCTCTGATAGAGGCGGGCCTATCCCACGGAGCGGGCCAGGGCCTCCCAGGAAAATGGGAGGCCGGTTCCGGTATTGTAGAGCAGTACCCGCTCTCCAGGAGAGACGAGCTTTCGGTCGACAAGTTTCGGAAGCGCTGCGTAGGGGGCCGCTCCTTCGGGAGAGACGGAAAGGCCGTGACGCATCGCGAGGTCGCGCATCGCCGAGACGATCGCGGCGTCCGTGACCGTGACCCCACCCCCACGGGTCGAGCGCACGGCCTCGAGAATTCGCTCGGAGGAGAATGGGGAAGGCACCAGAAGACCGGGGGCGATCGTCCGGGGCTCCCCCCAAGGGGTCACCTGCGGAGCCCCTTCGTCCAGGGCGCGCACCACCGGGGCGCAGCCGTCGGGCTGCACAGCGTACAACCGAGGGGGCCGTTCCATCAGCCCGAGCGCCCTCAGCTCGGCAAACGCCTTCGCCATCCCCACGAGCCCCGTGCCGCCGCCGGTGGGATAGACGATGGCGTCCGGGAGGTCGTGAGAGCCGCTCTGTTCGAACACCTCGAACCCCATCGTCTTCTTTCCCTCGACCCGGTACGGCTCCCGGAGGGTCGACAGGTCGAACGAGCCCCGGCGCTTCTCGTCGGCTCGGGCCTTCTCCCCCGCTTCTCGGATCGTTCCCTGGACCTCGACCACCTCGGCTCCGTACAGACGGACGGACTGTTTCATCGGCTCCGGGGTGCGCTCGGGAAGGTAGACGCGTGCGCGCAGCGAAGCGCGGGCCGCGTAGGCCGCAAGGGCGACCCCAGCGTTCCCTGCGCTCGGGACGAACAGGTCGCGAAGTCCTAGCTCTTTAGCCCGGGAAACCGCCACGGCCATTCCCCGAGCCTTGAACGAGCCGGTCGGCATCGTGCCGTCGTCTTTGAGGCTCACCGCTACGCCCTCGGCCCCGGGCACGTCGCCGAGGGGGAGGAGGGGAGTGAACCCCTCTCCGAGGGACGTCACGAACTCGTCCGACCCCACTGGAAGGAGCTCGCGGTACCGCCAGAGCGTCGCGGGGCGCTCCGTGACTTTCCGTAACCAGTCGCGTCCGTCGAGGTCCTCGAGCCGGTAATTCGCGAAGAGCGCGTGACCGCACGTCGGGCATACCGAGGCGACCCGGAAGGCGTCGGACGAAGTGCAGCATGCCCGACATTCGAGCTCTTTCAACCGGGATCCGGTGTCGGCCATCGGTGACCCCGGACCCCACGGGGGATAATCCCTCTACCCGTCGGGAAGGGCCGAACGGGGCGGCGTCACGGGCCGACGACCTAGGGCGCGGGTTCCTGCTGGGTGAGGCAGTGGATCGAGCCAAGGCCCCAGATGAGGTCCCCGGAATGGATCCCGACCACCGTACGGTTTTGAAACACCTTCTGCAGGGCGGCGAGGGCGACCCGGTCGAGAGGGTCGTTGAACGTCGGGACGAGGACGGTGCCATTCGCAATGTAAAAGTTGAGGTAGCTCGCCGGGACCCGCTGGCCTCCGTAGGCAAGGGCCGACGGCATCGGCAGTTCGACCAGGTCGTACGGTCGGCCGAGCGGGTCGACGGCCCGGCGCAGTCGAGCGAAATTCTCTTCGAGGGCGGAATGGTTCGGGTCTTCGGGGTTCGGTTCCCGCGCCGCAACGATCGTGCGTTCCCCTACGAACCGAGCCACGTCGTCGACGTGGCCATGGGTATCGTCCCCGACGATCCCTCGGGCCAGCCAGACGACGCGGTCGACCCCGAGGAAATCGGAGAGGACGCGCTCGAGTCGCTCCCGTCCCAGGCCGGGATTGCGCGGCTGAACCTCGCTCAGCAGGCATTCCTCGGTGGCGAGCAGGGTCCCCGCGCCGTCCCCGTCGACCGCTCCTCCTTCCAGGACCACCCGAGCCCCGTCGACCCGAGGTCGCCACGCGGGGAGACCCAGAGCCTTCGAGACCCGGGAGGGAAGTCGGTCGTCCCGGTGCCAGTCGTCGTACTTCGCCCAGGCCGTGAAAGCCCAGTCGGTGATTCCGATGGGCGGAAGGTCGGTCCCTCCGTCGGTCCGTCGGACGAAGATAGGACCCGAGTCCCGGACCCACGAACGGTCGGTCGGCCACCGGTGGAACCGGATCCGACCGGGGTCGACCCCCACCGACTCGAGGAGGGCCCGCGCTTGGGCCTCCTGGGACTCGCTCCCGATGACGATGCGGACCGGTTCGTGCGGGGAGAGAACGCGCACGATCTCGGCGAACGCGAACGGGACCGCCGGGAACCGGCCCGGCCAATCGTCGCGGCGGTGGGGCCAGACGATCCACGTGGCGGCGTGCGGCGCCCACTCCGCGGGCATTCGATACCCGAGGGACCTCGGGGTCATCCGGGGGACTCGGGGCGCGGTCACGTCGGGTCGAGGAATCGGTGGGTGATCGGTCCGTAGGCGTCGACTCGGCGGTCTCGAAGGAAAGGCCAGAAGCGTCGCACCGTTTCGACCTCCCGAGGGTCGACCTCGGCGACGAGGAGCTCCTCCCGGTCGTGGGACGCCTTCGCGATCACCCGACCGAACGGGTCGGCGACGAACGAGC